>DATKVA010000011.1:0-16573 GCA_035530315.1 Rhodanobacter sp. | reverse complement strand
CCTGGAAGGTCGCGATTTCGTCGTGATAGGCACCATCGCCGACCTGCCGCAGGTACGCAGCGATGCCAGCCGTTTCGCTTTTCGCGTGGAGCAGGCGACGCTGGATGGCAAGCCGGTCGCGCTTCGCGGACGCGTGACCGTGGCCTGGTACGAGCGCGCGCCGCGGCTGCAACCGTGCACGCGCTGGCGGCTGCTGCTGCGTCTGAAACGGCCGCGTGGCCTGCGCAACCCGGGCGGCGCCGACAGCGAGCGTTCGGCGCTGGAGCGTGGCATCGTGGCCACCGGCTATGTGCGCGAAGACGCCGGCAACGGGCGTCTTGGCGGTCCGCACTGGTGCGTCGATGGCATACGTGACGCGGTCGCACGCGGCATTGCGGCGCGCGTGCACGATCCGCACGACGCCACCCTGTTGCAGGCCTTTTCGGTGGGCGATACGCGCGGACTGCGGCAGCGTGACTGGGAGATTGCACGCGCCAACGGCGTCTCGCACCTGATTGCGATTTCCGGATTCCATGTCGGCGTGGCGGCGGTGTTCGGCGTGTGGCTGGCGCTGTTCGTCTACGGGTTGTGGCCGTGGCTGGGGCTGCGCGTGCCGCGACCGCAGGCGCAGGCCGCCGCCGCGCTGCTGACGGCCGGCATCTACAGTGCGCTGGCCGGTTTCGGCCTGCCCACGGTGCGCACGTTGCTGATGATCGCGGTGGTGGCGCTGGCGCGTTGCAGCCGGCGTGGCTCCAGCGGTGCGCAGTCGCTGGCACTGGCGATGCTCGCGATCCTGCTGGTCGACCCGCTGGCGGTGCTGGCGGCCGGCTTCTGGCTGTCGTTCATCGGGGTGGCGTTCCTGATGTTGTGCCTGCAGGCGCGCGGACGCGGGCTGCGCGCGTTTCTGCATGAACTGTCGGCCGGGCAGCTGGTGATGACGGTGGCCCTGCTGCCGCTGACCCTTTGGTTTTTCGGCCAAGCGTCGCTGGTGGGGGCGTTGTCCAACCTGATCGCGGTGCCGATGGTCAGCTTCGTGATCGTGCCGTGCGCGTTGTTCGGCATGCTGCTGCTGTGGCTGTGCCCGCCGCTGGCCACCCCGGTGCTGTGGCTGGCCGGCAAGCTGGCGCACGCGCAATGGTGGCTGCTGGAACGGATGGCGCAATGGCCGGGTGCGCACTGGTATTTGCCGGCCGTGCAACCGTGGGCGCTGCTGCTGGCGCTGCTGGGCGCGCTGTGGCTGTTCCTGCCGCGCGGCGTGCCGTTGCGCTGGCTGGGTGCGTTGCTGTTCCTGCCGCTGCTGCTGCCGCCGCGCCAGTTGCCGGCCGAGGGCGCGTTCCAGGTGTGGGTGCTGGATGTGGGGCAGGGTTTGTCGGTGTTGTTGCGTACCCGCGATCATGCGTTGGTGTACGACGCCGGCGCACGTTACCCGTCGGGCTTCGATCTGGGCGCGGCGGTGGTCGTGCCGTCGCTGCATGCGCTGGGCATCGCACGGGTCGATATGCTGATGATCAGCCATGGCGACAACGACCATGCCGGCGGGGCCGTGGCTGTTGCCGATGCGTTTGCACCGGCGCAACGCTACGCCGGTGAGCCGGCGCGGGTGTCGATCCCGATGCGGCAGTGCCTGGCCGGGCAGTCGTGGCGATGGGACGGCGTGCAATTTCGCGTGCTCAGTCCGATCCCCGGGCAACCCGCGGACAAGAGCAACGATCATTCCTGCGTGCTGCTGGTCGAGGGGCGAGGCGGGCGCCTGCTGCTGACCGGCGACATGAGCCTGAAGGTGGAGCCGCAGGTGGTCGCCGCGCTCGGACCGGGCCTGCCGCCGGTGCTGCTGGTGCCGCACCATGGCAGCAAAAGTTCATCCAGCTTGTTCTTCATCAGCGCCGTGCACGCCCCGCTGGCGGTGGTTTCGGCGGGTTGGCACAATCGCTTTGGCCACCCCCGGGCGAGTGTGCTGGCACGCTATGCCGCGGCCCATGTGCCGGTCGTGAACACGGCCGTACTGGGCGCGATCCCGCTGGATTTTCCGGCCGATGCCCCGGCGCAGCGCGAGCCGGGCTGGCGATTGCGCGAGCCGCGCTACTGGCGCGAGTGAGTCCCGGCTCGATGGAATCCCGGCTCGTGTGAAGCGAGGGAATGCCACCCGTGCCGCAGTACATCCGGAGGAGACTGCTATCATGCGCGCTCGTCGACAAGCAGTACGGTGGGGTCCAAAGTGCTGGAAATTCTGATAGCTGGCGGCTGGGCGTTGGTGCCCATCCTGATCTGTTCGGCGATCGCCCTGGCGATCGTGCTGGAGCGCTGCTGGACCCTGCGCCGCAAATCGGTGCTGCCGCCGGGTCTGGGGGACGAGGTGCGCGAGTGGGCACGCAAGGGCCAACTCGATCCACGGCATCTCGAAGCGCTGGGCAAAGACTCGCCGCTGGGCGAATTGCTGGCCGCGGCACTGGCCGTGCGCAACCGGCCACGCGAGCAGATCAAGGAACGCATCGAGGACACCGGCCGGCATGTGGTGCACCGGATGGAGCGTTACCTCAACACGCTCGGCACGATCGCGCTGATCGGTCCGTTGCTGGGCCTGTTCGGTACCGTGATCGGCCTGATTCGCATGTTCATGGAAGTGATGGCCGGCGGCATCGGCGATCCGGCCAGGATGGCCGGTGGCATCGGCGAGGCGCTGATCTGCACGGCAGCCGGCCTGACCGTGGCGATTCCGGCCTATGTGCTGCACCGCTATTTCCGCTCGCGCGTGGCCGGTTATTGCGTGCAGATGGAGAAACAGGCGACAGCCTTGCTGGACGAGCTGACGCAGCCCGTCGCCGCCGCGGCATCGACGCGGCCCCGGCGCATGCCGGCGACATCCGCGCCGGGCGCCGTTTGAGGTCCGGCCGATGCGTATCAGCAACGACCGGCGTGGGGACGATTTCGAGATCAACGTGATTCCGTTGATCGACGTGCTGCTGACTCTGCTGATGTTCTTCGTGCTGACCAGCACGTTCGTGCAGCATTCGCGCCTGCAGGTCACCCTGCCCAAGGCCAGCACGCAGGATCGCGACATGAATGCCCCGGCACTGACCATCATGATCGACCGCGACGGCCGCTTCTACGTGGGTAGCGACGAAGTGCTGGGCGAGGGCATCGAGCCGCTCAAGCGGACCATCGCGCGCAACGCCGGCGACAATCGCGATCGCCAGGTGACGATCCGCGCCGATGCGATGACGCCCAATCAGGATGTGGTGACGGCGATGGATGCACTGGGCCAGCTCGGCTTTACCCGGCTGTCGATCGCCACCACGCCGAGCAAGCCGGGCGCGGGCAAGTGAACCGCACGAAGTTCGGCGTGTGGGATACCCAAAGCCGGGCGGTCTACAAACGCCTGTTCGGCTATACCCGCCGCTTCTGGGCGATGGCCGTGATCGCGCTGATCGGCATGGCGGTGGAAGGCGGCGGCCTGGCGGTTTTCACGCGGCTGCTGAAGCCGATGATCGATCAGATGTTCGCGCAGAAAAACGCCTACTACATCTTCTGGATGCCGATCTGGATCATCATCATCTTCGTCGTGCGCGCCATCGGCACGTTCGCCAGCAGCTACGGCATTTCCTACATCGGCCGCAACGTGGTGCAGACGATCCAGCACGACGTGTTCGCGGCCTATCTGCGGTTGCCGGCGGCGTTCTTCGGCGCCGAACCGTCGGGTCAGCAGGTTTCGCGCATCACCTACACCAGCGAACAGGTGTCGTCGACCGCCACCGATGCGGTGAAAGTCGCGGTGACCGAAGGGGTCACCGTGATCGGCATGCTGTACGTGATGCTGTCCAACAGTGCCTATCTCACGCTGGCGCTGCTGCTGATGGTGCCGCCGATCACCCTTATCGCCACCCTGGTCAGCCGGCGCTATCGGCAGATCAGCCACCGCATCCAGGGCATGATGGGTTCGATCACCGGCACGGTGGAGGAATCGGTCGGCGCCCATCGCGAGGTGCGCGTCTATGGCGGCCAGGCGTACGAGGCCGACCGTTTCGACGCGATCACCCATCGCGCGCGCCGACTCAACCTGAAGATCGCCGCGACCAGTGCGATGTCCAGTTCCACGATCCAGACGGTTGCCGCCTTCGCGATGGCGCTGCTGGTGTTTCTGGGCACGCGGCCGCAGGTGATCGACAGCATCACGCCCGGCGTGTTCTTCACCGTGCTGACCGCGATGGGCGGCATGCTGCCCTCGCTGAAGCGGCTGACCAACGTGCAGGCCAACATCCAGCGCGGGCTGTCGGCCGCCGAGGATCTGTTCGGCATTGTCGACTTGCCGCCGGAAGTCGATGGGGGCGGGCTCACACTGGGGCGCACGCGCGGCGATCTGCGTTTCGAAGGCGTCGGGCTGGTGTATCCGCGCGATGATCTGGAGGCGCTGCGCGACATCGACCTGCATTGCGCGCCCGGCACGGTGACCGCGCTGGTCGGGCGTTCCGGCAGCGGCAAGAGCAGTCTGGTCAGCCTGCTGCCGCGCTTCTATGAGCCGAGCAGCGGCCGCATCGTGCTGGACGGCGAGAATTACCAGAACTACACGCTGGCCTCGCTGCGCCGGCAGATCGCCTGGGTCGGGCAGAGCGTGGTGCTGTTCGACGATACCGTGGCCAACAACATCGCCTACGGCGAACTGGCCGGTGCCAGCGAGTCGGACATCGTCGCCGCGGCCGAGGCGGCCAATGCGATGGAGTTCATCGCAGGCATGCCGCAGGGTATCCATACCCGGATCGGCCAGAGCGGCAACATGCTGTCCGGTGGCCAGCGGCAGCGTCTGGCGATCGCCCGCGCGATCCTGAAGAACGCGCCGATCCTGGTGCTGGACGAGGCCACCAGTGCGCTCGACAGCGAATCCGAACGGCTGATCCAGCAGGCTCTGCAGCGCCTGATACGCGACCGCACCACCCTGGTGATCGCGCACCGGCTGTCCACCATCGAGCACGCCGACCAGATCGCGGTGTTGGACCAGGGCCACATCGTGGAGCGCGGCACGCATGCCGAACTGATGGCCTTGAACGGGCATTACGCTGCCTTGCACCGGATGCAGTTCCACGACCAGGTCGTCGAACAGGGTGGCGACTAGCAGCCTGTCGGGCTTTGCTGGTCGAGGTGAGAATTCGGTTGTGCGAGGACAGATTTTCGACGATTCGCCGGTCCATAGTGGTGCTATGGGCCAAGAAGCGGCGAGAATATGGACCGCACAGACGGATTCGCAGCCCGGCCGAGCAAAGTCCGACAGGCTGCTAAAGGAGCAATCCATGACGCTGATCGGCACGCTCGAGTCGGCCTGGTACGGCAACGGCCGGGTGCCATGGTGGGCATGGCCGCTGGCGGCGTTGTACGGCACCTTGGTACGCCTGCGCAGCGGGCTCTACCGGCGCGGATGGCTGCACGCGGTACGCCTGCCGGTGCCGGTCGTGGTGGTCGGCAACCTCAGCGTCGGCGGCACCGGCAAGACCCCGCTGACCATCGCGCTGGCCGCTGCGCTGCGCTCGCGCGGGTATCGGCCGGGCGTGGTCAGCCGCGGCCATGGCGGCGATCAGCGCGAACCGGCGCTGCTGGGCGACGCGCCGGATCCGCTGCGCTTTGGCGACGAGCCCTGCCTGATCCGTGCCAGCGGCGTGCCGGTGGCGGTGGGGCGCGACCGTCCTGCCGCGGCACGATTGCTGGTGGCGGCCGGTTGCGATGTGCTGATTGCCGACGATGGTCTGCAGCATTACGCGTTGGCACGCGATGTGGAGATCTGCGTGATCGACGGCATGCGCCGTTTCGGCAACGGGCGGCTGTTGCCGGCCGGGCCGTTGCGCGAGCCGCTGAGCCGGCTGCAGCGGGTGGATTTTCGCGTCTGCAATGGCGGCGACGCCCTGGACGGCGAATATCCGATGCGATTGTCGGGCGACGAGGCGGTGGCGCTCGGCGATGCCCGGCGTCTGCCGCTCGACAGTTGGCGCGGTCAGCCGGTGCATGCGGTAGCGGCGATCGGCAACCCGCGACGCTTCTTCGAAAGCCTGCGCGGCCATGGTCTCGAGGTGATCGAGCATGCGTTTGCCGACCACCATCGGTTCGTGCCGGCCGAGCTGGATTTCGGCGATCGTTTGGCGGTGCTGATGACCGACAAGGACGCGGTCAAGTGCCGGCACTTCGCGCTAGCGCACTGGTGGCGGGTGCCGGTACGCGCGGACCTGCCGCCGGCGTTTCACGACGCGTTGCGCCAGCATCTCGAAACGCTGCGCCGCGAGACGGATTCGCCGCACACGTAGACCTCGTGCACGAGTCCGCCGCCGATCCAGTAGCACAGCTCGGCCGGCTGGCGTGCATTCCACACCACCAGATCGGCGGGTTGGCCCACCGCGAGCGTGCCGCGATCGGTCAGGCCGAGCGCGCGGGCCGCGTGGGTCGTGATGCCGTGCAACGCTTCTGCGGGGGTCAGCCGGAACAGCGTGCAGGCCATGCTGGCCGCCAGTCGCAACGACAGCATCGGCGAGCTGCCGGGGTTGCAGTCGGTGGCGACCGCCATCGGCACGCGGTGTTTGCGCAACAGCTCGATCGGCGGCAGCCGGGTTTCGCGCAGCGCGTAAAAAGCTCCCGGCAGCAGCACTGCCACGGTACCGGCATCGGCCATCGCCTTGATGCCCGATTCGCCCAGGTGCTCCAGGTGATCGGCCGACAGCCCTCGGTATTCGGCGACCAGCGCAGCACCGTCCAGATCGGACAATTGTTCGGCATGCAATTTCACCGGCAGGCCGAGCCGCTGTGCCTGCTCGAACAGGCGGCGGGTTTCCTCGCGGCTGAAACCGATGTTCTCGCAGAACGCGTCGACCGCATCGAGCAGGCCTTCGGCCGCCAGTGCGGGCAGCATCTCGTCGCAGACCAGGCTGACGTAGTCGGCGCGACGTTCGCGGTACTCCGGCGGCAGTGCATGCAGGCCAAGAAAGCTGGTGCGCACGGTGATGCCGAGCTTGCGGCCGATGCGTCGCGCCACCCGCAGCATGCGGCGTTCGGTTTCCAGTTCCAGGCCGTAGCCGGACTTGATTTCAAGCGTGGTCACGCCATCGGCGAGCAGGGTTCGCGCACGCGCCAGCGACTGCGCGTAAAGCGCGTCCTCGCTGGCCTCGCGCGTGGCCTTCACGGTGGCGACGATGCCGCCACCGGCGCGCGCGATCTCCTCGTAGCTGGTGCCGTTTGCGCGCAGCTCGAACTCGTGTGAGCGATCGCCGGCGAACACCAGATGGGTGTGGCAGTCGATCAGCCCCGGCGTGACCAGCGCGCCATCGATCGACAGCACGGTAGTGGCCAGCGTGGCCGGTGCCGCCGGCAGGTCACCCATGCGGCCGACCCACGCGATGCGGCCATGATGCATGGCGATGGCCCCTTGTTCGATCGTGCCGCACGAGGGCGCGTCGCCAAACGTCGCCAGGGTGGCATTCAGCAACAGTCGATCCCAACGGGGCAGGTTCATGTTTGCAGTGCCTCCATGACGACCTTCATGCGTTACCGGACCGGTTCATCGTCCGATGCCACGGCCGTATCGCCGTAGGCACTGGTGTTGCCCACGTGAACCGGTTCCGCCGACTCTCCCTGGTTCTTTTCGGCATGGGCCTGGTGGGCGGCCTGCTGCCGTTCGAAATCCTGCACGATGCGTTCGGCGAAATCCTTGTAGACCGGCGTGGGGCTGAACAGCGAGGCCGCGGCGCGCGCCAGCAGGCACGCCGCCATGATCGGGATCACCATGTCCTGGTTGTCGGTCAGCTCCATCGCGATCACCGCCGAGGTCAGCGGCGCGCCGGTGACGCCCGACAGATACGCGCTCATGCCCAGCAGCACCACCGTGCCCGCCGGAATGCCGGGCAGGAAGTGGGCGATGTTGTGGCCGAGGCCGGCGCCGACCGCGAGTGCCGGCGAGAAGATGCCGCCGGGGATGCCGGCCCAGTACGAAAAGACGTTGGCCAGCAGTTTTTCGATGCCGAAGCCCTGTCCGGGCGTGACCGCCGCCTCTTGCACGAAGGCGCGTGCCTGGTCGTAACCGGTGCCGTACACGCTGTTGTGGGAAAGCAGCCCGACCAGCGCCAGTGCCAGCCCGCAACCGGTGGCGAACAGCACCGGCGCGTGCCCACGCAGCCGTCCGATCGCGGCCAGCGGGCCATGCCGGGTGAGCAGGATCAGCCGCGCGAACAGGCCGCCCAGCAACCCGCAGATGATGCCGGTCAGCAGCACCGCCAGCCAGGCATGGCCGAGCGGCAGGCTGGCCTGCACTTCACCGAAATAGGAGTAGTTGCCCATGATGCCCAGCGACACCACACCGCCGATGATCACTGCAGTCAGCAGCAGGCCGCTGAAGCGGTGCTCGAAGGTGCCGGCCAGCTCCTCGATCGCAAATACCACGCCGGCCAGCGGGGTGTTGAAGGCAGCGGCGATGCCGCAGGCACCGCCGGCGAGGATGAAGCGCGAGGCGGCCTTGGGATCGGTGAATCCGAAGCGTCGACCGATCGTGTAGAACAGCCCGGCGCCGACGTGCACGGTCGGCCCTTCGCGACCGATCGAGGCGCCGACCGCCAGCGCAATCAGCGTCAGGACCATCTTGCCGACCGCGATCGGCAGCGCCAGCATGCGGACACGAAACCCCTCGTCCTCGATGTGCAGCGTACCGATCACCTGCGGAATACCGCTGCCGCGGGTGGCGCGCAGGCGCCCCTCGGTGGCCCAGGCCAGCAGGCCAAACACGATCGGGGTGATGATCAGCGGGATCCAGGCTCCATAGCCGAGCATGGTCTGGAACAGTTGGTAGGACCAGTTGCTGGCCTTGGTGAACACGATGGCCGCCAGCGCCACCACGATCGCGCCGAGCCACAGCGCGAGGCGGCGCTTCCACTGGTGCGGCGCAAAGAATTCATGCCCGAGCAGGGCCTGCAGACGGGGGTTCGAGGAGCGCACGGAGGGCTGGGGCGATTCGGACATCCAGTTATTATGGCAGACCCGGCCCCGCCTGTAGGAGCGCACCCTGTGCGCGAAAGCACGGCACCATGCCGCGACGGAGGTTCGCGCACAGGGTGAGGCTCCGGCCAAACCGGCGTTGTTTCGAGGTGCCCCGCAAAACGCTCCTGCGGCACCTCAGCGCGGCCGCCAGCGGGTTTCGTACAGGTCGAAGCGGCGATCCTTCAGGTTCTGCACCGCACCGGCGTTGCGTGCGCGGGCCAGGCTCTCCAGCCGCAGCTCGGCGAACAGCACGGTTTCGATGTTCGGCGTGGAATCGGCGGCGATGCCGTCGCGGGCGAACGGGAAATCGCTCGGTGTGAGGATGCAACTCTGGCCGTACTGGATGTCGAAGTTGTTGACGCCGGGCAGGTTGCCCACGTTGCCGGACATCACCACGTAGCACTGGTTCTCGATCGCCCGCGCCTGGGCGCAGTAGCGCACGCGCAGGTAGCCCTCGCGCACGTCGGTGCAGAACGGCACGAACAGGATCAGCGCACCCTGGTCGATGAGATGCCGCGCGACCTCCGGAAACTCGGCGTCGTAACAGATCATCACCCCGATCGGGCCGCAGTCGGTGGGGATCGTCGCCGCGCTCTCGCCGCCGGTGATATTCCACACGTTGCGCTCGCTCGGGGTCGGGTGCAGCTTTTCGCGCTCGTGCAGCGAACCGTCGCGCAGGCATACGTAGCAGACATTGTGGATATCGCCATTGGCCTGTTCGGTCGGGTGCGTGCCGGCGATGATATTGATGTTGTAATGGACGGCCAGACGGCTGAACAGTTCCTTCACCTGCGGCGTGTAATGGCTCAGTTTGCGGATCGATTCCACCGGCGACAGTTCGGTGTTCTCGATCGACAGCAGCTGCAGCGTGATCAGCTCGGGAAAGGCGACGAAGTCGGCGTTGTAGTCGGCGGCGATGTCGGTGAAGTATTCGACCTGGGTGGCGAACTCCTCGAACGAGCCGATCCGCCGTTGCTGGTACTGCACCGAGGCCACGCGCACCAGATCGGGCAGCCGCTGCGGCGAGGGCGGCGAGGGCGTGTCCGGCTGATCGAGCAGGCGCGGATTGCGCCAGACCAGGTGTGCGGCGTAGCCGAGCGACTCGTGATCGGACGGCACATAGCCCGGCAGCAGGCCGATCATCTCGAAGTCGTTGTTCAGCTGAAAGCTCAGTGTCGGGTCGCGGCGCTGGCCTTCGGTCACCGCCTGCACGTAGGCCTCGGGACTGCCGTAACGCCGGATGTTTTTCGCCAGCCCGGGAATGCGTCCGCCGAACACGATGCCGCGCAGTTTCAGGTCGGTGCACAGCCGCTTGCGCGCCTGGTACAGCCGCTGGCCGATGCGCATGCCGCGAAAGTCCGGATGCACCACCACTTCCATGCCGTACAGCCAGTCGCCATCCGGGTTGTGCCGCGAGGCCATGCCGCCGGCGGTGATCTGAGTCCAGCTGTGCGGCGCCAGTGCGGTGGCTTCGTCGATGCGGAATGTGGCGCAGTAGCCGACCACCTTGCCCTCGTACTCGACCACGAACTGGCCTTCGGGAAAGTGCGTCTGCTGGGAGCGCAGCATTTCCGCCGAGTAACCCCATTCGGCCGAATAGATCCGCCCGGTGAGTTCGACCAGGGCCGGGACGTCGGTGGGCGTCGCCAGACGCACCTGCAGCCGCGGGGTCTGTTCGTTCGTCTTTTTGGCCATCGCACGATTATGCACAGCCCGGATCGTGTCGAAGTGAAGGCGATGCCAGCCACCCGGTTACACTTGCCGCCATCACGCACGGGAGCATCCGTATGAGCCACCTCGCCGGTATCCACGGCTTCAGGGCTACCCAGCTTTGGCAACCCGGCGGCTGGCAGGCCGGGGGCACGTTCGGCGTGGGCGCCGACGGGCGACTGCTCGCGGCCGTGGCCGCACCGGTCGAATCGCTGGACACATGGGTGCTGCCCGGCATGCCCAACCTGCATTCGCATGCGTTCCAGCGCGCGATGGCCGGGCTGGCCGAGCGCAGGGGCGTCCCGGACCGCGCCGCTCAGCAACCCGACGACAACTTCTGGAGCTGGCGCGAAACCATGTATGCGTTCGCCGCGGCGATCGGCCCGGACGAACTCAAGGCGATCGCCGCCCAGCTCTACGTGGAAATGCTCAAGGCTGGCTACACCCAGGTATGCGAATTCCATTACCTGCACCAGCAGCCGGACGGCACGCCTTACGCACAGCCGGAGGCGATGTCGCTGGCGCTGATCGCGGCGGCGCGCGAAGCCGGCATTGCGCTGACCCTGCTGCCGGTGCTGTACATCAGCGGCGGCTTCGATGGCCGGGCACTGACGGCGCGGCAGCGGCGCTTCGGCCACGATGTGGACGGCTATCTGCGCCTGCTGGAATCGCTGCGCCGGCACGAGAACGACGATCTGCGCGTCGGCATTGCGCTGCATTCGCTGCGGGCGGTGCCGGAGCAGGCGATGCACGCCGTGCTGGCCGGCGACGCGGCGAAAAATTGCCCGATCCACATCCATGTCGCCGAGCAGATCGGCGAAGTGCAGGATTGCCTCGCCACGCGCGGCGCGCGGCCGGTGGAGTGGTTGTTCGATCACGCCGAAGTCGACCGGCGCTGGTGCCTGGTGCACGCCACCCATCTGACCACCGACGAGACAGCGCTGCTCGCACGCAGCGGCGCGGTGGCCGGCTTGTGCCCGAGCACCGAGGCGAATCTCGGCGACGGGTTGTTTTCGCTGGCGGAGTATCTCGATGCCGGCGGTGCGCTGGGTATCGGTTCGGATTCGCACATCTCGATCTCGCCGGTGGAGGAACTGCGCTGGCTGGAATACGGGCAGCGCCTGCAGACGCGCCATCGCAACATCGCCGCCCGCGCGCAGGATGCCAGCGTGGGCGAGACGCTGTGGCGTGCCGCACTGCGCGGCGGCGCACAGGCCAGCGGCATGCCCATCGGCGAAGCGCGCGCGGGCGCGCGCGCCGACCTGATCGTGCTGGACGAAACTTCGCCACTGCTGGCCGCACGCGATGCACGCTCGTTGCTGGACAGTTTCCTGTTCGCCGGCAACACGCCGCTGGTGCGCGACGTGCTGTGCGGCGGGCGCTGGGTCGTGCGCGATTTCCGGCATCACGACGAGGCACGCATCGCCGCGCGCTATCGGCAGACGGTGCAGCAGCTGGCCCGCCGCGCCTGAACCGCTCGCGCCGAGGCGCACGCCTGGCCGTCGAGCACCGGCCTGAGGTATCGCCGATCGGCGCGATCACAGTGCCGGCACCCGCGGTCGTACCCCCATGATCTTGTCTGTAGTTGTCTCAAGTCATGAAAAGATGAGGCGGGCGCCGCTAGTGTGATGCCTGTCGCCGCCGTCGTGCGGTTCCGGTGTGGGATGCCTGCATGTCCGACGCACCACTGCCACCCGTTGCCGAACCGGTGTTCCGCGCCCGCGGCCTGACCAAGACCTACCGCATGGGCGAGGTCGAGGTGCAGGCGTTGCGTGGCGTGGACCTGGACCTGTTCCGTGGCGAGTTCGTGGTGCTGCTGGGGCCCTCGGGCAGTGGCAAGTCGACCCTGATGAACATCCTCGGCGGGCTCGACGTGCCGACCGCCGGCGAGGTCTGGTACGAGGGCCATCACCTCACCGGCGCCGACCAGCGCGAACTGACCCTGTTCCGCCGCGAGCATGTCGGTTTCGTGTTCCAGTTCTACAACCTGATTCCCAGCCTCACCGCGCGCGAGAACGTGGCCATCGTCACCGAGATCGCCGAGCAGCCGATGACGCCGGAGGAGGCGCTGGCGCGGGTGGATCTGGCCGATCGCATGGACCACTTTCCGGCGCAGCTTTCCGGCGGCCAGCAGCAGCGGGTGGCGATCGCCCGTGCCATTGCCAAGCGGCCGGCCGTGTTGCTGTGCGACGAGCCCACCGGGGCACTCGATTCGGCCACCGGCGTGCGCGTGCTGGAGGCACTGGAGCGGGTCAATGCGGAACTGGGCACCACTACCGTGGTGATCACCCACAACGCCGACATCGCGCGCATGGCACACCGCGTGCTGTACCTGGGCGACGGCCGCATCGTGCGCGAGGAGCGCCCGCCGCAGCGCACCCCGGCGCGGGAGCTGAGCTGGTGAGCGCGCTGACCCGCAAGGGCTGGCGCGACCTGTGGCACCTGCGCGGGCAGGCGCTGGCCATCGCGCTGGTGATCGCCGGCGGCGTGGCCACGCTGGTGATGTCGCAGTCCACCTACGAATCGCTCACGGCGACCCGCGAGCTGTTCTACCGGCAGGGCGCGCTGGCCGACCTGTGGGCGCCGCTCAAGCGCGCGCCGGATACGCTGGTGCCGCAACTGCAGGCGATTCCGGGCGTGCAGACCGCGCAGACACGATTGCTGGCCATGGGCACGCTGGGGGTGTCCGGTTTCAACGAGCCGGTGCGTGCCGAGGTGGTGTCGCTGCCGATCCGCGGTGGCCAGCCGCTGCTCAACCGCGTGCAGTTGCGCAGCGGCCGCCTGCCCGATCCGGACGTCGACGACCAGGTGGTGGTGGGCGAGGCGTTCGCGGCGGCGCATGCGCTGCGTGTCGGCGACACGCTGCGGATGACCCTGCGCGGCCGCCAGAGCCGGCTGCGCGTGGTCGGTATCGGTACCTCGCCCGAGTACGTCTACCAGAGTCCGCCCGGCGCGGTGTTTCCGGACTTCCAGCGCTATGCCGTGCTGTGGATGAACCGCCATGCGATGGAGCAGGCGCTGAACATGGACGGCGCGTTCGACAACGTGGTGCTGCGCCTGCTGCCGGCCGCGCGGCCGGCCGCGGTGATCGCCGCGCTCGACCGCCTGCTGGCGCGCTACGGCGGCGTTGGCGCCTACGGCCGCCACGAGCAGACCTCGGCGCGCTACCTGGAAGAGGAGATGCGCCAGCTGCGGACCATGGCGCGGCTGTTCCCGGCGATTTTCCTGGGCGTGGCCGCGTTCCTGCTGCATGTGGTGTTGATGCGCCTGCTGGGCACGCAGCGCGACCAGATCGGCGTGCTCAAGGCGTTCGGTTACTCCGACCGCGCGCTGGCCGGCCACTATCTGACCATGGCCGCGTGGATCGCCCTGGGCGGTGCCGTACTGGGCATTGCGCTGGGTGCCGTTCTCGGCAGCTGGTTGGCGCACGTTTATCAGGGCATCTACCGCTTCCCGTTCCTGGCTTATCACCTGAGCCTGCGAGCGGTTGCCACCGGCGTGGCGGTCAGTCTCGCCGCGGCAGCGGCAGGTGCCCTGATGGCATTGCGTGCCGCGCTGGAACTGCCGCCGGCCGAGGCGATGCGCGCGCCGGCACCGGCGCGCTTCGGACCCACCCTGATCGAGCGGCTGGGCCTGCAGCGCTGGCTTTCGCAACCCGCACGAATGGCCTTGCGCGATCTCGAACGCCGCCCCGGACGCGCCGTGTTCACCGTGCTGGGACTGGCGATGGCCTGCGCGGTGATGATGGTGGGGCGCTTCCAGGGCGATGCGGTCGAGCACATGGTCGACACCCAGCTCAGCATCGCCCAGCGCCACGACCTGTCGGTCACCTTCGTGGAGCCGGCGCCGCGCCGGGCGGTGTTCGAACTGGCTGCGTTGCCCGGCGTGCGCGAGGCCGAACCGGTGCGTGCGGCGCCGGTGCGTCTGATTCACGGTCATCGCAGCTACCGCACCGTGATCGAGGGCCTGCCGCCGCAGGCACGGCTGCGCCGGCCGCTGGACACGCAACTGCGGCCAGTGATACCCGCCACCGGTGGCGTGCTGCTGACCGACTATCTGCAAGGCATGCTGGATCTGCAGCCCGGCGACACGATCGAGGTACAGGCGCTGGACGGGCACCGCTACCGGCGCAGCGTGCGCGTGGCTGGTTTCGTGCACGAATACATCGGTGCGCAGGGCTACATGGATCTGGACGCGCTGAACCAGCTGCTGGGCGACGGCGACGTCGTCTCTGGCGTGCTGCTGGGCGTCACCCCCGGCGCGGAACCCGATGTCTACGCCCGACTGGACCGGCGCCCGTGGGTGGCCGGGGTCAGTTCGCGGCTGGCTTCGGTGCACAGCTTCTACGCCACCATGGCCGAGAGCCTGCTGGTGTTTACCTGGGTCGCGGCGCTGCTGGGCGGGGTGATCAATTTCGGGCTGGTCTACAACGCCGCGCGGATCAGCCTGTCCGAACGCGGGCGCGAGCTGGCCAGCCTGCGCGTGCTGGGCATGACCGAGGGCGAGGTCAGCGCGCTGCTGCTCGGGCAACTGGGCTTGCTGGTGGTGCTGTCGCTGCCGTTCGGCTTCGCTGCGGGCTGGGGACTGTGCTGGGTGATGGTGCAGGGTTTCCAGTCAGAGCTGTTCCGCGTGCCGGTGCAACTGACCACGGCCACCTACGCGTTTGCCGGCATGATGGTGTTGGGCGCCAGCGTGGTCTCGGCGCTGCTGGTGCGTCGACGCATCGCCCGGCTCGATCTGATCGCCGTACTCAAGACCCGCGAGTGAGGACAGGAATCGTGACCATGAAACGCGGCAGCCTGATCGTTTCAATCATCGTTGTCATCGTCGTGGTGGCGGTGGCGGTGTGGGCCCTGCAGACGACACCTCGGCCGGTGGACGTGGTGAGCGTCCACCGCAGTGCACTGGCGCAACACTTCGACGAGGAGGGTCGCACGCAACTGCCGCGGCGCTGGCTGCTGTCGGCACCGATCGCCGGCACGTTGCAGCGGATCGACCTGCTGCAGGGCGACGCGGTCAAGGCCGGGCAGGTGCTGGCGGTGATCGAGCCAGCGCGGGCAACGCTGCTGGATCCGGCCAACCGGGCTCGCCTGCTGGCCGAGGAGCAGGCGGCACTGGCATCGATGCAGGCGGCGCAGCAGCGTCTGGCGGGGGCGCAGGTCGATGTCGCCCTGGCCTCGCGCGACGTCGGCCGCATGCGTACACTCGGCGCTTCGGGCGTGGTGAGCGTGGCGACACTCGACGAAGCCGAGGCGCGCCTGGGTCGCGCGCAGGCTGCTGCGGCAGCGGCGGTGGCCGAACGCCGCGCGGCCGCTCAGCAGCGGGCGGCATTGGCGGCGCTGCTGAGCGGCCAGGGTCGCGGCGGTGGGCAGGAGATCGAGGTGCGTTCGCCGATCGACGGCGTGGTACTGCGCCGTTATCAGGAGAGTGCCGTGCCCGTGCAAGCCGGCCAGTCGCTGCTGGAGCTCGGCGACCTGGACCAGTTGCAGGTGATGGTGCAGACGCTGTCGCAGCAGGCGATCACGCTGCGGCCGGGCTCGCCAGCGCAGATCCTGCGCTGGGGCGGCGAGGGCGCGCTGTCGGCGCGGGTGGTGCGGATCGAGCCGGGTGGGTTCACCAAGGTTTCGGCGCTGGGCGTGGAGGAACAACGCACCCTGGTGTGGCTGGACATCACCGCGCCGCGTGCGCAATGGGCGCAACTGGGCGACGGTTACCGCGTCGAGGTCCGCTTCGAGGTGGATCGCCGCCCCGACGTGCTGCAGGTGGCGGCCAGCGCGCTGTTCCGCGACGGCCGCCGCTGGGCGGTGTACCGGGTGGTCGGTGGCCGTGCCCGGCTTGCCCTGGTCCAACCCGGTGCGCAGGGCGATGCCGAAGTGGAGATCGTCGAGGG
>DATKVA010000010.1:0-64447 GCA_035530315.1 Rhodanobacter sp. | reverse complement strand
ATAGCGAGATTGGGCTATCGCCATAGGATGCGTCTATCGGAGGGTGCGCATAGTCACTCTATGCAAGCCCGACGAGAGGCGCAGCCTATGGATGAGAGCACAATCACAGCCCAAAGATTTCTGCGGCCCACGCTCCTAGGGAAACGTATCCCGCCGGTGTTCTCAACCGCGGCCGATCCGTTGCCCTACCTGCACCGCCTGCTGCGGTTGCAAAGTGTCCAGTGTGGCGCTGCCTGCGGGCAGCAGCACGATCACCGTGGAGCCCATGTTGAAACGCCCCATTTCGGCGAAGCGTTCCAGGGTCAGGTGTTGGCCCTCGAACGACTTGCGACGGATCGCCGGAGCATACGGCGGGATCACCAGGCCGTCCCACACGGTGGCCACCGACGAGACCAGGATTGCGCCGACCAGCACCAGCGCGAACGGACCGTGCTCGCCCTCGAAGTGGCACACCAGACGCTCGTTGCGCGCGAACAGGCGCGGGATCGCCTCGACCGCGAACGGCGCCACACTGAAGATGCGGCCGGGCACATGCACGGTCTCCTTCAGCGTGCCTTTGAGTGGCATGTGTACGCGGTGGTAGTCGCGCGGCGACAGGTACACCGTGACGAACGAGCCATCGCGATACGGCACGGCGGCGGCCTCGTCGCCAAGCAGTTCGGCCGCGCTGTAGTAGCGCCCCTTGGCCTGGAAGATGCGGCCATCGACGATCGCGCCGGCCTGGCTGATGCGGCCGTCGGCGGGGCAGAGCAGGGCGGCCGGATCGGCGTCGGCACGGCGTGCGCCGGGGCGCAACTCGCGGGTGAAAAACGCGTTGAAGTGCGGGTAGGCCCGCGCGTCTGGCTGCACCGCCTCGGCCATGTCGACCCGGTAGTTGCGCACGATCGTACCGATCAGCCAGTTCTTCCACGGCGCGAAGGTCCAGCGGGTGGCCCGGTAGACCAGCCGCGACAGCGCGCGATGGGGCAGCAGGTATTGCAGCAATACGTTGAAAGTCATCTCATCAGTATAAGCGGGCAGGAGTGAGTGGAGAGGAGTGAGGCGTGAGGGAAAAGCATGAGCTGGCGGCAAGCCGCCTTTCTCTCACTCCTCACTCATCTTCACTCACTCCTCTCTAGCTATACTTGCCGGCCTTTCCGCTTCGGGTGTTGCCGTGACCGACGAACTCGCCTCCATTATCGACTTCATCCGTTATGGCGCCAGCCGTTTCGCGGCGGCGGGCCTCACGTTCGGCCATAGCCACGACAATCCGATCGACGAGGCCACCCACCTGGTGCTGGCCAGCCTGCATCTGCCGCCGGACCTCCCGCCGGCCTACGGCGCGGGCCGTCTGACGCACGATGAGCGAGCCCGGGTGCTGGCGCTGATCGAGCGCCGGGTCAACGAGCGCCTGCCGGTGGCCTATCTGGTCGGTGAGACCTGGTTCGCCGGGTTGAAGTTCAAGAGCGACCGCCGCGCGCTGGTGCCGCGCTCGCCGATCGCCGAGCTGATCGAGTCGGGCTTCGCGCCGTGGCTGGACGAGCGCCACGTCGAGCGCGCGCTGGACCTGTGCACCGGCTCGGGCTGCATCGGCATCGCGATCGCCGAATACAACCCCGAGTGGCAGGTCGACATCGCCGACATCAGCGACGAGGCACTGTCGCTGGCGGGCGAGAACATCGTGTTCCAGCACGTCGAGGGCCGCGTCGAGGCGATCCGGTCGGATCTGTTCGACGGCCTCAAGGGTCGCCGCTACGACCTGATCGTGTCCAACCCGCCGTATGTCACCGAGGACGAATACGCGGCACTGCCGGGCGAATACCGCCACGAGCCGAAGCTCGGCCTCACCTCGGGCCGGGATGGTCTGGACCTGTGCCTGCGCATGCTGGACGAGGCGGCCGATCATCTCACCGACGATGGTTTGCTGATCGTCGAGGTGGGCGAGAGCGAGCATGCGCTGGCCGCCCTGCTGCCGCAGGTACCGTTCGTGTGGATCGAGTTCAAGGTCGGCGCGATGGGCGTGTTCGCGCTGGAACGGCGCGACCTGGTCGAGCATGCGGCGGCGATCGGGGCGGCAGCTGCCGCCCGTCGGCGGGTCTGAGCGGTATCGATGGCATGCAGATCGATACCGCGCGATTGCGGCTCGATGGCTTGCGTCCGAACGACGCAGAGGCGCTGTTCGCCTATCGCGCGAACCCCGACGTGGCGCGTTACCAGAGCTGGTGTCCGGCCAGTGTCGGGGAGGCCGCCGATTTCATCGCGCGCCAGGCCGGTGTCTCGCCGGATCGGCCCGACGGCTGGTTTCAGCGCGCGATCCGTGTGCGCGAAGGCGGTGGCCTGATCGGCGACCTGGGCATCCACATGCCGGGCGATGCCGAGGGTTCGGTCGAGGTCGGCATCAGCATCGCGCCGGCCTTTCAGGCGCAGGGTTACGCCAGCGAAGCGCTGCGTGCGGTATTCGAACGGGTGTTCGCAGGCCTGGGCCGGCATCGCATCCAGGCCTCGGTCGATCCGCGCAATGTGGCCAGCATGGCCTTGCTGCGCTCGCTGGGCATGCGCCAGGAGGCGCATTTTCGCGAAAGCCTGTGGCTGCATGGTGCGTGGGTCGATGATGTGGTGTTCGCGATGCTGGCACGGGAATGGCCATCGCATCGCACCTGACCGGCCCGCTGGACGCGCTATCGCGCTAAGCTGTGCAGGTTTTTATCCGGACGTCCATTCGCCCATGTCCAGCAATTCTTTCGGCAAGCTGTTCACCGTCACCACCTTTGGCGAAAGCCACGGGCCGGCGATCGGTTGCGTGATCGACGGCTGCCCGCCCGGGCTGGCGATCGATGCGCGGGAGTTCCGCCATGACCTCGATCGTCGCGCCACCGGCCGCAGCCGCTTCACTTCGCAGCGGCACGAGGCGGACGACGTGGAGATCCTGTCCGGCGTCTACGAAGGCAGGACCACCGGCACGCCGATCGCGTTGCTGATCCGCAACACCGACCAGCGCAGCAAGGATTACGGCGACATTGTGTCTACCTTCCGCCCCGGCCACGCCGACTACACCTACTGGCAGAAATACGGCATCCGCGACCCGCGCGGCGGAGGGCGCTCCTCGGCGCGCGAAACCACGATGCGGGTGGCTGCCGCGGTGATCGCCAAGAAGTGGCTGGCCGAGCGCCATGGCGTGCGCGTGCGCGGGCATCTGGCGCAGATCGGCGAGATTGTGCCGGATGCTTTCGACTGGGATGCCGTGGAGCAGAATCCGTTTTTCTGGCCCGATATGGCGCAGGTGCCGGTGCTGGAAACCTATGTCAATGCGCTGCGCAAATCCGGCGACTCGGTCGGTGCACGCGTCAACGTGGTGGCCGATGGCGTGCCGCCGGGCTGGGGCGAGCCGATCTACGGCAAGCTGGACGGCGACCTGGCCAGTGCGCTGATGTCGATCAATGCGGTCAAGGGCGTGGAGATCGGCGACGGCTTTGCCGCGGTGACCCAGCACGGCAGCCAGCATCGCGACGAAATGAGCATGGACGGCTTCGCCTCCAACCATGCTGGTGGCATTCTGGGCGGCATCAGCAGCGGCCAGCCGGTGACCGCCTCGATCGTGCTCAAGCCGACTTCGAGCATCCTGATTCCCGGCCACAGCGTGAACCTGGCCGGCGAGGCGGCCGAGGTGGTGACCAAGGGCCGCCACGACCCCTGCGTGGGCATCCGCGCCACCCCGATCGCCGAGGCGATGATGGCGCTGGTGCTGATCGATCACGCGTTGCGCCACCGCGCGCAGTGCGGCGATGTCGGTGTGGTCGAACCGCGGATTCCCCCGGCAACATGCAACACCAACCATCACGGATGACCCCCACCCGGCCACGCGGGCTGCAGCCTGCGAAGTCACTTACCCCTGACGATCAAAGATAAATCCCAATGAGCCTGAAGAGCAGTTACAAAGTCGCCATGGTCGGTGCTACCGGTGCCGTCGGCGAAACCCTGCTGGCGATCCTCGCCGAGCGGGAATTTCCGGTCAGCGAACTGGTGCCGTTGGCCAGCGAGCGTTCGGCTGGCGAGAAGATCACGTTCAACGGCCAGCAGGTTACCGTGCAGCTGCTGGATACCTACGATTTTGCCGGCGTCGACATCGCGTTTTTCTCCGCGGGCGGCTCGGTCAGCCGCGAACACGCGCCGCGCGCGGCGGCGGCCGGTGCGGTGGTGATCGACAATACCTCCGAGTTCCGCTACCAGGACGACATCCCGCTGGTGATCAGCGAGGTCAACCCGCATGCGATCGCCGAGTACACCCGACACGGCATCATCGCCAACCCGAACTGCTCCACCATGCAGATGCTGGTAGCGCTGGCGCCGATCCATCGTGCGGCACAGATCGAGCGGATCAATGTGGCCACCTACCAGTCGGTGTCCGGTGCCGGTCGTTCGGGCATGGAGGAACTGGGCAAGCAGACCCGCGAGCTGCTCAACTTCCAAAGCGTGGAGCCGGGCAAGAAATTTCCTGCCCAGATAGCGTTCAATGTGATTCCGCAGATCGACGACTTCCAGCCCAACGGCTACACCAAGGAAGAAATGAAGCTGGTGTGGGAAACCCGCAAGATTCTCGAAGACGAGTCGATCCAGGTAAACCCGACCGCGGTGCGCGTGCCGGTTTTTTATGGTCATTCTGAGGCTGTGCACATCGAGACCAGCGACAAGATCACCGCCGAGCAGGCCACCGAACTGCTGCGCCAGGCACCGGGCGTGGTACTGATGGACGAACGCAAGCCCGGTGGCTACCCCACGCCGGTGGGCCAGGCTGCCGGCAACGATGCGGTGTTCGTGGGGCGCATTCGCGAGGACATCTCGCATGAGCGCGGGCTGGATCTGTGGATCGTTTCGGACAATATCCGCAAGGGCGCGGCCCTGAACGCCGTGCAGATCGCCGAACTGTTGATCCAGGACTACCTGTAAAGTGCGCCCTGCAAGGGCGGGGCAGCGGGGGGCAGCCATGGCGTGGAACGATCGCCGGGCTGCTGCCGGCGCTGCCGGCAGTGCAGGGGGAAAGTCCGCGAACCGTCGATGAAAGCACAGCAGCAACGAGAATGCACGGCAACAATGTCATGCAAGTATTAGCTGCAGCTATTGTTGATTGGCTTGCATATAACTAAAGTGGCCCCTTGTTTGGGGTAATTGCCGCTATCGCGGTGGCACCGATATCAAGTCGCCTGGGATCGTTCGGGGGAAACACTGATGAATCGTTCGTTGAAGTTGTCGATGCTGATGGCTCTTGCTTTGGGCAGCAGTCAGGTCATGGCGCTTGACCTTGGCCAGATCCAGATCAAGTCGGCCCTGGGGCAACCGTTGCTGGCGGAGATTCCGTTGCACGCCGCCAATCCGGCGGAGTTGCAGAACCTTACGGTGAAACTGGCTTCGAGCGGGGAATTCGCCCGCGCCGGTATCGCCGGGGGGCGAACCACGATCCCGTTGCATTTCAGCATTGTCACCACGGCTGGTGGCGAGCGAGCGATTCGCATCACCAGCAGCGTGGCCGTGGACGATCCGTTCATCGATCTACTGCTCGATGTGAATGGCAAGGCCGGCAAGAGCGTGCGTGAGGTCGCGATCCTGCTTGACCCGCCGGGCACCCAGGCTGCACCGAAGACGCCGGTCGCGAGCGCGCCGGCGACGCGGCGGGCGCCGAGTCCGGCCACCGCTGCCCATGCTTCAGCCACGCCGGGCCCGCAAGCGACCGCCAGTCATGCCGAGATCAAGAACGGTCAGTACGGCCCGGTCAAGCGCGGCGACACCCTCTCCGCGATCGCCCGTGATGCCGCGCCCAGCGGCGTCGACATCAACCAGATGCTGCTGGCGCTCAAGCAGGCCAATCCCAGCGCGTTCTATCATGACAACATCAACGCGCTGAAGATCGGCGTGGTGTTGCGTATGCCGACCTCCGCGGAGGCCAGGGCGATGACGATGGCGGCGGCGATCGCCGAGGTCCGTCGTGAAAACAGCGATTGGCGTGCGGGTCCGGCCGGCACGCCGACCACGGTGGCGGATGCGGCCACCCGCGCGTCCGCATCCAGTGCCCCGACCGGCGTAACCAGTGGCACGGGCGATCGTCTGGCGCTGGTACCGGCCAGGGACATGAAAGGTACGGCGGCACCCGGCGGCAGTACCGGCGGCAAAAACGACAAATCAGCGAGCCTTCGCCAGGACCTGTTGCGGACCCAGGAGAGCCTGGCCAGTTTGCAGCAGCAAAGCAGCGATCTGAAGACCCGCCTGAAAGATCTGACTGACATCAACAACAAGAACGAACATCTGTTGTCGCTCAAGGACAACGAGATCGCCGACCTGCAGAACAAGCTTGCCGAAGCGCGCAAGTCTGCCGCGATGGCGACGACCAGGCCTGTGCCAGCGGCCAGTGCAGAGAAAACCCTGGTTCCTGCCGCGCAACCACAGAACGGTTCGGCACCCGCCAAGGCCAGCACGGCCAGCAGCATGGCACCGGTCGTGGCCACCTCTGCGGCACCGTCGGCTGCGCCTGCCACGGCCAGCAGTGCGCCAGTGACCAGCAAACCGGCAACTGCAGCGACCGCGGCCAAGGCCGCGCCGGCCAAACCGGTCGCCAAACACGCGCCCACTCCCACGGCACCACAGGTATCCGAGCAGCCCTGGTACATGCAGAAATGGACTTGGGGAGCCGGTGCCGTCGTGCTGTTGCTGTTGCTGGGCATTGTGGGTCGTCGCCGCAAGTCGCCAGCGGGCGGGGCGCCGAAATCCTCGTCGCTGGCCGATCGATTCGCAACGACGGCGCCGGTTGACAACGGCAGCGACGACATCGACCAGAACGAGCTGCTCGACCAGCTGGCCGAGCATCCGGACGACATCTACCTGCATCTGGAACTGGTCACGCTCTATTACTCGCGCCGTGATGTCGAGCATTTCGAGGCCGCTGCCGAGGCCATGCATGCCCATATCACGGATCCGCAACAGGACGAGTGGCAGGACGTGCTCCACATGGGCGAGGACCTGGTGCCGGATCATCCGTTGTTCAATCCGCATCGCGAGTCGAGTGCGCATGAAGAAACGCACGAGGAAACGGAAGCAACGCACGAATTCGATATCGACCATGCTGTGGGCGACGACGAGTCGGCGACGGTATCCTCGATGCCGCCACTGCCGCCGCAAATGCCGAAGAAGGTCAGCGAATACAACTACCAGTTCGATCTCACCGGATCTGGCGCCCATGACGACGAACCGGCCGCCGACGTATCGCCAACCGACGACACGGTTGTCGCACCGATCCAGCCGGATACGCATGGCGCGCCGTCCGAGCCGCCGGTCGAACCGGTTTCGAGCTGGTCGTTCGATGAGCAGGAGCATGATCACCAGCCGCCAGGCGTGGGTGTGCATGAGGCGGACGAATTCAGCGATGATCCGGTGGATACCAAGCTCGACCTGGCGCGTGCCTACCTGGACATGGGCGATGCCGAAGGTGCCCGCGCCATGCTCGGTGAAGTCCTCAGGGAAGGCACCCAGGTACAGCAGGATGCGGCCAAGCGACTGCTTGAGGACCTTCACTGATCCCGCCATCGCGCAGCCTGTTTGACTTGTCGGGCCGGTCCAGGAGCCTGCCAGGCCATTGATGGCCGGGCTGCCAATTTTCAGCGTCCGTGATCGAGTTCCGAACCGACTTCATGCGTATCGCCCTTGGCATTGAATACGACGGCACCGACTTCTGCGGCTGGCAGCGCTTGAAGTCCGATCCCAGCGTGCAGGCGGTGGTGGAGCAGGCGCTGTCACGGATTGCCGCGCATCCGGTCGAGATCTGTTGCGCCGGGCGCACCGACGCCGGCGTGCATGGTCGCTGCCAGGTCGTGCACTTCGACACTCCGTCGCAGCGCGACATGCGCGGCTGGGTTCTCGGTGCCTGCAGCAATCTTCCCACCAGCGTGGCCGTGCTGTGGGCGCAACCGGTCGCGACGGAGTTTCACGCACGTTTTTCCGCCCGCAGCCGGCGCTATCGCTATCGCATCCTCAACCGTTCGGTGCGAGCGGCGCTGGATGCCCGTTACGTCACCTGGGAACGTCTGCCCCTGGATGCCGAGTGCATGCATGAAGCGGCACAGGCGTTGCTGGGCGAACATGACTTCAGTGCATTTCGCGCATTGTCCTGCCAGGCCCCGCATCCGCGTCGCACGGTGCTGCGGGTGGCTGTACGCCGTGAGGGCGAGCAAGTCATCGTCGACATCGAGGCGAACGCATTCCTGCATCACATGGTGCGCAACATCGTCGGCTCGCTGCTGCTGATCGGGCGTGGCGAGCGGCCGGTGGCCTGGTTGGGCGAGTTGCTCGCCGGTGCCGATCGCCTGCTCGCCGGGCCGACCGCGCCGGCATCGGGGCTGACCTTCCTCGGCCCGCGTTACGCGGCACATTGGGGCTTGCCGGCCGAAGTCTGCTTGACGGCGACCGACCCATGACGCGCATCAAGTGCTGCGGCATGACCCGGGTCGAGGATGCGTTGCTGGCCGCGCGCCTCGGCGCGGATGCGATCGGCCTGGTGTTTACCGCGCGCAGCAAGCGGCAGGTGACCATGGCGCGGGCGCGCGAAATTGCCGCCGCGATGCCACCGTTCGTCGCCACCGTGGCACTGTTCATGGATGACGATGAGAGCCTGGTACGGCAGGTGATCGACGAGATACAACCCACGTTGCTGCAATTTCACGGCAGCGAGCGCGACGACTGGTGCGTGCAATTCGGCCGGGCGTTCCTGAAGGCGATCGCCATGGGCGAAGGCGTGGCTGCGCTGCCGCGGTTGCGCGATTACCCGCATGCCAGGGGCCTGCTGCTGGACGGCCATGATCGCGGCGAAGCGGGCGGCAGCGGCAAGGCATTCGACTGGTCGTTGCTGCCGGCCGATCTGGCGCAGCCGGTAATCCTGGCCGGTGGCCTGCATCCGGGCAATGTGGGCCAGGCCATACACGCAGCGCGACCATGGGCCGTGGATGTGGCCAGCGGCATCGAGGCTTCGCCGGGGATCAAGGATGCCGGTAAGATGGCCGCTTTCATTGCAGCAGTGCATAGGAGCGCGCTTGCGCGCGATGGGCATTGAGGCAACCCTTTTCGCGCACACGGTGCGCTCCTGCACACAATCGAATGGCAGCATGAACAAGATCGCGGATTTCAACGCATACCCTGACACGCACGGGCGCTTCGGCAATTACGGTGGCAGCTATGTCGCCGAGACGCTGATGGCGCCTCTGGCCGAACTCACCGAGGCGTACCTGCGCCTGCGCGAGGACCCCGCATTCATCGCCGAGCTCGACCGCGACCTGAAGCATTACGTCGGGCGCCCCAGCCCGATCTACCATGCCGAGCGCCTGTCGCGATACGTCGGCGGCGCGCGGATCCTGCTCAAGCGCGAGGATCTGAACCACACCGGCGCGCACAAGATCAACAATACGGTCGGTCAGGCGCTGGTGGCCAGGTGGATGGGCAAGCCGCGCATCATCGCCGAGACCGGCGCCGGTCAGCATGGCGTGGCCAGCGCTACAGTGGCAGCGCGGCTGGGCCTGAAGTGTGTGGTCTACATGGGTTCGGTGGACATCGAGCGGCAGCAGATCAACGTCTATCGCATGAAGCTGCTGGGCGCCGAAGTGGTGCCGGTAACGTCCGGTTCGAAGACACTGAAGGATGCGCTCAACGAGGCCATGCGCGACTGGGTCACCAACGTCGCCGATACCTTCTACATCATCGGCACCGTGGCCGGCCCGCACCCGTACCCGATGATGGTGCGCGACTTCAACGCGATCGTCGGGCGCGAGGCGCGCGCCCAGATGCTGGAAGAATACGGACGCCTGCCGGACGTGCTGACCGCCTGTGTCGGCGGCGGCTCCAATGCGATCGGCCTGTTCCATGCGTTCCTCAACGATGCGTCCGTGCGCATCGTCGGCGCCGAGGCGGCCGGCGAGGGTATCGCGACCGGCCACCATGCGGCCTCGTTGGCGGCCGGTCGCCCCGGCGTGCTGCACGGCAACCGCACCTACGTGCTGTGCGACGACAACGGCCAGATCACCGAAACGCACTCGATCTCGGCCGGTCTGGATTATCCGGGCGTCGGTCCCGAACATGCCTTTCTGAAGGACGCCGGCCGTGCGCAATACGTGGGTGTCACCGACGACGAGGCGATGGAGGCCTTCCATCTGCTGGCACGGCAGGAAGGCATTCTGGCCGCGCTCGAATCCAGTCATGCCGTGGCCCAGGCCATGAAACTGGCGCGCGAAATGTCGAAGGATCAGATCGTGCTGTGCAACTTGTCCGGTCGCGGCGACAAGGACGTGCATACCATCGCCGCGCGCGAAGGTGTGAGCGTGTAGCCGGGAAGTGAGTGGAGAGGAGTGAGAAGTGAGAGAAAGCTTCGCGCTCCGCCGCCGCCCGATTTCCCGATGCTCTCTCTCACTTCTCACTCCTCTTTTCTCGCTGCCGATCCCATGACCCGAATCGATACCCGCTTTGCCCAGCTCAAGGCCTCCGGCCGTACCGGCCTGATCCCATTCGTTACGGCCGGCGATCCATTGCCGGAACACGTGGTGGCGCTGATGCACGCACTCGTCGATGCCGGTGCCGACGTGATCGAGCTGGGTGTGCCGTTTTCCGACCCGATGGCCGACGGGCCGGTGATCCAGCACGCCAGCGAGCGGGCGATTGCCAAAGGGGTGGGCCTGGGCGACGTGCTGCAAGCGGTTGCCGACTTCCGCGTGCATGATGCCCGCACGCCTGTGGTGCTGATGGGCTACCTCAATCCGGTCGAGACCTACGGCTATGCACGCTTCGCGCAGACGGCCGTGCAGGCCGGCGTCGATGGCGTGTTGCTGGTCGATTGCCCACTGGAGGAAGTGGCCGTGCTGCAGCCACTGCGCGATGCCGGCCTGCAGCAGATCATGCTCGCCGCGCCCACCACCGCACCCGCGCGCATGGCGGAGCTGTGTGAGGCTGCCGAGGGCTTCCTGTACTATGTCTCGTTTGCCGGCATCACCGGGGCGACGCACCTGAATACCGACGATATCGCCGTGCGTGTGGCGGATATCCGCACCCGGGCCAGGGCGCCGGTGGCGGTAGGATTCGGCGTACGCGATGCGGCAAGTGCGCAGGCGATTGCCGGCTTTGCCGATGCCGTGGTGATCGGCAGCGCCTTGGTCGACCGGCTTGCCGAGGCCACGGATGCGGCCGACATGGCCGAGCGGGCCCGCGTGTTTCTGGCGCCGATCCGCGCCGCGCTGGATGCGCATTGAAGAGGTTGGGTTGATATGAACTGGCTGCAAAAAATCATGAACCCGCGCACCCGTACCCAGCAGCCGAACGGCGGCAAGGGTTCGGTGCCCGAAGGCGTGTGGGAGAAGTGCGGCGGCTGCGGCACGGTGCTGTACCGGCCGGAGCTGGAACGCAACCTGATGGTCTGCCCCAAGTGCAATCATCACCACTACATCCCGGCGCGCACCCGGCTGCAGGCGTTGTTCGACCCGGGTACCGCACGGGAATTGTGGGCCGGCATGGAGGCCACCGATCCGCTGAAATTCCGCGATACCAGGAAGTACCGCGACCGCATCGTCGCCACCCAGAAAAAGACCGGGGAAAAGGACGCGCTGCTGGCGATGAGCGGCTTGCTCAAGGGGCAGCTGTTGATGGCGGTGGCGTTCGAGTTTGCCTACATGGGCGGTTCCATGGGTTCGGTGGTAGGCGAGAAGTTCGCCCGCGCCGCCGAACTTGCGCTGGCCGATCGCAGCCCGCTGGTGTGCTTCTCCGCCACCGGCGGCGCACGCATGCAGGAGGCGCTTTTTTCGCTGATGCAAATGGCCAAGACCGCGGCGGTGCTGGCGCGATTGCGTGATGCGGGCGTGCCGTACATCAGCGTGCTGACCAACCCGACCACCGGCGGCGTCTCCGCCAGCCTGGCGATGCTCGGTGACATCAACATCGGCGAGCCGAAGGCGCTGATCGGCTTTGCCGGTCCGCGGGTGATCGAGCAGACCGTGCGCGAGACATTGCCGGAGGGCTTCCAGCGCTCGGAGTTCCTGGTCGAACACGGCGCGATCGACCTGATCGTCGACCGCCGCGAGATGCGCGACAAGCTGGCCGACCTGCTGGGCATTCTCAGCCGGACGCCGCGCGCGGCTTGAAGCGCGCCTCGAACAACCCCGATTTGTTTGTGTGTAGGAGCGCGCTTGCGCGCGATGCTCTTGCTTCGTAGGGCGAGCACTGCCCGCCGCCCTGTGCGCATCGTCGAAAAGCATGGCGGGCATTGCCCGGCCTACGAAGGCGGGGCGAAAGAGCATCGCGCGCAAGCGCGCTCCTACAAAGTGCCGAGAGCCGGGTTATTCGAGATAGCCTGAAGCGCCGGAGTTTTCCACAGCAGTTGTGCACCGTGACGGGTAAAGCCTGTGGACAACACAGGCTATCTGTCTGAGCGCAAAGGAGCTTGCCACGGCGTGAGCAGATACTGCTCAACGCAGAACTCATGCCAGTCGTGCGGCCAGTGGCATCAGGTACAGCGACGATGCGCCGAGACCACAGCCGAGGGCGATCGCCGCGAGCACGTCGCTGGGGTAGTGCAGTCCCAGGATGACCCGCGAGGCGGCGACCAGCGCAGTGAAACCCAGCAGCAAGGGCGCGAGTTGCGGATACCAGGCCAGGGCGACGATGCTGAAGCTCACCGCCTGCAGGGTATGACCCGACGGAAAGCTGAATTCGTCCAGTGGTGGCACATGCGCGATCACCCCCGGGCAGACACGGTATGGGCGGGGGCGATGCGTCCAGCGTTTCAGCAGGCGATACAGCAGCAGTGCGGCGAGTCCGGTGGCCGCCATGTGGGTGGCGGAGACAAGCCCACGCTGGCCATCGACCAGCAGCAGCGTCGCCATCAATGCATACCAGAACACGCCATCGCCGAGCCGGCTGACGGCGCCAAAGAACAGCCCGACTGCGCGGCGGGCACCCCAGCGGTTGGCGGCGATGCAGACGCGGCGATCCAGCGCGAAACGCGGCCCGATCGAAAGTTCAGGCGTGCGCAATGGTGACGGCATGTTCATGCAGGCTCTCCTGGGCCAGGTCGCGCAGCAGGTTCTCGAAATCGCGGATCACCGCATCCGGCGAGAGTCCGGATACCCCGACATGAGCCGCGCGGCCCATGTGCCGGATCAGCCCCGGGTTGTCGGCCAGGATGGCGCACGCGGTGATGAATGCGGATTCATTGCCCGATTCGATGCAGTAGCCGTTGACGCCGTCTTGCACGTGTTCGCGTGCGGCGCCTTCGGCATACGCCACCACCGGCAAGCCGGCGGCAAGTGCCTCGAGAATGACGTTGCCGAACGTTTCGCTGAGGCTCGGGAACGGGAACAGGTCCGCGCTGGCATAGTGCCTCGCCAGCGCTTCGCCGCGTTGCATGCCGGCGAAGATGAAGTCCGGATTCGCCGCCTCCAGCGCGGCGCGCGCCGGACCATCGCCGACCCACACATAACGCGCCAGGGGCACCCGCCGCTGGATCGCGCGAAACGATGCCACCGCCAGCGGCAGGTTTTTTTCCGCTGCGATACGCCCGACATACAGCACCACGGGCGTTGCGGCGTCGACGCCCCACGCAGCGCGCAGGGCATCGTCGCGCTGCCGGGGGTGGAACAGTTGCGTGTCCACGGCGCGCCGCAGCAGGCATGCGCTGGGGATACCCAGTGCGCGCAGTTCCTTTGCCAGCGCATGGGTCGGCACAAGGGTAGCTGCCGCGTGCCGGTGGAAATGGCGCAGGTAGCCGCGCACCAGTGGCGAGAGCAGGCTCATGCCGTAATGATCGGCGTAACTGTCGAAGCGGGTATGAAAGCCGCTGCTGATGGGGATGCCGAGCCGCGTGGCGGTTCGCATGGCCGACCAGCCGAGCGGACCTTCGGTGGCGACATAAATCGCATCCGGACGTTGCTGTGTCCAGCGTCGGTGCAGCGTGCGGCTGGCGGGCAGACCGAAGCGCAAGCCGGGATAACGGGGCAGGGCGCCACCGCGTACGCAGAGCACGTCGATACCCGGTTCGTCGTGGTGTGCGGGCCGCTGCAGCGGCCTGATCAGATCCACGCTGTGGCCGTGGCTGGCCAGGCCGGTGGCGAGGCTGTGCACGGTCAGTGCGACGCCATTGACTTCCGGTGGGTAGGTTTCGCTGACGATGCCGATGCGCATGGTGCATACCTGTGCTGGCTTGGCACAGCTTCGCCGCGTGCTGTTGCATGGCCGTGGCGGGTACGTGACGTGGCAGTGACACTGCGGGTGTCATGCCGAACGGTTGTTGTCCCGGTATCAGCTAAAATCAGGACTTCGCTTCGTGCCATTCGAAAAAAAACCATGACCGTACGCACCCGCTTCGCCCCCAGCCCCACCGGATTCCTGCACATCGGTGGTGCGCGTACTGCGCTGTACTGCTGGCTGGAAGCACGCCGTCGCGGCGGGCGGTTCGTGCTGCGGATCGAGGATACCGATCGCGAGCGTTCCACCGATGCGGCCGTGCAGGCGATTCTCGACGCCATGCAGTGGCTGGGCCTGAGCCACGACGAGGGTCCGTTCTACCAGACCCAGCGACTGGCGCGCTACAAGCAGGTCGCCGACGAACTGGTTGCCGCCGGCAAGGCCTACTACGCCTACGAAAGCAAGGACGAGATCGAGGCGATGCGCGAGGCGGCGATGGCCAAGGGCGAGAAGCCCCGCTACAACGGCTATTACCGCGACCGCAACGAACCGTTGCGCGACGACCCGAACCGGGTGATCCGCTTCAGGAACCCGACCGAAGGCGCGGTGGTGTTCGACGACAAGGTGAAGGGCCGGGTCGAATGGAGCAACAGCGAGCTGGACGATCTGGTGATCTTCCGCTCCGACGGCTGGCCGACCTACAACTTCGCGGTGGTGGTCGACGATATCGACATGGGCATCACCGAGGTGATCCGCGGCGACGATCATGTCAACAATACGCCGCGGCAGATCAACATCTACCTGGCGCTGGGCGCCAAGGTGCCGGAGTTTGCGCACCTGCCGATGATCCTCGACAAGGAAGGCAAGAAGCTTTCCAAGCGCACCAGCGCGGTCAGCGTGATGGAATACCGCGAGGACGGCTTCCTGCCGCACGCGCTGCTCAACTACCTGGTGCGCCTGGGCTGGTCGCACGGCGATCAGGAGATCTTCTCGCGTGACGAGATGATCGCGTTGTTCGACATCGCCGACGTCAACAAGGCCGCCTCGCGCTTCGACATCGAAAAGCTGGCCTGGCTCAACCAGCACTACCTGAAGACCGACGATCCGCAGGTGCTGGCGCCGGAGTTCGCGTGGCATCTGGCGCGCGCCGGCATCGACAGCAGCGGCGGCCCGGCACCGGCCGACGTGATCGTGGCGTTGCGCGATCGCGTGCACACGCTCAAGGAAATGGCCGAGCGCGCCAGGATCTGGTACGCGCCGATTGCCGCGTGGGACGACAAGGCGGTCGCCAAACACCTGAAGAACGATACCGCGGTCGCGGTGCTTGATGTGGCCAAGGGCTTGCTGGTCGAATGCGAATGGAAGCCCGAGGCTATCCACCGGGTGATCGAGCAGATCGCCGCCCAGCTCGAATTGGGCATGGGCAAGATCGCCCAGCCGCTGCGCGTGGCGATGACCGGCACGCAGGTGTCGCCATCGATCGAGCACACGATCTACCTGGCCGGTCGCAGCGAAGCGCTCAGGCGCATTGCCGACGCGATCGCCATGGCACAGGCCTGAATCGTTCGCGATGCGGACAAGACACGTCATCGTGATCCATCGAACCCGGCATGGATGAGCTGCTTGCCAGGGCCACCCAGGGCGTCGACCCCGACGCGCCGGATGCGTTCTGGCACATCTTTGCCAACCTGATGAACATGCTGCCGTGGGCAACCCTGTTCTGGTGGAACCTGTTGTTCGTCGCCGTCGGCGCCTTGCTCGGCTGGTGGCGTGGCCGCCTGTACCAAGGCATCGTCTGGGCGGCCGTGCTGGGTCCGATCGGCTGGATCGTGGTGTTGGCAAAACCCCGACCGAGACCGCGCGCGGAGCCGCCGCCATTGCGGCGTTGAGGTGCCGCCGGCCGATGGATGAAGGAAGGCGGCGGTGTATGATCTTCCGATGAGGTGAAGCCCTTGAGCCGTAACGCCGCCGACAACCCGCATGTGCATCATCCGCACGATCACGATGCGGATGATTTCGTGCGTGCGGTGGAGCACGCCAGCGCGCAGCGCGGTCTGCGCCTGACCCCGCTGCGCAGGGAAGTGCTGCAGCTGCTCGCTGCCGCGAACCAGCCGGTCAAGGCGTACGACCTGCTCGATGCCTTGCGTGAAAACCATGCCAATGCGGCGCCGCCCACCGTCTATCGTGCGCTTGATTTCCTGCTTGAGAACAAGTTCATCCACAAACTGGAATCGATCAACGCCTTCGTCTCGTGCCACCATCCCGAGGAGGCACATCAGGTACCGTTCCTGATCTGCGATACCTGTTCCAGTGCGCAGGAAGTCTGCGATGAGCGGGTAGCCGAACTGATCGAATCGCAGGCCAGGGCACTGGGCTTCCGGCCGCAGGCGCAGACGCTGGAAGTGCACGGCACTTGCAAGCGTTGCCGCAAGTCCTGAATCCCGGGTGTTTGCCCCCTCTCCCCTCCGGGGAGAGGGCTGGGGTGAGGGGCCACGCCGCCTGATCGCCTCATCGGAGGAGAGCTTTTTGATGAGCTTCTTCGCAAGTACCAGCTCCCTCACCTCAATCCTCTCCCCAGGGGGGGATGAGGCAACGACGTGCGCGGTGAGGCGGGGCTCCCCTCCTCAATCCTCCCCCGGTGGGGGAGGCGGCGATGGTGTGCGCTGCGCGCACGGTTTTATTTTACAGGGGTGGCAAAACGCAATGTTATAAAGTAACATTGGTTCCCACGGTACAAGATCGCCGCTCTGGCGATGCCGGGGAAGTGTCATGACGGATTCGGTGCAAACGAGCAAATCCCGCTGGTGGCATGTCGCAGACCGCGTAGGCGCGACGGCCTCTTTCCTGTGCGCTATCCATTGTGCGGCGCTGCCGTTCGTGCTGGCCTTGCTGCCATTCGTGGGCCTGGAGTTTCTCGCCGATCATCGATTCGAACGCGGCTTCGTGTTTTTTGCGTGCTCCCTGGCCTTGTTTGCCATGATCCGCGGCTATCGCCGGCATCAGGGTGCACTGCCGCTCATGCTGGCTGCACCGGGATTGGCCTTGCTGCTGTTCGGCGTGACCTATGCCGAAAGCTATTCGATCATCCTGCACAGCGTGCTGGTGACGTGTGGAGGCTTGTTGGTGGCGAGCGCACATTTCGTCAACCTGCGCAGCGATCGTCGCTACTGCCGGGTCCACACGCATGCCCATGTCCACGAGCCGCTGCAAGATGCACAAGGCGCACATTGAACAGGGCGCTGCCGGCAATCGGGTGATTGTGTAGCGCTGGCCATCTTTCCTAGCATGCACGCATGAGCATGCCACATACCCATCACGATCATCAGCATGCGACGCATGCGCACGAGCACGCCGGCTCCCCGGCCGGGCGAAGCAGCCGGAAGTTGCTGTTCGCCTTCGTGCTGACTGCCGCGATGATGGCCGCGGAGGCGTTCGGTGGCCTGTGGTCGGGCTCGCTGGCGCTGCTGGCCGATGCCGGACACATGACGGTGGATGCGCTGGCGTTGCTGCTGGCTTTCGTGGGTGCATGGATGGCCGGTCGGCCGGCCGACGCGCGGCGCAGCTACGGCTATGGCCGCATGGAAGTACTGGTCGGTTTCGTCAATGCGTTGAGCCAGTTCGTCCTGGTCGGCTGGATCGCGTACGAGGCGATCGACCGGTTGCGGTATCCGGGGCAGATCCTGTCCGGCGTGATGCTGGTGGTGGCGACAGTCGGGTTGCTGGTCAACCTGCTGGTGTTGCGCATGCTGCATGGACATGCGCATGACGACGTCAACCTGGCCAGTGCAAGCCTGCACGTGCTGGGCGACTTGTTCGGTTCGGTGGCCGCGATGCTGGCGGCGCTGGCGATTCGCTGGTTCGGCTGGTTGTGGGCCGATCCGGCGCTGTCGCTACTGGTGGCGCTGTTGATCCTCAGCAGCGCATGGCGGCTGCTTCGGCTCTCGGCACATATCCTGCTGGAAGGGGTGCCCGAAGGCATGGACAGCGCCGAAGTGGAAGATGCATTGCGCGCCGCCGACAGCACGATCCGCAATATCCATCACCTGCACGTCTGGCAGCTGGCATCGGGTTCGCGCATGGCAACCCTGCACGCCGAGTTGCACGACGATGCCGACAGTCGGCAGGCCTTGCAGGCGATCAAGGGAATCTTGCAAGACCGCTTTGACATTCAGCACGTTACCGTGCAGATCGATCCGGGCGCCTGCCTGGACCGAACACCGAACTGTGCCGGTCATGGGCATCGGTGACTGTGGCGGCCGGCGGATACGCTGCTATGATGGCAGACCGTATTTCCAACAAATCTCAAGGAGTTCCCATGGGTAAGGGCGATCGCAAGACCCGTCGTGGCAAGATCTATCGCGGCAGCTACGGCAATACCCGTGTGCATGTTGCCGTTGCGCCAGCCGTCGCCGGCGCCAAGCCGACCGTGACCAAGCCGGCAGTCGCCAGGAAGGCCGCACCGAAGAAAAAATCGGCCTGAGCCAGCTGCTTGCGGCTGTATCGAAAAGACCCTCGCTTCGGCGAGGGTCTTTTCGTTTGGTGCGCCCGGTTGGCGTGTTTGCCGGTATATGCAGCCGATAGGCCCAACGGTTCGGAGCTGACAGCCTACCGATTTTCGGGCAAGGATCGATGCGGGCCACTGGCGAGTATGCTGGCCAAGCTACGATAAAGCACATTAATAAAGCAAGATAAGTCTTTGATTCAAATGGTGCCTGGGGCGGGAATCGAACCCGCATAGCCTTGCGGCTGAGGGATTTTAAGTCCCTTGCGTCTACCAGTTTCGCCACCCAGGCAGCGGGCATCGGAGGGTGTTGCGAATACGCCTGCGAGCGGCGCGAATCGTAGCATGCGTGACGTCGGAGGCTGGCTGGAGCCGCTCGCTCAGAACAGGCTGTGCAGGATATGGATGCCGGCGGTGTACTCGCCAATGATGGTGCCCGTGCTGACCAGGAAGAAATTCAGCAGGGTGCGGGCAACCCGGTTCTTCCACCAGCCGCTCCAGTGCACGATGTCGTCGCGCAGGGTTTCGAAATCGGCAACCCGCGGGCGGCGCACCCAGGCTTCGGCCATCGCGCTGATGCCGCCGGCGGGGATGCCGGGGCGAAACGGCTTGATCGGCGCGGCGATGAACGCAGCGATGATGCTGAATGGATGGGCGCCCGCAGCCAGTGCGCCCAGCGCGGCGAAGCCGCCGGTGAACAATACCCAGTCGAGCAGGGCCTGGGTACCGAGTGCGGTGTTGCGGTGGAAGGCATAGGCGATTGCCGCGAATACCAGCAGCACCAGCCCTGCCGCCAGCCATTTCGGCCAGCGTGCCTTGGGCGGCAGGCTGTCGAGCCCGGCCAGCAGGCTGGACGGATCGTCCTGCTGTTCGCGCAGCAGTTCGCTCAGACCCTTGAGGTGGCCGGCACCGATCACCACCAGTACGCGACGCGGCTCGGCCGTCGGGGAACGTGCCGATTCCTCGCGCAGGCGTGCGGCCATGAAGGCGTCGCGTTCGCCGATCAGGCTTTGGTAGAGCGGTTTCGACCCACTGGCGAATTCGCTGAAGGCACTCTCCAGCAAGTCGGCCTGTTTCAGTTTTTCGATCTCGGCCGGTTCGATGTCCTCGCGCTCGAACACGCTGGCCAGCAGGCCGCCGAGCAGGCCGAAGCGTTGCCAGAAACCGACGCTGCGCCAGGCGCGCTTGAGCGTGGTACCGACCTCTCGATCGACCAGCCAGACCGGCAGGCCACGCTGTTCGGCACCGTTCATCGCCGCCTTCATCTCGGCACCTGGCTCGATGCCGGACTGCTCGGCCAAACGTTTCTGGAAGGCCGAAAGCACCAGGCTGGCGGCGACCATGCCGGCCTTGCCCTGGCGGATTACCTTGAACAGATCCATCTGTTTGAGCGCTTCGGGATCGCGCATGCCCTGCGCTCGGCTTTCGCACAGTTCCACCGCCACCGCATCGAAGCGCTCGTGTGCCAGCAGTGCGTCCACCGCCGCCACGCTGAGGCGCGAGACGTGTGCGGTGCCCAGCAGGACAAATTCCACGCCGTCGCGCTGGATACGTTCGATCGGCTGGCCCTGCAAGGCGGGCAACAGGGCAAGCTCGGTTTCGGGAAAGCTCATGCGGTCAACGTATCGGTCGTCGGGGTAGTCCCCAGCATGGGGATGATGGCGGCGCGGAGCAAGCCGAAGGTTGCCCGGCGCGCGTGCGGTTCAGTCGCGAAAGCGTCGCAGCAGGTCGCCGTAGGCATCGATGCGGCGGTCGCGCAGGAACGGCCAGATGCGCCGTACGTGTTCGCTGCGGCTCAGATCGACCTCGGCCAGCAGCAAGGTGCGTGCATCAGTGGGGGCCTGGGCCAGCAACTCGCCCTGCGGTCCGGCCACGAAGCTGCTTCCCCAGAAACGAATGCCTGCGCCAACGCCCGACGGATCGGCTTCGTGGCCGGTGCGGTTGCAGGCCAGCAGCGGCAGGCCATTGGCAACGGCATGGCCGCGCTGCACGGTAATCCAGGCGTCGCGCTGGCGCTCCTGCTCGGCCGGCTCGTCGTTCGGATCCCAGCCGATCGCGGTGGGGTAGAGCAGCAGATCGGCGCCGGCCAGCGCCATCAGCCTTGCGGCTTCCGGATACCACTGATCCCAGCACACCAGCAGGCCGAGCCGACCCACCGAGGTGTCGATCGGTGCGAAGCCGAGGTCACCGGGCGTGAAATAGAATTTTTCGTAAAACCCCGGATCGTCCGGGATGTGCATCTTGCGGTACTTGCCGGCGATCGCCGCCGAGCGGTCGAACACCACCGCCGTGTTGTGATACAGCCCGGCAGCGCGGCGCTCGAACAGCGAGGCGACCACCACCAGTTGCAGCTCTTCGGCCAGCTGGCCGATGCGCGCGGTGCCGGGACCGGGAATCGTCTCGGCCTGATCGAATACCTCGACCGACTCGTGCTGGCAGAAATACGGGCCGTTGTGCAACTCCTGCAGCAGCACCAGCTCGGCGCCGGCCGCCGCGGCTTCGCGCAGACCCGCTTCGATCGCGTCGAGGTTGGCGTCACGGCTGCCGCGGTCGGTCTCCTGCAGCAGCGCGAGCCTGAGGGTCTTGCGGGTCATCGGCTTCAATCCTCAACGCCATTGTGAGCCGTCAAGTTTAGCCGATGCGGCTGAAGCTCACGCCAACCCCGCCGGCAGCTGCATGGTGATGCAGTGCAGGCTGCCGTTCTGCCAGATCAGCGGACGGCAGGGCACCGGCACCACTTCGCGGCCGGGGTGGGCCGTGCCGATGATGCGGGCGGCTTGGTCGTCGGCCGGATCGCCGTAAGCCGGCACCAGCACGGCACCGTTGACGATCAGGTAGTTCGCATAGGAGGCGGCGAGGCGGCGCCCTGCATCGAGTATGGGTTTGGCCCATGGCAGCGGGTGCAACTGGTAGGGCAGGCCATCGCGGGTACGCAGTGCGGCCAGTTCGCCGGCCATGCGTTGCAGTTCGTCGTGGTGCGGGTCGTTCGGGTCGTCGCAGGCCTGGAATACGATGCGCTGGTCGGGTGCAAAGCGGGCGAGGGTATCGATATGCGCGTCGGTATCGTCGCCTTCGAGATAGCCGTGATCGAGCCACAGCACGCGTTCGGCATGCAGGCTGTCGCGCAGGATCGCGCTCATCTCCTCGCGCGATTGTTCGGGGTGGCGCTGGGCCAGGCAACGCCAGGTGGTCAGCACCGTGCCGGCACCATCGCTTTCGATGCCGCCGCCTTCCAGTGCCCAGTCGATGCGCCGATGGGTGGCATGGCCGAACACGCCGGCGTCCACCAGGCCGGCGATCAGCGCATCGTCCTGCGCGGCACCGAACTTGCCGCCCCAGCCGGTGAAGCGGAAATCGGTCAGCTGAAAACGACCGTCACCGGCGCTGAGCGTGATCGGGCCGGAGTCGCGCAACCAGGTGTCGTCGTATGCCAGCTCGATGAAGCGGACGCGAGCGGGGTCGATACTCGCATCGCCCAGCAGGGCTTCGACGTGAACCCGCAGCGCACGGTTCGCCACCACCACGATCAGGCGCTGAAAGCGGGTCACGGCGGCGGCCAGCGCCACGTAGGTGGTTTCCACGCTGGCCAGTCGTTCGGCCCAGTCGGTGCCGACATGCGGCCAGGCAATCAGCACGGCGGCCTGCGGTTCCCATTCGGCCGGCAGGCGCAAGGTGGAGTCGGTCATGCGAAAAATCTCGAGGCGTTCGATCGGTTGCGCCATACTGGCGCCGGGCTGCAGAGTGTACGACGTGGGTGCACCACGATCACCCGCAAGTGTGTGCCCGTGCTGGGGCGTACACGAAAACGCGGCCCGTGTTGCCGCGGGCCGCGTCATTGAACAGCAGCCGATGTCAGTTGACGGCAGCCGGGTTGGTGTTGTTGCCGGCGGGCGTGTTGAGCACCGCATGGATTACATGGTTGCGCTCGAAATACACGATGAACTTCGCGTAATCCCAGCGGTTGATCACGGGGTGTTTCCTGCTGTCCCCGCCACGTGGCGAGAGTTTGCGCAGCGGGGCGCCCCAGCCCTTCTCGACCTGGGCCATGCTCAGGCCGCGGTGGGGCAGGTTCATGCGCTGTTCCTGCTGCACGCGGTGGATCAGCAGGCTGTCCCCGTGGCCGGGAGGCGCCGCGCGAGCCAGCTGCGGCGTGGCAAACGCGGCGGCAACCAGCATCACGATGACCGGCAGACTGTGTGCGAACTTGACCATGGCTCCCCTCTCCATACAAGGCTGTATGCGGCTTCGTTTTAGCAGAACTGCCCATGCTGCGCCATGCCGGTTTGCGCCGTTTGCGATCGGATGGGCATTCGGCATCGGGCAGCGCAACTACCTCACTCATCGAGAATAGCGCGATGGACGCTATCATGGGCGGCTGAGGGCGACTGCCTGCCCGCTCTGGACAGCTGATCAAGCGATGATTGCCTTTCGACATTTTGCGTTGCGCCGCGGCAGCCGCCTGCTGCTTTCCGATATCGACCTGGTGATCCAGAGCGGCTGGCGGCTGGGCGTGATCGGCCGCAACGGCTGCGGCAAATCCAGCCTGTTCGCGGCCTTGCAGGGCCAGCTGGATGCCGATGCCGGCGAACTGGATCTGCCGGCAAAGCTGCGGCTCGCCTCGGTGGCGCAGGAGACGCCGGCGCTGCCCGACGCGGCGATCGACTACGTGCTGGGCGGCGACCAGGAACTGGCCGAAGTGCTGCGGGCCGAGAGCGACGCGCTGGCCCGCGGCGACATGGAGGCACTGGCCGGCGTGCATCACCGCATCGAGGAGCTGCACGCCTACGATGCCCGTGCCCGTGCCGGGCGCCTGATGCACGGCCTGGGTTTCATGCCCGACACTCACGAACGCGCCGTGAAGGAATTTTCCGGTGGCTGGCGCGTGCGCCTGAACCTGGCCCGCGCGCTGATGGCGCCGTCCGAACTGCTGCTGCTGGACGAGCCGACCAACCATCTCGATCTGGACGCGGTGCTGTGGCTGGAGGAATGGCTGCGGCGTTATCAGGGCACCTTGCTGATCATTTCGCACGACCGCGAGTTCCTCGACGGCGTGATCACCCACACCATGCACCTCAACGACGGCAAGGCCAAACTGTATACCGGCAACTACAGCGCGTTCGAGCGCCTGCGCGCCGAGCAGTTGCGCCAGCAACAGATAAGCCACGAGCGCGAGCAGGCCGAGCGCGCGCATCTGCAGTCCTTCATCGACCGTTTCAAGGCCAAGGCCACCAAGGCCAAGCAGGCGCAGTCGCGCATGAAGCGGCTGGAAAAGCTGGCCGGCACCGAGGCGGTGCGTGCCGAACGGGCCTTCAGTTTCCAGTTTCCGGTGCCGGGACGGCTGCCCGAATCGATGCTGCAACTGGAAGACGTGGTGGCGGGTTACGCTCAGCTCCCTCTCCCCCGCGGGGAGAAGGAAGTGGTGGTTCTTTCGGACGTGCGTTTCAGCCTGGAAGCGGGCGAGCGGATCGGCCTGTTGGGACCCAACGGCGCCGGCAAATCCACCCTGGTGAAGACCCTGGTCGGCGAACTCGCGGCACTTGGCGGCGAACGCAAGGCGCACAAGGATCTGAAGATCGGCTACTTCGCCCAGCACACGGTGGAAAGCCTGCACGAGGGCAGCAGCCCGCTCGACCACCTGCAGGCCAAGGCGCCGGGGGTGGCCACCCAGGTCATGCGCGATTTTCTTGGCACCTGGAATTTCGCCGGCGACCGTGCGTTCGAATCGGTCGACGGGTTCTCCGGCGGCGAACGGGCGCGGCTCGCGCTGGCATTGATCGCGTGGGACAAGCCGAATCTGCTGCTGCTGGACGAACCGACCAACCATCTGGATCTGGACATGCGCGAGGCCTTGGCCGACGCGCTGGCCGACTTCGACGGCACCCTGGTGCTGGTGTCGCATGACCGCCACCTGCTGGGCATGGTCTGCGACAGTTTCTGGCGCGTGGCCGATGGCGTGGTGGAAAGCTTCGACGGCGACCTCGACGATTACGCGCGCTGGCTGCGCACCCGAGGTACGGCCAACAAGAAGGCGGCCAAGGCAGGCGTGGACAAGCCGGCCGCAGCGGTCGTGCCGGCCGAATCGCCGGAGGAACGCCGCCGCAACGCGGCAACCCAGCGCGAGAACGAGAAAGCCTCGCGGCAACGGGTGAAGCGGATCGAGACCCGCACCGCCAGCATCGATGCCGAACTGGCTGCGCTGGAGACGCGCCTGGCCGATCCGGATACTTACAACGGCCCGACCAGCGAGATGATGAAGCTGGGACAGCGGCAGACCGAACTGCGCCGCGAAAAGGAAGCGCTGGAGACGGAATGGCTCCAGTTGTACGAACAACTGGAAGCCGTGGGGGCCTGAATGGGCGCAAAGCCGGAGTCGTCGCTGCAACTGTGGCTGCCTGCCCTGGCACAGGTCGCGCCGGCCCATCCACTGCGCAAGTGGCTGCTGCGTGCCGATCGGCTGGCCGATGGCGCAGCCGGTTACCTGGCCGGGTTGGGCGATTATTTTCCGGGCATCGACGCAGCGCTTCCGGCCGCCGCGCTCACCCGCCAATTCCTCGCCGGCGACGCGCAAGGCAGCATCTGGTTGTCGGCCGATCCCGCCTGGGTGCAACCCGACATGAACGGCGTGCGGCTGCTGGCCTGCGGCCGGCTGGGACTGGCCATGGACGAGGCGCTGGCACTGGCCGAGCCACTGCGGGAAGTGTTCGACGAAGCCGGCATGCAACTGGAAATCTCCACGCCGGATCGCTGGCACCTGCGCCTGCCGCCGGATCTCACGCTGCCCGGCTTCGCTGCGCCGGAACAGGCATTGGGCGAGGATCTGTCACAGCATTTGCCGCAGGGTGCGCAAGGCCGCCGCTGGCGCATCCTGCTGAACGAGATCCAGGTGCTGCTGCACCAGCATCCGCTGAACGCCGCGCGCCGCACGCGTGGCGAGCCGCTGGTCAACAGCCTGTGGTTGTGGGGCGGCGGCAGCCTGCCGGGTCCGCTGCGCAGCGACCTGCGCGGGGTGATCAGCGACGATCTGCTGCTGGCCGCACTGGCCAGCCACGCCCATGTCGCCACACAAGCGCGTAGCGCCGAAACGATCACGGCAGCGACCGCCGGCTGGCTGATCGACCTGCAGGATCTGCCGGCCGGCGAGATCGAATCGTCGTGGTGGCCGACCCTGCAGTCGATCATGCATCGACAGGCGGTCGAACTGCATTTCGCCAGTGGCGAGCGTTGGCGGCACAAGCCGTGGCATCGCTGGCGGCTGTGGCGCGGCGCAGGGCGTTGAAGACCTTGCAGATACGGCGCCGGGTCGGCCAGGGCGTGCCCAGTGGCTGGGCCGAATCGGTGCATCCGGTCTTGCAGCAGGTCTACGCCGCGCGCGGCGTGCTGGGCCCGGCGCAAGTGGAACACCGGTTGGCGCGGCTGCTGTCGCCGCTGATGCTGGGCGGCATGGCGCAGGCGGTCGAGCTGCTGGTCGAGGCGATCCGCGACGACTGGACGATCGTGATCGCCGGCGATTACGACTGCGACGGCGCCACCGGCACTGCGGTGGCCGTGCGCGGCTTGCGTCTGCTCGGTGCCCGGCGGGTGAGCTACGCCGTACCCAATCGCTTCATTCACGGTTACGGCCTGAGCCCGGCGCTGGTCGAATCGCTGCAACCGAAACCGCAGCTGATCGTCACCGTCGACAATGGCGTGGCCAGCGTGGCTGGCGTGGCGGCAGCGAAGGCGCACGGCATCCGGGTCATCGTCACCGACCATCATCTGCCGGGCGAACAGTTGCCGGCAGTCGATGCGATGGTCAACCCGAACCTGGTGAATATTGAACAGTGCGGGCATGGATGCCCGCCGTGTGATCGTTGCGCGCACGACGCGCGCTTGAATCAATCCTTCCCCAGCAAGGCGCTGGCCGGGGTAGGCGTGATGTTCTACCTGCTGCTGGCTTTGCGCGCGAGGATGTATCCGAGGGTGTGCTCGGGCGATCGTCCTGATCGCGAAGGAAGCCGCCCTGATCTTGAGACATTGCTGGACTTGGTCGCGCTGGGCACGGTGGCGGATCTGGTGCCGCTGGATTTCAACAATCGCGTGCTGGTCGAGGCCGGCTTGCAGCGTATCCGCAGCGGCCGTGCCTGTGCCGGCATCACCGCGTTGGTCGAGGCCGGCAAGCGCAGCGTCGCGACGCTGTGTGCCAGTGATCTTGGCTTCGCGGTCGGCCCGCGCCTGAATGCCGCCGGCCGCATGGAAGACATGCGCCTGGGCGTGGAGTGCCTGCTCACCGACGACGTGGCGCAGGCGCGTGCCCATGCCGAGCGGCTCAGCGCGATCAACCGGGAGCGTCGCGACCTGCAGGCATCGATGGTGGCCGAAGCCGAGCTGATGGCGGCCGGCGCCGTACCCATCGATGCGGTCGGTGTGACGCTGTACGAGCCGAGTTGGCATGCCGGCGTGATCGGCCTGGTCGCCTCGAAACTGAAGGATCGCCTGCATCGTCCGGTGATCGCGTTTGCAAGTGATCCCCCGGATCTTCGCGGCTCGGCGCGCTCGATCGCCGGCTTCCATATCCGCGATGCACTGGCCGCGATCGACGCGCGTCACCCCGGCCTGATCGAACGCTTCGGCGGTCACGCGATGGCGGCGGGACTGAGCCTGAAGGCCTGCGACTACCCGCGTTTCGCCGCGGCATTCGACGCCATCGCCCGCGAACTGATCGATGCCGAGCAACTGCAGGCGGTGGTGTATACGGATGGCGAACTGCCGGTCGGCGCGCTCTCGTTGCCGCTGGCCCGCCAGCTGCGCCATGCCGGACCGTGGGGGCAGGCTTTCCCTGAGCCGCTGTTCGACAACCTGTTCGAATGCGCCAGCTGGAAGGTGATGGGCGAAAGCCATCTGCGCCTGCAACTGCGCGACCCGCGCGACGGCATGCTGCATGATGCGGTGATGTTCAATGCGTATCACGGCCAGCCACCGCCGACGCCGCTGCGCGCGGTCTACGAGCTGGGCATCAACGACTGGCAGGGGCGCGAAACGCCGCGCTTGCTGTTGCGGCACATCGAACCGGCGTGAGTTTTATTTTTGATGCCCGGCGCGTCGATGTCCCGAGTCCAAGCGTGCGGTAGTCTTTTTGTGTGCGCCCCCTAATTCTCCGGACTGGCATCCATGCGGCTGTATTTCATTTTCGCGCAGGTGGATGGGCTGCGCAGTCCGCCGAGTAGTCCCTGCACTGAGGAAACCATGGGTGACGCAGGAACCATGCCGGCTTTCGAGATGTCCTCCACCAGTGGTTGGCGCGATTGCGTCGGCCGTTGATGCGCCAGGCGCAAGCGTGGTTTTCAAGGAGAACCACCCATGGCTCGGTGCCGCGACCATTTCGAGATTCGTCGCGGTGTCGCGCTCGGTGCCGCGATTTCGTTCCATATTGCCGTATTGATGCTGGTGCTGAGGCCGGCAATCAACGAGCCGGGCGCTGCTACCGAGCGACGCAGCAACCATCAAGCGTTGCAGTTGCGATTGCTTCGTCGGCAGGTCTCTTCCACGGCCCATGGAGTCATGCCTGCATGGCAAGCCATTGCGCCTGCCATGCACGCTCGTGCAAAACCCGCACCACGCCCTTCGCTGGCGACAACGCTGCCCGCCACGTCGCTATCTGCACTGAAGGCTGACGCAGCAGACACGCCAACCGTGACGCCGGGCAGTCAAAGTACGATCGGCGATGGTGGTTTCCACGAGCGGCTTCTGCAGGCGCAACGCGCTTACGCAATCCATGGTGTTCCGGGTTCAGATACACCCTTCGTGGCGGGTATCCCTTTGATCGACCCCAAAGCCCAGGGGGTAGGTGCTGCGGTTCGCCGGATGCAACGTCTGTTCGGTATTGCCAGTCGCCATTGCATTGATGTCGATGTGTGGCGACACCTGACGCCACGTGAGCTGAGTGCGCGGCATGTCTCGCCGGACGAGGTGGATCGGGTTGATCACGAAAACCATTGCAACCGGCCAGCTGGCCTGAGTTTCTAGGAGCCTGGTCATCGCAAGCGCGTTCGTTCATTATCGTTACCGGGAATCGCAAGCTGGTCTCCGGGGCCGTCATCGTGAACTTGCGTGCCATTCACAGCACCCGGCGCAGACTGAGCAACCGTTTTGCAGAGGAGCGCGCTCGACATGATCAAACAGATTGAGGGTTTGCCCGCGGGCACCTTGGGTTTCCGTGCCAGCGGCCAGGTTACTGCGGCCGACTATGAGCGCGTGCTGGTGCCGGATGTCGAGGCTGCGTTCGCGCTCAACCGCAAGCTGCGCCTGCTTTATCTGGTCGACGAGGACTTCACCGGCTTCGATCCCGGTGCAATGTGGGACGATGCCAAGCTTGGTATGCGCCATCTCAGTGGCTGGGATCGGGTGGCGCTGGTGACCGACGTGCCGTGGCTGCGCATGACCGCGACCGCGATGGGGTTCGTCATCCCGGCCGAGTTCCGCCTGTTCGGGTTGGCCGAGCTGGCTGCCGCCAAGGCATGGGTCGGCGAGGCGGTGGCCTAGGAGCCTCAAATAGCTCCGGTTTGTAGGAGCCCACCTTGTGGGCGAAAGCTCTCTGCCGGCACCCGCACAAAGGCATCGCGCACAGGGTGCGCTCCTACAAGTGCCAAGAATCAGGTTATTCGAGAGTCCCATGGACGCAGCAGTTGTCAGCCCATGTGCTGGCCGCCGTTGATGGCCAGGTTGGTGCCGGTGATCCAGCCGGCGTGTTCGCCGACGAGATAGCCTACGGCGTGGGCGATTTCGTCGGGTTCGCCCAGTCGTCCGATCGGTATCTGCGCCACGATCCGGTTGCGCACGTCTTCCGGCACGGCCATCACCATGTCGGTGGCGATATAGCCGGGCGAGACCGTGTTTACCGTGATGCCGCAGCGTGCGTTTTCCTGGGCCAGCGCCATGGTGAAGCCGTGCATGCCGGCCTTGGCCGCGGCGTAGTTGGCTTGGCCGCACTGGCCCTTCTGGCCGTTGATCGAGCTGATCTGCACGATCCGCCCCCACTTGCGTGCGCGCATACCTTCGATGAGCGGACGGGTGACGTTGAAGCAGGCATTGAGATCGCTGTTCAGCACCTCGGTCCACTGCTGATACGTCATGCGGTGGAACATGACGTCGCGGGTGATGCCGGCGTTGTTGACCAGGATGTCGACCGGGCCCAGTGTTGCCTCGACCTGCCGGACGAAGGCCGCGGAGGCTTCCGGGTCCGATACGTCGCACGGCAGCACACAGGCATCGATGCCTTCGGCACGTCGGGCTTCCTGCCATGCGAGGGCCTTGCCCTCGTTGCGGTAGTTGGTCGCCACGCGATGCCCGAGACCGGCAAGATGCCTGACGATCGCCGTACCGATACCGCCGGTACCGCCGGTGACCAATGCGATTCGCGATGCCATGGTGGGTTCCTCCTCAAGCTGGATGGACGCTGCGCCGGGACGACGCCTCGGTGGTGACGGCAAACGCATTCGTTTCCGCTGCCGTGCCGGTTCTCACGATTGCCGCTGCTGCGCGATCAGTGCCTCGAATCCGGAGACCACGTCGAACAGTTCCTCGTCGATGCTGCTCTGGCGCAGGCGATGGGAGCTGTCGTTGAGTGTCGCCAGCAATTCCTCGATGTTCTTGTCCGCGCGCTGCATCGCCGCCAGGCGGCTGGCGTTCTCGCTGGCCAGCGATTCGGCGCAGGCGCGGAACAGCGAAACGAACAGGTATTCGTGGATCAGTACCCGCAGCGTCGCCGTGCCGTCACCCAGTACCTCGGGCAGGCTGGTGCCCGGCCATGGCAGCTCGGCCAGCTTGCGGCCCCAGCTTTCGTCCAGCGGCAGCAAGCGCTGGCTGACCGGCGCATAGGCGGCACCGGCGGTGGGGCGGTTGTGGAAGAGGTAGAGTTCGGCCGTCTTGCCGAGGCTCTGCTGCTTCTCGCTTTCCAGCAGGATCTGTCCGACCAGCGGAATGATCGCCTTGACGGAATTCGGCACGCCGAACAGGCCCGCCATTGGCAGGCCCGCATCCGCCAGGCGGGCGTGGGCGCGCTCGCCGACGGCCCATACCAGGGGTTTGCCGGGCAGCGCCGACAGCGTTTCGATCGCATAGTCGGCCACCACGTCATTGAACTGGCCCACCAGGCCCTGATCCGAACCGAACACGACGGCGCCGATCCTTTGCGTGCCCATCGGCCTGCTCGCAGCGCGCATCCATGCCGCCGCGCCGGTCGTGCCGCGCAGGCAGACGCCCAGGCCCAATTCCACGGTCCGGTTGTAATCGCCTAGCGCGCGCACGGACTGCTCGTACTGGCTGATGCTCGAGGCGGCCATCACCTTCATCGTGCGCACGACGGATTGAAGATCGCCGGCGCTGGCGATCTTTCGGCGCAAGCTTGCCGTGGTGTCGGTCATGACGGTTCCGGGCGCGCGGACCCGGGTTCCGCGGCTGAGTCGGCGGCAGAGTTGGTCGGGACCGGAAGCTGCAGGCGTGCGAGTGCCCGGCGGGCGATATCGATGATGGTGGCGCGATCCTTGTCGTCCAGTTTGGCGGCTGTATCGAATCGGGCACACAAATCCTGCGGCAGATCCGTCGCGGCATCGCGCACGGCCTGCTCGGCGGCAGCCATCCGGTCCAGCGGCACCGGGTCGAACAGGCCTGCCGTCAAGGTCAGCAAAACGGCAATCTGGGCGGGCACCGGCACCGGCGAAAATTCGGCTTGCTTCAGGCAGGCGCGGATGCGCCGTCCGTGCTCGATGCGCTTGCGGGTGTCTTCCTCCAGCCGGGCACCGAAGCGGGCGAAGGTTTCCAGTTCCTCGAACTGCGCGTAGGCCAGCTTGAGGTCGCCGGCGACAGCGCGGTAAGCGGCACGTTGCGCCTTGCCGCCAACGCGCGAAACGGACTTGCCGACGTCCACCGCAGGCAGCACGCCCAGCTCGAACAACGACGGCGAAAGGTAGATCTGTCCGTCGGTGATGGAGATCAGGTTGGTCGGGATGTAGGCGGAAATGTTCTGTGCCTCGGTCTCGATGACGGGCAGGGCGGTGAGCGAACCGCCGCCACGCTCCCGGCACAGATGGGTGGCCCGTTCGAGCAGGCGCGAATGGATGTAGAAGATGTCGCCGGGAAACGCCTCGCGGCCCGGTGGCCGGCGCAGCAGCAGCGACAGCTCGCGGTAGGCGCGGGCGTGCTGGGTGAGGTCGTCGTAGACGATCAGCACGTCGCGACCGGCCTCCATGAAATGTTCGGCGATGCTGGTGGCGGCGTAGGGAGCGATGTACGTCAGGCCGGGTGGGTCGTTGCCTTCGCTGACCAGCACTACGGTGTACTCCATCGCGCCTTGCTGGCGCAGCACCGCCAGCGTCTTGGCCACGGCCGCGGCACGCTGGCCGATGGCGCAGTAGACGCACAGCACATCGTGGCCGCGCTGGTTGAGGATGGTGTCGATCGCGATGGTGGTCTTGCCGGTCTGGCGGTCGCCCACGATCAGCTCGCGCTGGCCGCGGCCGATCGGGATCAGCGCATCGACCACTTTCAGGCCGCTCTGCAGCGGCTCGGTGACCGGCGCGCGATCCATGATCGCCGCCGCCGGCCGTTCGATCGGCGCCCGTGTGCTGGTCGTCACCACGCCGTTGCCGTCGAGCGGCCGGCCGAGCGGGTCGATCACGCGCCCCAGCAACCCGTCGCCCACCGCCACGTCCATCACCCGTCCGGTGCGCCGGACTTCGTCGCCGGTGTGCAGGCGGGTGTAGTCGTCGAGCAGCACGACGCCGATCTCGTCCTCGTCCAGGTTGAACGCGATGCCGGATACGCCGCCGGGAAACTGCAGGATCTCCTCGAAACCCGCGCCGGGGAGACCGCTGACCCGGGCGATGCCGGTGGATACGGCGGTGACCGTGCCGACCTCCTGCAGGGTCAGGTGCGGTGCGAAGACCGCCCGCTCGTGGCCGATCGCGGCGAAAGTGCGGTCGAAAACGTCCCGCAGGTTTTGCGGCGTGGCGTTCATGCCGTTGCGGGTCCCGACTTCGGCTCGATCGCGATCGCATGCGGCGGCGCGGAACCGCGGCGGGTCTGCGACTCGAGAATGTCGCGGATGGCCTGTTCCAGCGAAGCGAGGTAATCGTCGATGCTCCAGGCCACTTTTTGTCCGTTTGCGGCCAGCTCGATACCGGCGATCAGGTTTGTTGCGGTCTCGAACTTCAGGTTCGCTTTCACCGAAAAGGTTTCCTCCAGCGCCTGCTGGATCGCGGCCCGTTGCGGCACCGGCAAGTCGAACGCGCTGCGCACGATCACGGGCCCGTCTGTGCTGCCAAGAGCCGCGGCGAGGCCGGCTCTGGTCGTCTCGTCGAGTGCCCGCAGGCGTTGTGCGAAAACGTCGCCCAGGCGTTCTTCCAGGCTGGTGTCGGCCAGGTCGCCCAGGGCCTTGCGGGCAATCGCAAACACCTCCTGCCGGGTGCGCTGGCTGATCGCCTGATTCAACTCCCGGGCGTCGTTGTCCAGCATCTGCTGGCGTTGGGCTTGCAGGGCATCGGCGGCAGCCTTCGCTTCGTCGAGCAGGCGCCGGCGATCGGTCTTGGCTTCGTCCCGGGCCTTGTCCAGCAGCTCGGCACGCTGCTGGTCGAATGCCTCGTTGCGTTGCCGGAAGTCGTCGCGCTCCTGCTTTGCCTCGGTCTGTTTCGCGGCAGCGTCGGCGAGTTCCGCGGCGATCCGCCGCTCGCGCGCGTCGATGGCGTCGAGGATCGGTTGATACAGGAAACGCTTCATCAGCCACACCAGGATGAGGAAGTTGAGCGCCTGCGCACCGACGGTGAACCAGTCGATGAGCATGGATTACTTCCCCGCGACCTGGGCGATCACGTGGTTCCAGAACGGGTTGGCGAAGATCAATATCATCGACACCACGAAGCAGTAGATCGCGATGGATTCGATCATCGCCAGGCCCACGAACAGGGTGCGCGTGATCGTCGATGCGGCATCGGGTTGCTGCGCCAGCGAACTCAGCGCCGTGGCGACGGCGCGCCCTTCGCCGAGTGCCGGTCCGATACTGCCCATGGCGATCGTCAGGCCGGCTGTGACGATCGAGGCAACGGCAATGATGGTCATGCTGTCCACGGATTTGTCCCTGGTTGGTTACGGTGTCGGTGCGGGCCGCAGGTCCGTTTCGGATCCGCGAGTGTCGGACCCGCGAGTGTGTGTAGCGGCGGCGATGTAGACCGCCGCCAGGATGCTGAATATGTAGGCCTGCACCATGCCCGTGAGCAGGCCGAGCACGGTCATGACGATCGGGAAAATGAAGGGAGTGATCGTGAGCAGGATGCCGATGATCATCACCCCGCTCATCATGTTGCCGAACAGGCGCACGGCCAGCGCCAGCGTGCGCGAGAGTTCGCTGATGATGTTGAACGGCAGCATGAGAAGCGTCGGTTCGGTGTAGGACTTGAGATAGCGACGCAGGCCCAGATCCGCGATGCCGAACAGCGGCACCGCCACGAACACGCACAGTGCCAGCGCCGCCGTGGTCGAGAGCGATCCGGTCGGCGGCTCGTAGCCGGGGATGATCGTGCCGAGGTTGGCCATGGCGATGAACAGGAACAGCGTGCCCAGGAAGGGGAGATACTTTCGGGGATGGCGCAGGCCGACATCCTTGATCTGCCGTTCGATCGCGGAAACCACGATTTCCAGCAGGTTCTGCCAGCGCGAGCGCTCCAGTCCGGTGGACAGGTTACGCGTGATCAGTTTCGAACCCAATGTCAGCACCAGCATCAGGGCCCAGGTAAACACGATGGTGCCGTTGAGCTTGAGCAACCCGTATTGCCAGAAGATCATTTCATCGGGACTGAGGTGCATGACCAGCCTCCCCGGATCGCGGGTTGCATCGTGGGTTGCCTTGTTCGAGCGGCGGGCGGGTCAGCCGCAACACCACGAAACGCGCGACGACAAACCCGAGCAGGCACGCCAGCAGTCGCTGCCAGTCGCCGCGCCCGACCAGGTAGAACCCGCCCAGCGCGAGGCCCATTCGCAGCAGCAGGCTGGACAGGAACCAGAGTGCCGACCGCGCGGAGGCGCTGCCCCGACGAACCGTCCACCATAGGCCGCCGAAGAATCCCGCACCAAGCAGCAGGCCCACCACCCACGCCAGCGCCAGCAGCATCACTTCATGCATGGTCATCCTCCTCCCGATCTTCCGCTTCCTCGTGCATGGCCTTGTCTTCCTTGGCGACCCAATGCCAGGCATTCAGGCATCCGATGGTGAGACCGGCCATCAGCAGCGCCAGCGTCCAGGCATGCTTGCCTGCATGGTGGTGGTCCAGCCACAGACCGATCGCCGCGCCCAGGAGGGTCGGAATGGACACCGACCAGCCGATCAGCCCCATCATGCCCAATCCGAACCAGACACCCGGTGCGGCGTGACGACGCGCCTTCAGTTTGCGCGCCGCCTGCGCGCCGACCCGCTCGGCAAAGACCGGGTCGCCGCGGGCGGACTTGTTGACGGTCGGTTTGTCATGCATGACGGAACTTCGCAAAACGCTGCAGGAACCCGCTTTCCAGTTTCGCCATCACCGCGCGCGTGCTTTGCTCGTGCTCGTCCAGGGCCAGAAATTCCTGTTCCACCGCGGCGCGCAATCGACCCAGATCCGACCCGCCCAGCGCGCGCCGAACGGAGATCATCACGTTCGAACCATGCTTCACCAGCACACCGGCATCCACGGCCAGGAAAACTTCGCCATCGGCCTCGGTCTCGTAGATCAGGATCCCCGGCACCAAAGCCGCCACGCAGTCGAGCCGGTGCGGCAGGAGTCCGAACGAGCCCTGGTGCGTTTCCGCGACGATGCGCGACACGCCGCTTTTCGCGGCGAAGATCCGGAATGGCAGCAGCACTTCAAGATGCATCGGCATCGGCGGCAGGTTCAGGTTGCGGTTGAGGTTTCCGCGTCGACGGTGGCGGCGCGCCGGGTTTCGTCTGCGGCTTCGCTTCGTCGATCGCGCCGATCATGTACAGCGCGCTCTCCGGATAATCCTTGAACTCATCGCGCAGGATGCGCTCGCAGCCGTCCAGCGCGTCCTCCAGGCTGACCAGCCTGCCGGCCAGTCCGGTGAACTGCTCGGTGGTGAAAAACGGCTGGGTGAGAAAGCGTTCCAGCCGGCGCGCGCGGGCGACCACGTTGCGATCCTCCGGCGACAGCTGTTCCAGGCCAAGCATGGCGATGATGTCCTTGAGTTCGCTGTACTGCGCCAGCGTACGCCGGATTTCCTGCGCCAGCAGGTAATGCCGTTCGCCCACGATGCCGGGCGTGGCCATCTTCGAGCTGGACTGCAGCGGGTCGATGGCCGGGTAGAGGCCTTCGCTGGCCCGGCTGCGCGAGAGCACGATCGAGGCGGACAGGTGGGAAAAGGTGTGCACCGCCGCCGGGTCGGTGAAGTCGTCCGCCGGCACGTACACGGCCTGGATCGAAGTGATCGCACCGGTATCGGTGTTGGCGATGCGCTCTTCCAGCCCCGACAGCTCGGTGCCCATGGTGGGCTGGTAGCCAAGGCGCGAGGGCATTTGTCCCATCAGGCCGGAAACCTCCATGCCGGCCTGGATGAAGCGGAAGATGTTGTCGATCAGCAGCAGCACGTCGCGGTGTTCGTCGTCGCGGAAGTACTCGGCCATCGTCAGCGCCGCGTGCCCTACGCGGAAGCGGCTGCCTGGCGGTTCGTTCATCTGGCCGAACACCATCACCATCTCCGGCAGTACGCCGGCTTCCTTCATGTCGCGGTAGAGCTCCTCGCCCTCGCGGCAGCGTTCGCCGATGCCGCAGAAGATGCTGACCCCTTCATGGTGCCCGATCATGTTGTGGATCATTTCGGTGAGCAGCACGGTCTTGCCCACGCCGGCCCCGCCGAACAGCCCGGCCTTGCCGCCACGCTCCAGCGGCACCAGCACGTCGATGACCTTGATCCCGGTTTCGAAGATTTCCGACTTGGTCGAGCGTCGCTCCAGCGCCGGCGGCGCGCGGTGCACGGAACGCCATTGCACGTCGGACAACGCACTGCCGCGGTCGATGGTGCGGCCGAAAACGTCGAACATGCGCGCGAGGGTTCCCCGGCCCACCGGTGCCTGCAGCGGCCCGCCGGTGTCCTCTACCGGCATGCCCCGCGCCAGGCCCTGGGTCGAGGTCAACGCGATGCCGCGCACGCGATGTGCATCGAGCTGGGCCTGCACCTCGATCACGATCCGCCCGTTCTCGCCAGCGCGCAGCAGCGAGTGGATCGGCGGCGGCGATTTGTCGAACCTCGCGTCCACCACGCTGCCGCGCACCGAGACGACGGTGCCGAAGTGCGTTGTCGCGGCGCGATCGTTCATGGTTGTCCGCCGGTGTCCATCGCTGCTTCGGCCTAATCGTGCTGGTGCCCATTTTTCTTGCGGGGTGTTTTCGACGGCGTAGTCGAGGTGCTGTCACCGGCACGATGAGGGGCGGTGGCCTTGGTGGACTCGGCTGCATCAGCAGGTGCCGTCGTCGATACCATGTCGGCAACGATGCCGGCCGCATCGAACCAGGCATCCATGCAGTCGTCGATGACGCCGCGCAGCTCGGCAAGCGTCTGGGCGGCTTGACCGCGCAACAACTCGACTTGCGCCCGCAGGCGGTCGTCGTCGGATACGGTCAGGGAGGTCATCTGTTTCCGCTGCGCCGCCAGCATCTGCTGGTACAGCTCGGCCTGTCGCTCGGTGGTGGATGCGAATGCCTTGGACATGACCTCCGACGTACGTGCCAGCGCGCCGACCCAATCGAATGATGTGACCGGATCGCCGTTCGAAGGCGACGAAGCCGCCTGCCGGATGTGGTTTTTCTGCGCGCCAAGCATCTTGTCATACAGCTCGCTCTGCTCGGCGACCGCGCCCATGAGCGTATGAGACAGGACTTCCGAGGCATGCGTGCAGGCAGCCAGCCACTGCTGCGCGGGTGGCGCCGAAGATGCGAACGAGGTGAGAGGTGTCGGGAAGCCGAATAATGAGTTGTTCATGGCATGTCTCCTGCTGCGAAAGACCGAACCGCATGGCCAGGGTGCACTGGCTGCGCTTCTGGTGAGGGCGTCGGCGTCGACGCGGGGTACAACGTCTGCACGGTGTGTGCGGCGATCATCGCTTCCTCGTCGGTGGCGACGACACGAAGCTGCACGCGGCTGTGCGGTGTGCTGATCAGCGCCGCGCCGCCGGCATTGGCGGCGGCGTCGCATTCGACGCCAAGCCAGGCCAGGCGCTTACAGACCGCCGCGCGGATCGGCGCGGCGTGTTCGCCGATACCGGCGGAGAACACCAGCCCATCAAGGCCACCAAGGCTGGATGTGAGCGCGCCGATCTCGCGCACGATGCGGAATACGAACAGATCGATCGCTTCCTGCGCATGCACGTCGCTGCTGGCCAGCAGCGTGCGCATGTCGTTGCTGATGCCGGAGATGCCAAGCAGGCCGCTGTCGTGATACAGCATGTGCTCCACGGCGGCGGCGGAGAGCTTGTGTACCTGCTGCAGATACAGCACTGCGCCGGGGTCGAGATTGCCGCAGCGCGTACCCATCACCAGCCCGTCCAGCGCGGTGAACCCCATCGTGGTGTCGACGCTGCGCCCGTCGCGCATCGCGCAAAGGCTGGCGCCGTTGCCCAGGTGTGCCGCGATGACGCGCCCGGCGGCCAGCGCCGGCGCCTGTTCGCGCAGCCGGGCGGCGATGTATTCGTAGGAAAGTCCGTGGAAGCCGTAGCGGCGCACGCCTTCGGCCGCGTATTTGCGCGGCAACGCCAGCCGGGTGGCGGTCGGCGTCATGCCATGGTGAAAGGCGGTGTCGAAGCAGGCGACCTGCGGCAAATCGGGGCGCAGGCGCGCGACGGCCCGGGCAGCGGCGAGATTGTGCGGTTGGTGCAGTGGCGCCAGCGGCGTCAACTTCGTCAGATCGGCCATGACGCTGGCGCTCAGGCGGACCGGACGGGCATAGGCATCACCGCCATGGACAATGCGATGGCCGACCGCCACCAGCGATTCGGCGCCCAGGTGCGAGGTGATCCAGTCCAGCAAGGGCGTGAGCAGGGCCTCATGCTGCAACCCGGCGCTCGCTGGCCAGCGTTGCTCGGTGAGCAGCGTGCCGTCGGGATCGCGCGCGATGAAGTGCGGTGCGCTGCCGATGCCCTCGATCTGGCCGCGCGATATCAGCCGCGCCGGCGCGGGCACGGCCATTTCGTAGAGCGCGAACTTGATGCTGGACGAACCCGCATTCAGCGTGAGAATGGCCTTGGGCATCGCTCAAGCCTCAACTGCAACAAGCGTGGGATGCGATGCACTTGCGCGCGCCACCAGCACGGCGACGGCACAGGAGGCGACATGCGTGCGCGGCGAATCGGCACGGCTGGTCAGGATGATCGGCACCCGCGCGCCCATCACCACGCCGGCGGCATCGGCACCGGCGAGGAAGGTCAGTTGCTTGGCCAGCATGTTGCCGGATTCCAGATCGGGCACCACCAGGATGTCGGCCAGTCCGGCTACCCGCGAGACGATGCCTTTCTCGCGCGCCGCATCCGGGCTGATCGCATTGTCGAAAGCCAGCGGACCGTCGACGATGCCGTCGGTGATCTGGCCGCGTTCGGCCATCTTGCACAGGGCGGCGGCGTCCACGGTCGAGGGAATTGCGGGGTTGACGGTTTCCACGGCCGAAAGCACGGCCACGCGCGGCACCGAGATGCCCATGATGCGGGCCAGGTCGATCGCGTTCTGGATGATGTCGCGCTTGTCGGCCAGCGAGGGCGCGATGTTGATGGCGGCGTCGGTCACCAGCAGCGGTCGCGCATAGTCGGGTACGTCCATCAGGTAGACGTGGCTGAGCCGGCGCGCGGTACGCAGGCCGGTGTCGGCGGCGACCACGGCATGCATCAGTTCCTCGGTGTGCAGCGAGCCCTTCATCAGCAGGCCGGCCTGACCACTGCGCACCAGCGCCACGGCCTGTGCCGCGGCCGCGTGGCTATGCGGCGTGTCGACCAGCCGGAAGGCGCTGATGTCGAGGCCGGCCTGTTTCGCCGCTGCGTTGATCTTCGCGGCGGGGCCGACCAGGATCGGTGCGATCAGCCCTGCCTTTGCCGCTTCGATGACGGCGGTCAGCGACACCTCGTCGCAAGGGTGGGCGACGGCCGTCGCGATCGCCGTGCCGGCGGCGGCGTGCGCCATCAGTGCGCGGAACCGGTCGTGGCTGGCCAGGCGCACCTCCGGCAGTTCGATCCGCGGGCGACGGATCTTTTCGGTGGGCGCCTGCACCTGCGCGCTGCCGAGGATCACGTCCACGCCATCCTGGTTGCGGCACTGGCAGTCGAAGGTGATGCGATGCCGGTCGGCAAATTTCTCGCGGGCGGTGACGGTGACGGTGATGGTGTCGCCCAGCCCGACCGGTGCGTGGAAATGCAGATCCTGGGAAAGGTAGATCGTGCCCGGCCCAGGCAGTTCGGTGCCCAGTACGGTGGAGACCAGAGCACCGCCCCACATGCCGTGGGCGATCACGCGGTGGAACAGGTCGGTCCGTGCGTAGGCCGGGTCCATGTGCGCCGGATTGACGTCGCCGGACATCGCCGCGAACAGTTCGATATCCCGGCGGCACAGCGTGCGGCTGAGGCTGGCACTGTCGCCGATGGCGATTTCATCGAAGGTGCGATTCTCGATGAAAGTCGACACCGCCACGGTCGATGTATTCATGCTGGTTGAACCTCAATGTTCAAGTACATAGCTGCCGGGTGCATCCGTCAGCACCGGATAGCCGGCCTTCGGGTTGCCGCTGGAGGGAGGGGAGGTCGGTGCACCGCTGCGTTGACCGAGCCAGTCGACCCAGCGCGGCCACCACGAGCCGTCCTGACCGGGAGTCGCCGCCATCCATTCGTCCGGGCCGGTGTAGTTGCCGTCGGCTGGGCGCCTGCCGATCCGGAAGTGGCGGTGCGGATGTCCCGGTTCGCTGACGATGCCGGCGTTGTGGCCGCCCGAGGTCAGCACGAAGGTGATCTCGCCATCGCTCAGCAGGTGGATCTTGTAGACCGAATGCCATGGTGCGACGTGGTCGCTCTCGGTACCGACGACGAACATCGGCAGCTTGATGTCGGCGACCGCGACCGGGCGGCCATCCACCTGGAATCGACCTTCGGCCAGCCGGTTCTCCAGATACATCCAGCGCAGGTATTGGCTGTGCATGCGTGCCGGCATGCGGGTGCCGTCGGCGTTCCAGGTCATCAGGTCGCTGGTCGCATCGTGCCGGCCAAGCAGGTAGTTCCTGATCATCCGGGACCAGATCAGGTCGTTCGGGCGCAGCATCTGGAACGTGCCGGCCATCTGCCGGCTGTCCAGGTAACCCTGCGCCTCCATCATGTCCTCCAGGAAGGCCAACTGGTCTTCACTGATGAAAAGCTGCAGCTCGCCGGCCTCGGTGAAGTCGGTCTGGGCGGCGAACAGGCTGAGGCTGGCCAGGCGATCGTCGCCGTCGCGGGCCATCGCGGCCGCGGCGACGGTCAGCAGCGTGCCGCCCAGGCAATAACCGCAGCCGTGGACCCTGACCTTGCCGGCAATGGCCTGGACGGCGTCGAGCGCAGCCTTCGGGCCAAGGCGCAGATAATCGTCGAACGAGGTGTCGCGCATCGACGCATCGGGGTTGCGCCAGGAAATGGCAAACACCGTGTAGCCCTGGCCGACCAGATAGCGGATCAGCGAATTGCCGGGCGACAGATCCAGGATGTAGTACTTCATGATCCAAGCCGGCACGATCAGCACCGGCTCCGGTCGCACGGTGCCGGTACTGGGGGTGTACTGGATCAACTCGATCAATTCGTTGCGGAACACCACCTTGCCTGGGGTGACCGCCAGGTCGCGCCCGACCTGCAGTGGCGCATTGGCGGGTGGCCTGTCACCGACCGCGCGTTGCAGATCATCGAAAAATGCCCGCATTCCGGTGACGAGGTTGCCGCCCGACTGTTGCAGCGTGGCGGCAATCACGTCCGGATTGAAGCCGGGGAAGTTGGAGGGCGAGAAAGTGTCCAGCCACTGCCGCGCGGCAAAAGACACGATGCTGGCGTTGTGCCGGTTGACGCCCTCGGCGGGCGCAGCCGCCCGGGCCCACCATTCTTCCAGCAGCAGGAAACCCTGTTGCAGCGTACTGAAGGGTGGCTGCTTCCATGCTTCGCTGTCGAAGCGGTGATCGTGGGGGCCGGGGACGATGACCTCCTTTCCACTCAGCGTCTGTATCCAGCGGCCCATCTGCCGTTGCGCGGCCTCGGCCAGTGCCATGCGCCGAAAGGGCGCATTGGCCAGGTGCGAACTCCAGTCCAGGTAAGCCAGCCACATGGCGGTCGGCGACAATCCCTGGGTGAGGCGTCCTTCCGCCGCATGCACCACACAATCGGGCTCCATGCGCTGCGGCGCCGGGGCCTTCGCGGCGGGGGCGACAATCGTCGGAACGGCTGATTTCAGCGGCGCCACGATCTTGCGTTTTTTCGCCGCCGGCTTGCCACGCCGGGGGCCGTCGCGAACGACATCCCTGGGGGGCTTATCGGAAATTACCCGTTTCACGGCACCATCCCTCCTGCTCGATGATGGTTGTGCCTTGCCTGGAATCGCGCGGTGGCTTGACCGGCTCATTCTGGAGGTAGCCGGCAGGACGGTCATTGATTTGAATCAATAGGACGACTTGGGCGCAGGACGCCTTGCTGTTCCGGTCACGCCATGCATTGCGTCGCTGCCATCTTCGTGACCGTGACCGCGAACGCTACTGTCTCGCCACCAGTCGCAGCCCGCGAGGCGTGAGCCAGCGCTCGATGCCTTCGAACATGCCTTGCACGATCAAGGCGAGCAGCGCGGCCGGCACCGCACCTTCGAGGATCAGGCCGATGTCGTCCAGGCGGATGCCGGTGAGGATCGGTTGGCCGTAGCCGCCCGCGCCGATCAGCGCGGCCAGCGTGGCGGTACCCACGTTGATCACTGCCGCGGTCTTGATGCCGGCGAGGATCGAGCGCGTGGCCAGCGGCAGTTCGACCCGCCGCAGCCGCACGCCCGGCGGCAAGCCCAGCGCTGCGGCGGACTCGCTCAACTCCGGCGCTATGCCGACCAGGCCGGCATGGGTATTGCGCACGATCGGCAACAGGCTGTAGAGGAACAGCGCGGCGATGGCCGGCCATGCACCGATGCCGAACAGCGGGATCATGAACACGAACATCGCCAGCGAAGGCACGGTCTGGAGAATGCCGGTCAGCCCGATCACGATCTGGCCGAAGCGCCGGAGCCGGGCGGCCAGCACACCGAGCGGGATCGCCAGCAGTACCGCCAGGCCCAGCGAGATCAGCACCAGCTTCGTGTGTTCGAGCGTGCGTTGCAGCAGTCGCGACCAGAGTTCCGGATGGCCGTCGGCATCGGCACGCAGGCCCAGAAAGTCGGCGGCGACCACGCCTTCCTCGACTCCCTGCAGCTTCACCCTGGCGTTCATGCCGCGCATCGCCTGCTCGTCGATGCGTCCGGCCAGCCTGTTCAGCGCCGCCACGAACCTTGGTGCGCTCTGTTCGAGTTGCAACCGATACAGGTACACCGCCTCGTAGCGCGGAAAATAATGCAGGTCGTCGTCCAGGGTGCGCAGGTGGTAATAGGGGATCTCGGCATCGGTGCTGTACAGGTCGATGGCATCCACCGCGCCGCTGGCCAGCGCGCGATACGCCAGTGCGTGATCCATTCCGCGCACATCCTTTTGCGGCAAATCGTAACGGCGGCGCAACCCCGGCCAGCCGTCGTTGCGGTCCATGAATTCGTTGGAAAAGCCGAAGCGCAAACCGGAGTGCCGCCGCAGATCCGAGATGCGGGCAATGCCCAGCCGCTTCGCCTCGTCGGCGCGCATGCCGATCGCATAGGTGTTGTTGAATCCCAGCGAGTCGGTGATGCCGATGCCCAGCGGCTTGAGCCGTGCGCGCAAGGTGGGGATATCGGCGTTGGCCGGGACGTTCTTCAGCAGCTCGTGGGTAAGCGTGCCGGTGTACTCGGGATAGACATCGATATCGCCTTGCAGCAAGGCGCGCCACAGGATGCGCGTGCCGCCGAGCTGGCGCTTGTGCACCGCATCGATCCCCACCTGGCGGGCACTGGCCCGCGCCAGCTCGCCCAGGATGACCGACTCGGTGAATTGCTTGGAGCCGATGCGCACCGGATCGGCATGGCCGGCCATGGGCAGCAGCATGCACGTCCACGCGCCGAGCAGCAGGGACAGCAGACGGTGGTTCACCGCGGCACCCGGGGCAGCTGTCGCTGCGCGGCGACGAAGCGGGCGACGAATGCGTCGGCGGGATGGTCGCGAAGATCCTCGAAACAGCCATCCTGGATCACCGCGCCCTTGCGCATCAGCACCAGGCGCTCGGCAAACCATGCCGCCTCGGGCAGGTCATGGGTGACCAGGATGACGGTCTTGTTCAACTCCGCGAAGATGCGCTTGAGCTCGTCCTGCAGTTCGTAACGCACGATCGGGTCGAGCGCGCCCAGCGGTTCGTCCAGCAGCAGGGCGTCGGGGTCGGCCATCAGGCCACGCATCAGTGCCACGCGCTGGCGCTGCCCGCCGGACAGTTCGGCGGGGTAACGCTCGAGCGCGGCCAGCGGCAGGTGGGTGAGCTCGGCCAGCTCCTTTGTGCGCTGGCCGATTCGTGCGGCATCCCAGCCGAGATAGTGCGGCAGCAGGGCGAGGTTGCCCTGTGCGGTGAGATGCGGAAACAGTCCGCCTTCCTGGATCACGTAGCCGACGCGCCGGCGCAGTTGCAGTACCTGCCCGGGTTCCAGCGGATGGCCGCCGATCGAAACGGTTCCCCGGTCCGGCCATTCCAGCCCCAGCAGCAGTCGCAGCACCGTCGACTTTCCCGAACCGCTGCTGCCGATCAATGCGGTGGTGGTGCCGGCTTCGAAGTCCAGGCTCAGGTTGTCGACCGCCATCACGCTGCCATAGCGCTTGCTGACCTGCCTGATGGCGAAGGCGGATGTGGTTGCGGACTCAGAGTCCTGCAAGGCAACTCTCGTCAAGGTCACGGCTCTTGCGTCCCACGACAGCGTAGTAATGCAGCGGCCGTCCTTCGATCGACAGCCGGTGGCGATAACGTTCGAGGTGATGCACGCGCATGTAACCATCGTGGATCATGCGCTGTATCAGCTGCGAGAAGCCGCTGGTATCGCTCCGGTCCAGAAAGCTCTCCTTGATGTTGAAGGAAATCCAGCCCTGGTCGGCGATCAGGTTGTAAGCCGTGCGGAACGCGGCGACCGGAATGTCGCCGAAACCGATCGCGGCGACGCAGGTCATGGCGTCGAAGTTCCAGCTTTCCAGATCCTTCAGGGCCGGGTCCCGGGGATCGGTCAGGTCGGCCACATAGTAGGCGTCGTAGACGCCGGGACGGTCGCGGGCCGCTGCCTCCCTGGCGTCGGGGAGGATGTCCACGCCCACCACGCGCGATGTGCCCTGTTCGATCAGCAGTTCGCCGACCATGCCGTTGCCGGCGCCCACGTCGAGCACGCGCAGCTGCGAGGGATCCTCGCCGGCTTCGCTGACTACCTGGTGGAGCAGCTTGGTCAGCTTGCGCGGGGAGGTGCATTTCAGTCTTTCGTAGAACAACTGCTCGTACAGGCCAGGGCGCGCATAGATGGCCGAGTAGTCGTGAAAGCGGATTTTCGTTTCATATCCGACGTCGCCGGTCGTGAAGCAGGACTCGCCTTGTTCGAGCAGGGTCTGGTCGGCGACGGGGAAGCGAATTTCGTAGCGATGCGGTTGTGTCATGGTGGTCATGAGTCCTCATCAGTGAACACGCGATAGCGCTGCGCCGCACCCGGTGCAGCCTCGTGAGGGTACCGCACCCCCCTCATGAGAACCATTCGGGCCCGCACTGATTGCCTGCCCGGTGTGGCATGCTTGCATATGGACGTCCAATCTGTTCTATTGGGCCATGCATCCGATGATCGCCAGCTCCCAGACCACCAGCGCGCCCTCCGCGCGGTGCGTCACGCTGGCCGGCAACAACAATAATCGCGCGAACAATAACGCCAACCTCCGGCGGGCCGTCGCGTAGCTGAAAGTCTCCACAAGAGATACGCGACGAAGGCCCGCCCACAGCGGGCCTTCGTCGTTTTCGGGGTACGGTCGAATGAGCTGTGCCTTTTTGAAGAGTGCGGACATGGACGTCCGCTTTTGACCCTCGCGATCAGGGACGATCGCAAAGGAGAGCAACAACTTATGTGTTCGATCTTCGGGATGTTCGATCTGCAGCCGGGCGATGACCTGGCGGCCTTGCGCCGGCAGGCGCTGGAACTGTCGCAGCGCCAGCGCCACCGCGGGCCGGACTGGAGCGGGGTGTTCGTCGATGACGGGGCGATCCTGGTGCACGAGCGCCTGGCCATCGTGGATCCGGCGAGTGGCGCACAGCCGCTGCGTTCGCGCGACGGCACGCTGGCGCTGGCGGTCAACGGCGAGATCTACAACCACCGCGAGCTGCGGGCCGCTACGAGCCTGAGTGTCGCTGGTGGTCGAGGCGAAAAGTCTGCTGCGCGAGGATCCGGGCTGGACGGTTCGCCAGCCCATAGTGGTGCTATGGGCCAAGAATCGGCCAGTTCGGAGACCGCGCAGGCGGCTTTGCAGCCCGGGCCGGTCAGCGATACTCAGGCTCGGGGCTACGACTTCACCACCGGTTCGGATTGCGAGGTGATCAATGCGCTGTACCGCGCCGGCGATGCGGCCGATTCGATCGGCGCCGATTCAATCAGCGATTTCGTCGGCAAGCTCAACGGTATTTTCGCGTTCGCCTTGTGGGACGGCGCGGCGAAGCGCTACCTCATCGCGCGCGACCCGATCGGCGTATGCCCGCTGTACTGGGGGCATGACCGCGAAGGGCGACTGTGCGTGGCCTCCGAGATGAAGGCACTGGTCGGCGTGTGCGCGGATGTGGCGCCGTTCCCGCCCGGGCATGTCTACGACAGCGTCAACGGCGAGCTGCACCGCTACTACCACAAGCCTTGGCGCGACTACGGCCACACGCGCGGCCAGGCGGTGAGCAAGGCCGCCTTGCACGATGCGTTCGAGCAGGCGGTGCATCGCCAGCTGATGACCGACGTGCCTTATGGCGTGCTGCTTTCCGGCGGTCTGGACTCCTCGCTGGTCGCCGCCTGCGCCGCGCGCTTCGCCCGTGAGCGGGTGGAGGACGACGACCGCAGCGAGGCCTGGTGGCCGCGGCTGCATTCCTTCGCGATCGGGCTGGATGGCTCGCCGGATCTGGCCGCCGCCCAGGTAGCCGCGGATGCGCTGGGTACGGTGCACCACGGCTTCGTCTACACCTTTGCCGAAGGGCTGGACGCGCTGCCCGAGGTGATCCGCCACATCGAGACCTATGACGTCACCACCATCCGCGCCGCCACGCCGATGTACCTGCTGGCGCGCCGGATCAAGGCGATGGGAGTGAAGATGGTGCTGTCCGGCGAAGGTTCGGACGAGATCTTCGGTGGTTATCTGTACTTCCACAAGGCACCGTCGGCCGAAGCCTTCCATGAGGAAACCGTGCGCAAGCTGGATGCGCTGCACAGCTATGACTGCCTGCGCGCGAACAAGGCGATGATGGCCTGGGGCGTGGAAGCCCGCGTGCCGTTCCTCGACCTGGAGTTCATCGACGTGGCGATGGGCATGGATGCGAAGTACAAGATGGCTGGCAACGGAAAGATCGAAAAGGCCGTGCTGCGCGAGGCGTTCGAAGGGGCCTTGCCCGATGCGATCCTGTGGCGGCAGAAGGAGCAGTTCAGCGACGGCGTGGGCTACGGCTGGATCGACGGGCTGAAGGCGCATGCGGAGCAACAGGTCAGCGACCGCGAATTCGCCGCCGCCGCGGCGCGCTATCCGTTCAACACGCCAGCCACCAAGGAGGCCTATTTCTACCGGCGCATTTTCGAGCAGCATTTTCCCGGCGAAGCCTGCGCGGCCACGGTGCCGGGCGGCAAGTCGATCGCCTGCTCGTCGCCGGCCGCGCTGGCATGGGATCCGGCATTCGCTGGCGCGGCCGATCCCTCCGGGCGTGCCGTGCGCGGGGTGCACAGCAACGCACTGGCTTGACCGGTTTGCTATCCTGTACCGCTTTACCGACCGCGCCTGGGAGCCTGTCGGGCTTTGGTGGTCGAGGCGAGAATTCGGCTGTGTGAGGACAGAACTCGACGGTTCGCCGGCCCATAGTGGTTCCATGGGCCAAGAAGCGGCGAGAATATGGACCGCACAGACGGATTCGCAGCCCGGCCAACCTAAAGTCCGGCAGGCTCCTGGCGGCGCCGGCAACCTTACTGGCAAACCACATGATCGAAACCAATCCGATCCTTGCGCAGATCGCGGACCTTCGGGCCCGCGTCGAGTCGCTTAGGGGGTATCTTTGACTACGCCACCAAAAGCGAACGTCTGGAAGAAGTAAGCCGCGAACTGGAAAATCCCAGGATCTGGGACGACCCGTCGCGCGCGCAGGAACTCGGCCGCGAGCGGGCCCGGCTGGAAACCATCGTCAGCGGCATCGATCACCTCGGTGCCGGCCTCACCGATGCGAAAGAGCTGTTGGACATGGCGATTGCCGATGCCGACGAGGACACGGCCAACTCGGTGGTCGCCGACGTCGCCAAGCTCGAGGCGCAGGTGGGCAAGCTGGAATTCCAGCGCATGTTCTCCGGCAAGATGGACGCGAACAATGCGTTCGTCGACATCCAGGCTGGCGCGGGCGGTACCGAGGCGCAGGATTGGGCCGAGATGCTGCTGCGCATGTACCTGCGCTGGTGCGAATCGCGCGGCTGGAAGACCGAGTTGATGGAAGTTTCAGGTGGCGAAGTGGCCGGGATCAAGTCCGCCACGTTCCGCGTCGAGGGCGATTACGCCTATGGCTGGCTGAAGACCGAGATCGGCGTGCACCGGCTGGTGCGCAAGAGTCCGTTCGATTCGGACAACCGGCGGCATACCAGCTTCACCTCGGTATTCGTGTCGCCGGAAGTCGACGACGACATCGACATCGAGATCAATCCCGCCGACCTGCGTACCGACGTGTACCGCTCCTCCGGCGCTGGTGGCCAGCACGTCAACAAGACCGAATCGGCGGTGCGTATAACGCACATCCCGACCAATACCGTGGTGGCCTGCCAGACCGGCCGCAGCCAGCACGCGAACCGCGATACCGCGATGAAGATGCTGGCCGCCAAGCTGTACGAACTGGAAGTGCAGAAGCGCAACGTCGAGAAAGATGCACTGGAGGCGACCAAGTCCGACATCGGCTGGGGCAGCCAGATCCGCAACTACGTGCTCGACCAGAGCCGCATCAAGGACCTGCGCACCGGCATCGAGCGCACCGACACGCAGAAGGTGCTCGACGGCGACCTGGACGAATTTATCGAGGCCAGCCTGAAATCCGGCCTCGAGGCCGGCTCGAAACGGACCGACGCTTGATCGCCATCGCCTCCCGTCCGTCCAAGCTCCCAAGAGGGATATCAGCATGAACCGTGGAAAGATCTTCGGAATCCTCGTCGCATGCGTCGTGCTTGCGACATTTGCCGATGCCGCCAGCGCCCAGCAGGGCTCCACCAGCCAGGACATCAAGCACGACGCCAAGGCGGCCGGGAAAGACATCGGCCACGGCGCACGCGATATCGGGCACGAAACCAGACACGTCGCCACGAATATCGGCCATGGCGCGAAGGAGGCCGGTCACGGCATCGCGAAGGGTGCGCGCACGGGCTGGGATGCCACCAGGCACGCGGTCAAGGACGTGTTTCACAAAGGGCACTGAGGTTCATCCTTCGCCGTTTGGCGCTGCCACCACAAACACTGAAAACCGGCCCCGTCACTCGACGAGGTGCCGGCAGTAACGGAATCCATCATGAGTGAACCGACCGATACCGCGCCCGTCGACGAGAACAAGCTGATCGCCGAGCGCCGCGAGAAACTGCATGCGCTGCGCGGGCAGGGCATCGCGTTCCCGAACGATTTCAAGGTAGACAGCTTCGCCGGCGACCTGCAGGCCGAGTTCGCCGACAAGGACGTGCAGACAGCCGAGGCGGTCGAAGCCGCTGCGCGCCACGTGAAGGTGGCCGGACGCATCGTGCTCAAGCGCGTGCAAGGCAAGGTCAGTTTCGTGCAGATGCAGGATTTCACCGGCCGCATCCAGCTGTTCATCCACCAGGGCACGGTCGGCGAGGTGTACGACGCGTTCAAGGGTTGGGACGCGGGCGACATCGTGGGCGCCGGGGGGGTGCTGATGCGCACCAAGACCGGCGAGCTGTCGGTTCGGGTGGACAGCCTGCGCCTGCTGACCAAGAGCCTGCGACCGCTGCCGGACAAGTTCCACGGACTGGCCGACGTGGAGCAGCGCTACCGCCAGCGCTACGTCGACCTGATCGTGACCGAGCAGGCGCGTCGCACCTTCGCGCTGCGCTCGCGCATCATCGGTTTCATGCGCCAGTGGCTGGAAACCCCCGCGCGCCGCTTCATGGAAGTGGAGACGCCGATGATGCACATCATCCCCGGCGGTGCCACGGCCAAGCCGTTCGTGACCCACCACAACGCGTTGGACATGGATCTGTACCTGCGCGTGGCGCCGGAGCTGTACCTGAAGCGGCTGGTGGTGGGTGGTTTCGATCGCGTCTACGAGATCAACCGCAACTTCCGCAATGAGGGCGTGTCGACCCGGCACAACCCCGAGTTCACCATGCTGGAGCTGTACCAGGCCTACGCGACCTATCACGAGATCATGGACCTCACCGAAGGGTTGATCCGCGATACCGCGCAAAGCGTGCTCGGCACGACCGAACTCATCTGGGAAGGTACGGCGATCGACGTCGGTCCGGCGTTCCGCCGCTGGCACATGGAAGACGCGGTGCTGGAACACAACCCCGATATCAAGCGCGAGGAGCTGCGCGACCGCGAGGCGATGGCCGCACATGCGAAGCGGCTCGGCGCGGCGGTCAAACCCGGCTACGGCTGGGGCAAGCTGTTGCTGGAGATCTTCGAGAAGACGGTCGAGCACACCCTGATCCAGCCCACCTTCATCACCGCCCATCCGGTCGAGGTGTCGCCGCTGGCGCGCGAGAGCGATACCGACCCGGGCATCACCGACCGCTTCGAACTGTTCGTCAACGGCAAGGAGCTGGCGAACGGCTTCTCCGAATTGAACGACCCGGAAGACCAGGCCGCGCGCTTCCGGGCCCAGGTCGACGCCAAGGATGCCGGCGACGACGAGGCGATGCACTTCGACGCCGACTACATCCGCGCGCTGGAAGTGGGCCTGCCGCCCACCGGCGGCCTTGGCATCGGCATCGACCGGCTGGTCATGCTGCTGACCGATTCGGCCTCGATCCGCGACGTGCTGCTGTTCCCCTATATGCGCCCGGAGGCTTGAACCGATGTGGTACGCGATCACCTGCACCGACAACGTCGATTCGCTGGCTGCGCGCAAGGCTGCGCGCCCACCGCATCTCGGCCGCCTGCAGCAGTTGCAGGATGAGGGCAGGCTGCTGCTGGCCGGTCCGTTCCCGGCGATCGATGCCGAAGATCCGGGTCCGGCCGGTTTCAGCGGCAGCCTGATCGTCGCCGAGTTTGCGTCGTTGCCGGACGCCCAGAACTGGGCAGAGGCCGATCCCTACGTCATTGCGGGTGTGTATCGCGAAGTGACGGTCAAGCCGTTTCGCAAAACGCTGCCCGCGGCATGAGTACGGCGATGCGCACCCAGCCGGTCATCGAGCAAATCCGCGAGCGCCTGCAGAGCGCTTTTGCTCCGACCGAACTCGACGTGCTGGACGAAGGCCACAAGCACGCCGGCCATGCCGGCGAGGGCAAGGGGCATTTTCGCGTACGAATCGTCAGTGCGGCGTTTGCCGGACAATTGCCGCTGAAACGCCACCGCATGGTCTATGCCGCGCTCGATGATCTGATGGACAACGGCATTCACGCGCTGTCGATCGACGCTCGTTCAAGTGAATCGTAATTTATAACAATTAGATACGATGCGTTCTTGAAGTGATATCTGCAAGCGGAACGCATTGCAGCCCCGCTCCGCGTTTGGCACAGTGCACTGTCGCCCGATCGTGCGGGTGTTACCGATGACCAACCGATGCCCGCATGCGCCTGACCACCATCAAACTCGCCGGTTTCAAATCCTTCGTGGATCCGACCACCTTGCATCTGCCGAGCAACATGATCGGCGTGGTGGGCCCGAACGGCTGCGGCAAATCCAACATCATCGATGCGATCCGCTGGGTGATGGGCGAGAGCGCGGCCAGCCGCCTGCGCGGCGATTCGCTCACGGACGTGATCTTCTCCGGCTCCAGCTCGCGCAAGCCGGTGGGGCAGGCCACGGTGGAATTGATCTTCGACAACGCCGACGGGTCGATTCAGGGCGAGTACGGCCAGTACGCCGAAATCTCGGTGAAACGCCAAGTCAGCCGCGACGGGCAATCCGGGTATTTCCTGAATGGCGCGCGCTGCCGGCGCCGCGACATCACCGACCTGTTCCTCGGCACCGGCCTGGGTCCGCGCAGCTACTCGATCATCGAACAGGGCATGATCAGCCAGATCATCGAGGCGCACCCTGAAGAGCTGCGCATGCATCTGGAAGAGGCCGCCGGCATCTCCAAGTACAAGGAGCGGCGCAAGGAAACCGAAAGCCGCATCAAGGCCACCTGCGAGAACCTCGATCGCGTGCGCGACGTGCGCGACGAGGTGGACAAGCAACTCGAACACCTGAACCGCCAGGCACGTACCGCCGAACGCTGGAAGGCGCTGAAGGCGGAGCAGACGCGCAAGGAAGCCGAATTGCGCGCGCTGGAATACCGTGGCCTGAAAAGCCAGCACGATGGCGAGGGCGCCGAGCTGTCAGCAGCCGAGGTCGAGATCGAGAAACAGCTGGCCGTGCAGCGGCAGATCGAGGCGCAGCTGGAAAGCGCGCGCGAACGCCATGTCGGCGCCAGCGATCAGCTGAATGCCGTGCAGGCCGATGTCTACAAAGTCGGCGCCGAAATCGCCCGGGTCGAGCAGCAGGTACGCCACAATCGGGATACCGCCGAACGGCTGCAGCGCTCCCATGGCGATGCCGAACGCGAGCACGGCGAACTGGCGGCGCACATCGAAACCGACCGTGAGCAGATCGAAATCCTGCGCATGGCCTTGATGGAGGGCGAGCCGAAGCTCGAGACCCTGCAGCAGTTGCAGGACGACACGGCGCAGATTCTGCGCGACAGCGAAACCCGGCTGGCCGACTGGCAGCAGCGCTGGGACAGCCATACGCGAACTGCCGGCGAGTCCAGCCGCGCGGCCGAGGTGGAACGCACCAAGCTCAATTATCTCGATCGGCAGGCGATCGATCTGGCGCGTCGCCGCGAAGCGCTGGAGGCGGAGCAGCAAGCCACCGACGTGGCCACCCTGGATGCCGCCGGCACGCAACTGCACGACGAGCACGACACCCAGCGCGAACGGGTCGAAACCCTCGGCAGCCTGCTCGACCGGCACAAGCTCGGTTACGAGCAGGTGCTGGACGAAGAACGGCAGGTGCAGTCGGCATTGAACGAGGCGCGCCAGCAGTTGCAGGCGGCGCGGGGGCGGCATGCCTCACTGGAAGCGTTGCAGCATGCCGCACTGGGTCAGGACGAGGGCGCCGCCAGCGGCTGGCTGGCCCGCCTGGGGCTGGACAAATCCCGCCGCCTGGGTGAGTCGCTGCAGGTCGAGACCGGCTGGGAGACGGCCGTGGAGACCGCGCTCAGCGGGTTTCTCGACAGCGTGCTGGTGGAGGGTTCGCACGCCCTCGCGGGCGAGTTCGGCGCGCTGGAAAACGCCGACGTGGCTCTGCTCGATGGGGTTGCCGGCGGCGCCAACACCGCCGGCACGCTGGCGGCGCATGTGCGCGGTCCGGCCGCCGCGGTGACGATACTCGGCCATGTCCTGACGGCGGAATCGCTGCCCGAGGCGCATCAGCGCGTGGCATCGCTGTCCGCGCTGGCGCCGTACCAGTCGGTGATCACCCGCGCCGGCGAATGGCTGGGACCGGGTTGGGCACGCGTGCGCCGCGCGCAGGGCAGTCAGGTCGGCGTTCTCGCACGCGAGCGCGAGATCCGTGCTTTGACCGGGCAGGTCGCTGTACTGGAAGCGCGGATCGAGGAGGCAACCGGCCAGCTGGATGCCTTGCGTGCCCGAAAATTCGATGCCGAGCGCGCGCGCGACGACGCGCAGCGCGAGCTTTACAATGCACATCGCCGCCAGTCCGAACTGGCCGGTCAGATCCAGAGCCATCGCGGCAAGCTGGAGACGGCACGGGCACGGGCCGAGAAGGTAACCGGCGAGCTGTCCGAACTGGGCGCGCAACTCGACGAACTGCAGAGCCAGACCCGCGAGGCGCGGGCGCGGCTGGACGAATCGGTCGCCCTGATGGGCGATCTGGAAGACCAGCGGCGCGAGCTGGAAAACGAACGCCGCGCACTGCTCGAAGCACGCGAGGAAGCGCGCATGAACGCGCGCGAGGCGGCCGACCAATCGCACGCCCTGGCGCTGGGGCTTGAATCGAAGCGCGCCGCGCTGGCTTCGCTGGAACAGGCACTGGGCCGCATGGCTACGCAGTTGCGCCAGATCGAGGCACGCCGCAACGAAATCGCCGAACAGCTGGCGGCCGGCTCCGATCCGATCGCCGAGCTGGAAAGCGAACGCCAGACCTACCTGGATCAGCGCCTGCTGGTCGACCGGCAGCTGGTCGAGGCGCGCCGTGCGCTGGAAGACGTCGATGCGGACGTGCGCCGGCTGGAACAGGAACGCCAGCGCGTCGAGCATGGCCTGGGCGCGCTGCGCGAGAAGCTGTCGGAGAAACGCCTGGCCGCGCAGGCATTGCACATGCGCGCCGAGCAGCTCGCCGAAGCGATCAACGCCTCCGGCCTGGAGCTGCAGGCACTGCTGGCGGAACTGGCCGAAGACATCGATGCCAGCCAGTGGCGTCAGCAGCTCGACGACCTCGGCCAGAAGATCGCCCGCCTGGAACCGGTGAACCTGGCCGCGATCCAGGAACACGCCGAACAGAGCGAGCGCAAGACGTACCTGGACAACCAGCTGGCCGACCTGGTCAGTGCGATGGATACACTGGAAGGCGCGATCAGGAAGATCGACCGCGAGACCCGCCAGCGCTTCAAGGAGACCTTCGACAAGGTCAATGCCGGCGTGCAGGAGTTGTTCCCGCGGCTGTTCGGCGGCGGGCATGCCTACCTTGAACTGACCGGCGACGACCTGCTCAATACCGGCGTGTCGATCATGGCCCGCCCACCGGGCAAGCGGATCAGCAACATCACCCTGCTTTCCGGTGGCGAGAAAGCGCTTACCGCGGTATCGCTGGTATTCGCCATCTTCGGCCTCAACCCTTCGCCGTTCTGCCTGCTGGACGAGGTGGACGCGCCGCTGGACGAAGCGAACGTCGTGCGCTTCTCCAGCATGGTCAGGGAGATGAGCGAAAAGGTGCAATTCATCTTCATCAGCCACAACAAGGCCACCATGGAAGCAGCCACCCAGCTGTGTGGCGTGACCATGCGCGAGCCGGGCGTATCGCGATTGGTACAGGTGGACCTCGCCGAAGCGGCTAAACTGGCAGGCGCAGCCTGAGGAGTCCTTCGATGACGTTGCAACCTGTTCTCGCGGTTGGCTGGAATCCCGCCGTCGGCATTCCATTGTTCATTTTCAGCGTGATCGCGCTGGTATTGATGTGGCTGTTCGGTCAGCCAAAGAAAGAGCAGGGCAAGCGACGCATGGGCGGTGCCCAGCAGGGCGGCGATCGACGCGAACCGACCCTGGACGGATCCAGCATCGCCGACGATCCGTACTTCAGTTCGCTCGATGCGCCAGCCGGCGGCCACGAGCGGGCCAGCCTGCAGCCGCAACAGGGCGAGCTGGAAGTGGGATTGCGCGCCGAGCTCGAACGCCTGGGCGCCACCTTGTCCGGCGAGCACAGCCACACCAAGCCGAAGCCGAAGCTGGCCGGCCATGCCGCCTCGATCGTCGATGCCTTGCGTGCGCCGGCATCCAGCGAAACGCCGCCTCCCGCCGCACCACAGCCGTCCGCAGCACAGCCGGCAGCACCGGTTGCGGCAAAGGCTCCGCCACGCACGGATCTCGGCCGGCGCCCCGAGCAACTGCCGGTGGAGCGCATCGTCACGCTGTTCGTGATCGCGCGCGAAGGCAGTTTCTTCCATGGCCCGGATCTGGTTGTGGCTGCCGAAAAAGCCGGTCTCGAGTACGGCGACATGGGTATTTATCACCGCCTGGTCGACGGCAAGCGCGAACTAGGGCCGATCTTCAGCGTGGCCAACATGCTCAAGCCGGGCAATTTCGATCTGGCCCGGCTGGATGCACTGCGCACGCCCGGGGTGAGCTTCTTCATGACCCTGCCGGCGCCATTGCCGGCGCTGGATGCATGGGATGCGATGCTGCCCACCGCGCAGCGCCTGGCCGAGCTGCTGGATGGCCAGGTACTCGACGAGGAGCGCAATGCGCTCGGCCGCCAGCGCGTCGCCCATATCCGCGACGAACTGCGCGGGTGGGACCGCGGCCATGAAGGCAAGGAAATCATCTTCGGCCGCTGAAGAGGATGGAGTGCCGTCGGCCGGCCCCAGTGCGGGCTGCCCGGAATGAGCCTCAACCCGCCCGCGCGCGCCGCCATCGGACAAACACGAGCACGGCTTGTGCGATCACGGCCCCCAGCAGCGCCAGTGTCATGTCGTTCTGCGCATCCCATGCGTCTCCTTGCGTACCGAGATACGCCTGGCCAAGTTCGCCACCGAACACGATCGCGGCCAGCCATTCGACAAGTTCGTAGATGGCCGAGAGAGACTCGATGAAGAACACCGGCATCAGGAAAGACCAGACCCCGCGGGGAGGGGCCTTGGCTTCGAACAGCTCGACCGCCAAGGGCAGAAGCAGCAGGCCAAACAGGAAGTGCACGAGGCGATCGTATTGATTGCGTTGGAACCCGAGCAGCGCATCGAGCGATCGCCCGGTCAGCGTCCGGTACGCCGCATCGTAAGGCACCAGCGAATAGGTGTAATGGGCACCAATCTCATGTGCGCAGAGAAAAATGAAGAGCAAGGTGTACGCCAGATTGGAAAAGCGCAGCTTGTGCGCCGTTGCCGCGAACAGCGGCAGCAGGACGAACACGGCAATGTTCTCGAGCAGCCAGTCGTGGCGGAACCACGGTCTGATTGCCAGTGCGAGCCAGAAAAGGATGAACAATCCCAGCAGCCCCAGCGGGTAGGCGTAGCGGTGGCGACGATACCGATCGATGCTGCTGTCTGACATGCGCCTATTCATCGCGTACCGCCCGTCTGATGTCAACGACCATCGGGACCGGTCTCCCGGATAACGAAACGGCAACGAAGTTCGCGGGACTCACGGTAACCGGCACGGCGGGTCCTGGCTATCCGGGCCTCGCGGCATGTCGCCCTGTTGATCTGCGTCAATAAACGGCCCCACCCCGCGAGTACGCTTTTATCTGGTCCCGTCTGCAAGCATGCAGAGTGACCGCCGGGCAGCAAGTTGGCGCAGCAGCACCCTGGCGATTGGTGGATGAAAGGCTGCGCATCAATCTGCGGAGGACGCACTACCATGGCAACCATGACACGCTGGAATCCACTCAGGGCGGTGAGCCGCATGGATCCGCTCGCCAACTTCGAAGACATGTTCCGCGACCTGGGCACTCGCCCGCTGTGGCGCGAGCTTGAAGCGACGACGCCGGACATGCGCATCGACGTCACCGAAAACGACAAGGCGTTTCTGGTCAACGCCGAAATGCCGGGCATCGACAAGAACGACATCGCGATCTCGGTCGAGGGAAACCAGGTATCGATCAGTGCCGAGGTCAAGCGGGAAAGCAAGAAGAAGGACAATGAAATGGACGTCTATACCGAGCGGTACTACGGGAAGGTGTTTCGCTCCTTCAGCTTGCCGACCGAGATCGAAAGCACGAAAGCGGATGCGCACTACGACAATGGCATCCTGCATCTGACGCTGCCCAAGAAGCACAATGGCGGTGCGCACAAGATCACGGTCAGCTGATATCCGCGTGACGGTCCTGCTCCGTGCCGGTTCGCCGATGCGGAGCAGATGGCCGGTCCGCCAGCCGCGATGCATATGCTACGTAGGTGCCGTCCATGACAGGTACGTCCGCCAGTGCGCTTGATGCCATCCGTGCAGCAGCCGTGCGCCTGGACGGTGCGGATCAAGACTACGACGCGCTGATGGAGGCGGTCGGCGACCGTCCGTTCGTGCTGCTGGGCGAAGCCACCCACGGCACATGCGAGTTCTATCGCATGCGTGCACAAATCACGCGCCGATTGATCGCCGAGCGTGGCTTCGATGCCGTGGCGGTGGAAGCCGACTGGCCCGATGCCAACCGCCTGAACCGCTACGTGCACGGCGATGGCCTCGATCTAACGGCGCGCACCGCCTTCGGCGACTTCCAACGCTTTCCGCGCTGGATGTGGTGCAACGATGAGGTTCTTCACTTCATCGAGTGGCTGCATGCGCACAACGCATCTTGCCCGGCCGATTCCGGCGTCGGTTTCTTCGGTCTGGACATGTACAGCCTGTACCGGTCGGCCGAGGCGGTCATTGCCTATCTGGAAAACGTCGATCACGAGCAGGCCGCCATCGCGCGCCAGCAGTACGCCGCCCTGGATCATGTGGGAGACCCGCAGAGCTACGGCTATGAAGCCGCGTCAGGTCTGCGACCGGACTGCCGCAATGCGGTGCGGGAGCGGCTGCTCGAATTGATTCGTCGCGCGCCGGATTACCTGGCCTGCGACGGCCGTCGCGCGGCCGACGAGCAATTCTTTGCCGAGCGCAACGCACATGTCGTGATGAGTGCCGAGGCATACTACCGCGGGATGTTCGATTCACGCATCGATACGTGGAACCGGCGCGACGAGCACATGACGCAGACGCTGTTCGCATTGCAGCGGTACCTGCGTGCGCAGGGAAGGGCCGGCCGCATCGTGGTGTGGGCCCACAACTCCCATCTGGGGGATGCGCGGGCGACGCAGATGTCGGAGGCCGGCGAGTGGAATGTCGGCGAGCTTGTGCGTGAAAAGGTCGGGGTCGAGCAGGCGTTTCTGGTGGGCTTCACCACTTATGCCGGTACCGTCACCGCCGCGCACGAGTGGGGCGGCCCAGCCGAGTGCCGCACGGTCCAGCCGGCGCGTGCAGACAGTTACGAAGGCCTGTTCTATCGCACACGTCTGGATCGCTTCTACCTGTCCTTGCACGACCGGGCCGCCGATGCCTTGCGTACCCCACGGCTGGAACGCGCGATCGGCGTGCTCTATCGGCCGCAAACCGAATACGCCAGCCACTACTTCATGGCCGCGCTGCCCCTGCAGTTCGACGCGGTGTTCCACCTGGACGAAACCCGGGCCGTCGAACCGTTCGATGTGAACGAACGCCGCGCCCCCGGCGAAGTGATGACATCCCGGCCATCAGGCATCTGAAGGATCATTCGCCCCGGCCACATCTTCGATGTGCCTTCGATGTGTCGCTATGGAGAGATCCCCGGCGCAAGCAACCGGTGCGGCAGGCGCGCGTGTATTTCGGCAAGGGACAGGGCAGTGAGATCGTGCCGAATTTCGTCGACAACGCACGCGCGTAGCGGCTTGTCGAGACAGTCGTGCATGACGCCGAGAAAGTGGGCTGGTGCAACCAGGATGAGCTGATCGAACTGGTGCTCGTTGTGGCCGCGTTCCAGTGCATCGTTCAACATATGCGCGAAATGATCCTCGCTTTTCTCGCGCAGCGAGGTATGCGGCTCGATCGCATGACGAGTGGGGCCGACGCTCTCGTTGACGCGGGGTGCGCGCTCGGATGTGGCATCCCGACCCGGCGCGCGGCCATCCGGATTGGTGAAACAGGCCACTTCGTTCAACACCTTTTCGGACGAGCCAAAGGCAAACAGACGTGCGCGTGCACTGTCGGCCACCAGAATCCATGTCTTGGTCATGTCAGTCTCCTGCCCCGGGTTTGGGGGCGTCGTGTTTCGCTCGCTCTGCTGTCGTTGCGTAGAGCGGGGCCTTGGTTTCGAGCCATCGATCACTTGCCCCTGGCTTGCTGCAGGGTCGCGACGACTTCGGCATCCTCGACCTGCCCGAACTGCAGGTAGTGCGCGCCGACGCTGGAAAAATTGGCCGGCGTCGCCAGGCAAACGACTTCATCCGCCAGCGCGGCCACCCGTGCCAGCGCCTCGGCCGATGCCACCGGCACCGCACAGATCAGGTGCGATGGTGCGCGGCGGCGCACCGAGGCGAGCGCGGCAGCCATCGTGGCGCCAGTGGCCAGCCCGTCATCGACGACGATGACCAGGCGGCCATGCGGGTCGACCGGCTCGCGGCCACCGCCGTACAGCCTCCGCTGCTCATGGATACGCGCCAGCTGCCGGGCGCCCTCGGTTTTCAGGTACGCATCGTCCGCCCCAGCGGATGCGGCGTACGTGGCTATGCGCATGTCTCCCGTCTCGTCGACTGCGCCTACCGCAAACTCCGGGTTGCCGGGCGCACCGAGCTTGCGCACCAGTATCACGTCGAGTTCGCCGCGCAAGGCGTCGGCCAGTACGCGTCCGATCGGGACGGCACCTCGCGGTATCGCCAATACCAGCGGGTTGCCACCGCGGTAACCGGCCAGCCGATCGGCCAGAAACCGGGCTGCATGGGTACGATCGAGAAAAGGCAGAATGCTCATCGGCACATGCTCCATGCTGCGACTGGTTCAGCGGGCTGGATGCATGCGTCGTGCGCGATGCAAGCAGCGGTATCGATTTCGTCGGCGATCTGGTGCAGGTCGTCGTTCGTGAGGCAACAAGCCGGCAGGGTTCTCCACTCGTGGCACGTGCATCATGGGTGCGGGTTTCAGATGCGCGCGTTCATTTCGTGCATCTGCTCGTGGGTGAGTGCTGCGCCGAGTTCGCGCATATGCGTGCCGAGCGCGCCGTATATGTCGTCGGCGCTGAGCATGCCGGTCAGTCCGCCCTCGCTGTTGAGTACGGGGAGGCGGCGTACGCCGCGTGCACGCATGGTCTCGATCGCGTCGAATATGTCTTCGTTCTCGGTGCAGGTGGCCACGTTCCGGCTCATGATGTCGGACACCATGAGCGCATCGGCGCTGATGCCCACGGCAACCACGGCGAGGACGATATCGCGATCGGTGATGAATCCGATCGGGATACGCTCGCCGTTCGGTTGTTCGGTGACCACCAGACTGCCGACGTGATGCTTGCGCATCATCTCGGCCGCTGCATGGACGGATATGGCTGCATCGGTGCTTACAACCTGACGGGTACAGATATCAGCGATACGCATGGGCTTTCTCCGCGACCGCGGCCAGACAGGCCGCCGGGGGAAAAGCATCGCTCCACGATTGCCCACCGGTCTTGACGACGATCAACAAAACGCCACTCAGTTCGATGTCGGCTGGTGGATGGCCCCCTGCCTGCTGCGGCTCAGCCAGGCACCGGGCTCATGGTTGCCGCGAGCCGTTTGCGCAGCCGTTGCAGCGGCAACGTATTGAGGACATCGCCCGCCTCCAGCCAGCCGCGCCGGGCCTGATCGACGCCCAGCGCCAGCCAGCGCAGATCGGTGCCTTGATGGGCATCGCTGGATATCGCTACCGGGACGCCGGCGTCCCTGGCCTGGCGGCACTGCAGGTCGAACAGGTCCAGCCGGTCCGGCTGCGAGTTCAATTCGAGAAAGCAGCCGCGCTCGCGCGCATGACGGATGATCCGCTCCATGTCCAGCGCGCAGGGGCCGCGGGTGCCGAACAGTCGACCGTTGGGATGGGCGAGGATGCTGAAGTTGGGCCGGTCCATGGCATGCAGGATGCGCGCGGTCTGCTTTTCCCGCGACAGATCCAGGCTGCTGTGCACGGCGCCGACCACCAGATCGAGGCGGGCGAGCACGGCGTCGGGCAGGTCGAGTCGGCCATCCGGCAGGATGTCCACCTCGATGCCCTTGAGCAGGACGATGTCCTTGAGCTTCTCGTTGAGCCGGTCGATCGCATCGATCTGCGCACCCAGCCGCCGTGCATCGAGTCCGTGCGCGACGGTCAGGCTGCGTGAATGGTCGGTGATCGCAAGATACTTGAGGCCGGCCGCGCGGGCCGCCTGCGCCATCTGTTGCAGGCTCTCCCTGCCGTCGCTAGCGTCGGTATGGGCATGCAGGTCGCCGCGAAGATCGGCGCGTTCGATCAGCTGCGGCAATGCCTGGCGGCGGGCGGCCTCGATTTCGCCATGGTCCTCGCGCAACTCGGGCGGAATGCAGGGCAGTCCTATCGATGCGTAGACCGAGGCTTCGGTGTCGCCGGCGATGCGTGTCCGGCCGCGGTACACACCGTATTCGTTCATCTTCAGTGTTTGCGCCTGGGCGATCCGGCGCAGGTTGATGTTGTGCGCCTTGGAGCCGGTGAAGTAGACCAGCGCGGAGCCGAAGCTGGCCGCACGTACCACGCGCAGATCCACCTGCAGGCCGTTCTTGAGTACCACGCTAGCGCGCGTCGAACCCTGCGCAAGCACCTGTTCGACTTGATCGAACTCGCACAGTTGCCGCACGGCGGCGCTATCGGCTGGCGCCACGGCCAGGATATCCAGATCGCCCACGGTGTCGCGCCGACGCCGAAAGCTGCCGGCGACGACGACTTCGGACACCCCGGGAACCGCATGCAGGCAGGCGAGCAGGGCGTCGACACTGGGTGTGACGCGCGCCAGCGGCCATCGCTTGGCGCGCTCCAGATGGTCGGCCGCGGCCTTGGCGATGCGGCGTTCGCTGACTGCGCCAAACCCGGGCACCGTGCGTATGCGGCCTTCGCGCGCCGCACTCAGCAGCTGTGCGGGCGAGCGTATGCCGAGTTCGTGATACAGCGTATGCACGCGCCTGGGGCCGAGCCCGGAAATATGCAGCAGGTCGGTGATGCCGCGGGGAAAGCTGGCGCGCAGGCGGTCGAGCTGGTCGCAGCTGCCGCGCGCCAGGATCTCGGCGATCTTGCCCGCCAGATCCTTGCCGACTCCGGGCAGGTCGTCGAAGTCGCGGCCCTGCGCTCCCCAGTCGGCCATCTCCTCGGGCCATGCGGCGAGCGTGCGTGCGGCGTTGCGGTAGGCGCGCACGCGGAAGGCGTTGGCCTGCTGCAGCTCAAGCAGATCGGCGATCTCCTCGAACATCGCCGCGATCTCGGTATTTCGGATACTCATGGCGACCTCCATCAAGCTGGATGGCCAGCCTAGCAGCCTGTCGGACTTTGCTGGTCGAGGCGAGAATTTGGCTGTGCGAGGACAGATTTTCGACGCTTCGCCGGCCCATGGTGGTTCCATGGGTCAAGAAGCGGCGGAAAGCTGGACCGCACAGCCGGATTCGCAGCCCGGCCGAGCAAAGTCCGGCAGGCTGCTAGTGCGGGATCGAGGCACGAATACCGACCTGGATCAACTTCCGCACAAGGTATCAGCGCGTGCTGGTTGCCGATAAACGCGCTCGTGATTGATCTGAGTCAGCATCGTGCATGCCGGATACGCGATCCTGTGAATGTCGTGGATGCCCGGAACATGTTTGCTCCAACGCAGCAGGTGTCGCCATGCGTGAGAATCATTCGTCTCGATTGCTGTCCCCCGAGCGGGTTCGTGTATCTCCACCCGGTCTCGATGGCTTGTTGCGCATTCCGCCGGATGCCTTCGGTGTGGTGGCGTTCGCGCATGGCAGCGGCAGCGGCCGTCTCAGTCCGCGCAACAACCAGGTCGCCGAGGCGCTGGGCGCCTCGGGTATCGGCACATTGCTGTTCGATCTACTGGATGAGGAGGAGGCCGGCGATCGGCGCAACGTGTTCGATATCGCCTTGCTGGCACAGCGGCTGGTGCTGGCTATCGACTGGATATCGCGACGCGGCGACATCGGCCATCTTCCCATCGGCCTGTTCGGCGCAAGCACGGGGGCAGCCGCTGCGCTGGTGGCTGCCGCTGCCAGTGCACGGGTCGCGGCTGTCGTCTCGCGCGGTGGACGGCCTGACCTGGCCGCCGAGGCTCTGCCGCGGGTACGCGCGCCGACATTGCTGATCGTCGGCAGCCTGGACACCGACGTGCTCGACTTGAACCGCCAGGCTTTGGCGCGCATGCGTTGCGAACGTGAACTAAGTATCGTGCCCGGAGCAACGCACCTGTTCGAGGAGCCGGGTACGTTGCAGACGGTGGTCGAGCTGAGCCGCGACTGGTTCCGCGCGCATCTGGCATGAGAGCATCGATGCATCCACTCCATTTTCATTGCCTCCGCGGCGGGGGAAGCCGTGCGCGATCCTGTCGCCGCCCCGGCGCATGCCGGCAGCCGCGTCCTTGCCCCACCGGGTACCGCGCGCGGTGAGGGTGACGGCGATGCCTGGCACGGCTCCACAGCGGCGGAGGATGCGCATGCCGGGCCTGTCGGCCAAGGTCGCTTTCCTGCGACGGCCGGATAGCTACCCGGAGCAGGTCGGGCGGATCGAGACACTGGAAACGCACATGTCATGGCTGTTCTTGTCCGAATGTCATGTGTACAAGCTGAAGAAGCCGTTCCGCCACGACCTGATCGATTACGGCACGCCCGCGGCGCGCCGGCTCAACTGCCTGCGCGAGCTGCGCCTGAACCGCCGGCTGGCACCGGACGTCTACCTTGCCATGGTGGCATTGACCGTCGATGCGGCGGGCCGCCTCGGGCTGGGCGGCGACGGACGGCGCATCGACTGGCTGGTGAAGATGCGGCGCATGCCGGCCGA
>DATKVA010000009.1:0-5503 GCA_035530315.1 Rhodanobacter sp. | reverse complement strand
TTGTAGGAGCCCGCTGGCGGGCGATGCTGTTGCTTTGAATTTCCCCACTGCAACCAACCATCAAAGCAACAGCATCGCCCGCCAGCGGGCTCCTACAAAAAAACGGCGGGCACTCAACCTTCCAGTGCCGCCGCCTCGCGCCCCTGCTGGCGGATGATCGCTTCCTCGCGCGCATCGATGATCGACTGCATCACGCTGTCGACGTCGGCGATGCGTTCGTCGAACGCGAAGTGCCCGGTGAGTTCGGTGTCGGGATGCAGCTCGCCCAGCTCGTACAGCGCCCACATTTCCTCGCCGTAGTGGGTGTCCAGCAGTTCCGGTGCGAAGCGCGACAGGCTGATGGTGATGTTGCCCACGTCCCGCCGCAGCATCGTGCGTGCATTGTTGTTGCCCGAAGCGCTGACCGCCTGCGGCAGGTCGATGATCACCGGTCCTTCCGGCGCCACCAGCACGTTGTATTCGGACAGGTCGCCGTGGATCAGTCCCACGCACAGCATCCGCGCCACCTGCCGCATCAGGAAACGGTGGTAGTCGCGCGCAGTCTGCGCCGACAGCTCCACTTCACCCAGTCGCGGCGCCGAATGGCCGTCCGCATCGGTGACCAGCTCCATCACCAGCACGCCGCTGAAGTAGCCATAGGGTCTGGGTACGCGCACGCCGGCGGCGGTCAGCTGGTACAGCGCATCGACCTCGGCGTTCTTCCAGGCGGCCTCGGCCTCCTTGCGACCGAACTTGGTGGCCTTGCCCATCGCGCGGGCCTGCCGGCTGCCGCGCACCTTGCGCCCTTCCTGGTACTGCACGCGCGCCTGGAAGCTGCGCTGCGCCATGTCCTTGTAGACCTTGGCGCAGCGGATATCGTCGCCCGAACGCACGACGTAAACGGAGGCTTCCTTGCCGCTCTTCAGCGGCCTGAGCACCTGGTCGATCACGCCCTCGTCGATCAGTTCCTGCAGGCCCTTGGGTGTCTTCATGCGTGGGGGAGCTTCAATGGTTCGTGGAATAGCGTCAATTATGGCCGATCGGCGGCCTTGTCCGGCTTATTTGCGCCGGTGCAGGTCAGCTGGCATGCACGTTCGGCCCGGCGAGCCGGTCGCGCACCGCCGCCGCGATCTCGAACGAATGCCGGCGCGCCGCATGGTCGAACACGTTGCTGGTGAGCAGCAGCTCGTCCGGCCGATGCCGTGCGATGAAGGCATCGATACCATCATGCACGCGATCGGCATCGCCGACCACGGCACAGGCAAGCGCACGCTCCACGCCCAGTTTCTCGGCCGGCGTCCAGAACGCCTCGATGTCGTCGATCGGCGGCGGGATCAGGCCCGGACGACCGCGGCGCAACGTGACGAAACTCTGTTGCTGGGTGGTGAACAGCCGCCGCGCCTGCGCGTCGTCGTCAGCCGCCACCACGTTGATGCCCAGCATCGCGTACGGCTGCTGCAGGCGGGCGGATGGCTGGAAGTCGCGCCGGTACAGTGCCAGCGCCTCGTCCATCGCATCGGGTGCAAAGTGCGAGGCGAACGCGAACGGCAGCCCGAGCCGCGCCGCCAGGGTCGCGCTGAACAGGCTCGAACCGAGCAGCCATACCGGCACCTCGATCCCTGCGCCGGGCACCGCACGTACCGGCTGGCCGGGTTTGGCCGGCTCGAAATAGCCGAGCAGTTCCACCACGTCATGCGGAAACGCTTCGGCACTGTCGAAATAGCGGCGCAGCGCCTTCGCGGTGGGCTGATCGGTGCCTGGCGCGCGGCCCAGCCCCAGATCGACACGCCCCGGATACAGCGACGCCAGTGTGCCGAATGCTTCGGCCACCTGCAGCGGCGCGTGGTTGGGCAGCATGATGCCGCCGGCACCTACACGAATCGTGGAGGTGCCACCGGCCACGTAGCCGATCAGCACTGCCGTGGCCGCGCTGGCGATGCCCGGCATGTTGTGGTGTTCGGCCAGCCAGTAGCGCCGGTAACCCAGGCGCTCGGCCAGTTGCGCCAGATCCAGCGTGTGGCGGAACGCCTGGCCCGCGTCGCTGCCTTCGGTGACCGGGGCCAGATCCAGGATGGAAAAGGGAATCATCGCGCCGGCTCGCTTCATGGGAAGCCCCCTATCTGGGGGCATGCGCGCCAATTGCCACTGGCGCGCTCCGATCCCGGGTGCGCTCCTACCGGGATGGCGAGGGCGCTTACAATGGCCCTCCCCCGCTCAACGGCACCTCGATGACCGAACCTGTCCGCCTGGCCAAACGCGTCGTCGCGCTGACCCGCTGTTCACGGCGCGAGGCCGAGCAGTACATCGAGGGTGGCTGGGTTCGGGTCGATGGCGAGGTGGTGGAAGAACCGCAGTTCATGGTGGCTGCGCAGACCGTCGAACTCGACCCCGACGCCAGACTGGCCCCTACCGAACCGGTCACCCTGGTGCTGCACAAGCCGCTCGGCTACGACGCCGGCACCGGTGCGAACCCGGCCAGTGCGCTGGTCACGCCCGCCAGCCGTTCGCCCGATGACGCTTCGGGGGTGCGCCCTTTGAAGCGGCATCTGCAGCGGTTGACGTCGCCGCTGCCGTTGCCGACCGGTGCCAGCGGCCTGCTGGTGTTTACCCAGGACTGGCGCGTCACCCGCAAGCTCACCGAGGACATCGCGCGGATCGAGCAGGAGTTCGAGGTCGATGTCAGTGGCGAACTGGTTCCCGACGGGCTGACCCTGCTCAACCACGGCCTGCGCTTCAACCATTACGCGATGCCGCCGATCAAGGTCAGCTGGCAGAGCGAGCATCGGCTGCGCTTCGCGTTCAAGGGTTTGCAGCCGGCCCTGATCGAGCCGATGTGCCACGCGGTCGGCCTGCAGGTGCTTGCGCTGAAGCGCCTGCGCGTCGGACGCATTCCGCTGGCCCGGCTGCCACCCGGACAGTGGCGTTACCTGGCTCCCGCCGAACGTTTCTGACCGGGCCGGCCGGCTTTCGCCCTACATTTTTCCCGGACGCCGCCGTTACCCAAGCCAGAGCGCAGTCCGCAGACGCGCCGGAACAAGGGACACGTGTATGGTCAGCATGTGGCGGCGCTTGCTTGGCAGCCGGGACAAGGCTGCTAACCGTGCCCGGCGCATTCCCGCCGCGAAGCCGGTCCGTGCGACCACGGCCGCACCGGTTGCAGCGCCAACGGTCGCGCCGGCGGATTTGCTTCCCGTCGTCTCGACAACGCAAATCCGTGCCCGCTTCCTTCAATACGTGTTCGGCCTGCCCGACAGCGAGAGCCAGCTGCCGAGCACGTTCGAACTGACCACGCTCAAGCGGCTGGAACTGCTCAGCATACGCTTCGACATGCGCAGCCTGCCGCGTCTGCCTACCGTGTTGCCGCAACTGATGCGTCTTCTGAAAAACGACAATGCAGCCGGCAGACAGTGGGCCCGGCTGGTCGGCCGCGACCCGCTGATGGTCGGCGAAGTCATGCGGGTCACGCGCAGCGCGAGTTACCGCTCGGCCCAACCGATCCGAAGCCTGCAGCATGCGGTGATCCTGCTGGGACAGGAAGGCCTGCGCCGCGTAGTGACCCAGCACGTCATGAAACCGATCCTGCAGAGCAGCGCCGGCCGGCTCAGCCAGCTCGCCGGCGAGCGTCTGTGGGAGCACTCGGAACGCTGCGCGCACGCCTGCGCCTGGCTGGGCAAACACAGCGGGTGCGACGCCTTCGAAGCCTACCTTGCCGGCATCGTCAGTCACGCCGGCACCGGCGCCGTGGTGCGGCTGCTGGATCAATTGATGCCCGAAGCAATGGTGCCGCTTTCCACGGACTTCCTTGCCGGCTGCGCGGAGCTCGCCGCCAGGCTGTCGGTGCAGGCCGCACAGTACTGGGAGCTGCCCGCGAACGTGATCGAGGCGTTGACGGCGCGGCAACTCGCGGATCAACCGGACGATGGCCAGCCCCTGGCCACGGTACTGGCCTGCGCCGATGTGCTGGCGATGGCCCAGTTGCTCGGCGAACACGATCTGCTGGCCGCCGACCTCGACCTGCGCCATGCCTGGCCCGATGCCTATGCGGCTTCCTTGCTGGCACGTTGCCAGCAGGATCTTCGCCGCCAGTTTGCCGGCGATCACGGATCGGCGACCTAGGCACAAAACGGCCGACCGGGCTGCTCGCGCCGTGGATTGCAGCGTAAACTTCCGGCAGCGTTGCCCGCGGTGTTTCCGCTCGGCCGCAGGCGCCCGCTATCCGTATTCACCCCATCGCCAACCGCACCACCCACATCCCGGAGAACAGCATGAGCAAGGGCATGGATTCAAAGAAGAGCGAGAAGAAAAAACCCGCCAAGACCATGAAAGAAAAGAAGGCTGCCAAGCAGGAAAAGAAGAAGAACCAGTAGCCGACACCTGCCCGGATGAAATCCCCCCCTGGGCAATGAGCAACTTGTGGGAGCGACTTCAGTCGCGATGCTCTTGGCTTGGCCAGAGCAACAGCATCGCGACTGAAGTCGCTCCCACAGAAGTCTCTCCCACCCTATCGAGCGCATCCACGATTCATCCGGCCGTGTTAGCGTGACGACCCATGCGGCGCACCCCAGTTCGTTCTTGCAGGGCACAGCATGACCAACGTATTTCTCACCGGCGCCAGCGGATTCCTGGGCGGGCATCTGCTGCACGAACTGCGTACAGCCGGCTGCACGGTCAAGGCGCTGTCGCGCCGTGCCGAATCCGATGCCGCCATCGCCGCCGCGGGGGCCGTGCCGGTGCGTGCCGAACTGGCGGATCGGGCCAGCCTGCAGGCGGCCATGAGCGGGTGCGACGCGGTGTTCCACGCCGCGGCCGACACCAGCATGTGGCGCCCGCAGGCGGCGGCGCAGACCGCCACCAACGTGCAGGGCACCGAAAACCTGCTGCGCGCCACCGAAGCGGCCGGCGTACCCGCCTTCGTGCACACCTCCTCAGTGTCGGCCTGGTCGCACCTCGTACACGGCGTGATCGACGAGTCGGTACGCCAGCACGGTGGCGAAAGCTGGATCAATTACGAGCGCAGCAAATTCCTGGCCGAACAGGCCGTGCGCCATGCCCGCGTGCCGTGGATCGTGTTCAACCCCTCGCACATCCTGGGTCCGGGCGATCGCCACAACTGGGCACGGCTGATCATGCTGGTGGACCGCGAAAAGCTGCCCGGCATCCCGCCCGGCATCGGCGCGTTCGCCGACGTGCGCGAGATCGCCCGGGCCCAGGTGCGCGCCTGGCAACGGCAACGGTTCGGACAGGCCTATCTGCTCGGCGGCGAGCAGGCCAGCTTCGTCGACCTCGTCCATCGCGTGGGTGCGGCACTGGGCAAGCGCACCCCGCGTGGCGCCACGCCGGCGTTCGCCCTGATGGCCTTCGCCCGGCTGGCCGACGCCTGGTCGCGCGTCAGCGGCAAGCAGCCCGACATCACCCCCGAAGCCGCCACCCTGACCTGCCACGAGCTGCGCGTGGATTCCTCCAAGGCCCGGCGCGAACTGGACTACCTCGAAACCCCGCTCGACACACTGCTCGCCGACACCCT
>DATKVA010000008.1:0-11241 GCA_035530315.1 Rhodanobacter sp. | reverse complement strand
GCATACTCTTCGACATTTACCGGATCGGCATGCCGTCAGCAGCTTCGCGCACTTCTCGCCGGCACGGGGTCGCGTGGCTTTTGCTGATCTTGCTCGCGCTTGCCGGAGCCTGGTGGTGGTGGGCGATCGGCCGGCCAGTGGCGTTGCCGGACGCACCGTCGGCACGCATTGCCTGTGTGTCGTATGCGCCATTCCGCCTGCAGGGCGAGAGCCCGCTCGATCCGCACGCTTTCGTCGGCCCCGCGCGCATCGACGCCGACCTGCGTGCACTGTCGCAGCGCTTCGATTGCGTGCGCACGTATTCGCAGGGCCAGGGCCTCGGTGCGGTGCCGGCCATCGCCAGCCGCTACGGCATGAAGGTTTTGCTGGGGATCTGGCTGGACCGCGACAAGGCAGCGAACGAGCGGCAGATCCGGCTGGGTATTGCCGCCGCACGCAAGTATCCGCAGGTAGTGCGCGGCGTGATCGTCGGCAACGAGGTGCTGCTGCGTGGCGAATTGTCAGCGGCCGCCCTGGCCGCTTACCTGCGGCAGGTGCGCAGCGCGATCAGTGAGCCGGTGAGTTACGCCGACGTGTGGGAGCTGTGGCTGCGTCATCCCGAACTGGCCGCCTCGGTCGACTATCTCACCATCCATATCCTGCCGTACTGGGAGGATCATCCGGTGTCGCCGGAGCGCGCGGTGCAGCATGTGGCGTCGGTCTACGCCAGGGTGCAGCGGGCGTTTCCCGGGCGTCGCGTGATGATCGGCGAGACCGGTTGGCCCAGCGCCGGGCGGCCGCGCCAGGTGGCCAGCGCCAGCCTGGTCAATGAGGCGCGCTATCTGCGCGAGTTCCTGCGTTATGCCGCGACCGTGCACATGCCGTACAACGTGATCGAGGCCTTCGACCAACCGTGGAAGCGTGCGCAGGAAGGTACGGCCGGGGGTTACTGGGGCATTTTCGACGCGCATGCGCACCCGAAATTCGCGATGCAGGGGCCGGTGATCGAGGAGCCGCGCTGGTGGGCCGGCTGGCTGGCGGGCGTGACGGTTGCGGGAGGGTTCGCGCTGGCCGGATCGCGTCGTCGTCGCTGGCGCGGCTGGCGTGGCTGGGTGGCGCTGAGCCTGGGCGGTCTCGCCGCGGGCTGTGCGCTGGCGTGGCAATGGCGGCAGATGCTGTTCGCGTGCCGCGATGCGTGGGAATGGACGGTATCGGCAGGTGCGTGCGTGCTGGCGCTGGCGACGGCTTTGCTGCTGGCGCGCTGGATTGCCGCGCGTCTGGCCGGTATGGCACGACCGTCCGCTCCGCCCGGCTGGCTGCGGCTGGGCTGGCTGTTCGCCTTGGCGTATTACGGTTTGCTGCTGGTGTTCGACGGCCGCTACCGGGATTTTCCGCTCGGTCTGTTCGAGCTGCCGTGTGCCGGCTATGCCCTGGCCGGCTGGTTGTCCGAATGGCGCGAGGCAGCGATGCCGATGCCGGAGGAACGCTTCCTCGCCGCCGGGCTGCCGATGCTGGCGGCGATCGTGGTCGTCCAGGAAGCCGGACTATCGCCGGTGGCGTGGTTATGGCTGGGACTGAACGCTCTGCTCGCGCTGCCGGTGCTGTCCGGTTGGTGGCAGGCGCGGCAGCGCCTGCGTCTGCCATCGCAGCAGGCGTAGGCAGCCGATCAGCAAGGCCAGCGCGCCAGCCTGGAAGCAGTACAGTTCCAGCGCGAAGGCACCCAGTGCGGCGGCCAGGCATGCCGTCCAGGGCTGCTTTCCCACGAGCGCCCACGCCGCCGCCGCCAGCGCGAGGCCGCCGTAGACGTCGTGCAGAAACCCCAGTACCAGCAGCTGCCGCCAACGGCACCAGATCGGGCTGTGCGTGCTGCTGCACAGTCGTTCCATCGTGCTGGGCTCGATCAGGCCGTAACGCAGCCCTGCTGCGGCGAATCCGACCGCCAGCAGCAACAGCCACGGGCGGGCCATTCGCCACCTGCCGATCCTCATCGACGGCCGCCTCATCGACGGCTTCATCGACGGCCTCGCGAGGGACCGGCGATATGCGCCGGCAGGCGGATTTCAGCCGCCAGCGGCAGGTGGTCGGAGAAGGCCTGCGGCAGTGTCCATACCTTGTCCAGCCGGATCGCCGGTGAGGTCAGGATGTGGTCCAGCGCGCGTCGCGGTTTCCAACTGGGGAAAGTCGGCGTCGACTGCACCGGCGGTTGCAGGTTGCATTTGGCGAACAGGTGTCGCATCTCCGCGCTGCCCGGTTCGGTGTTCAGATCGCCCATCAGCACCGCGTGCGGGAAATCCTGCAGCAGTTCGGCGATGAAGCCGAGCTGGCGCGCGCGTGCCGGTGCACTCAACGACAGGTGCGCGATCATCACCGCCAGAGCGTTGTCGCCTTCGCCGAACTGCGCCAGCAGCGCGCCGCGGCCGGGGATACGGCTGGGCAGCGGGTAATCCATCACCGAGTGCGGTTCCAGCCGGCAGATCAGGCCATTGGCCGAATGTGCCAGGCGTGCCATGGGCCGGTTCGGCTGATGGCTCCAGAACGGCATGCCGGAGGTTTCGGCGAGGTAGCGGGTCTGGTTCAGAAAGCCCGAGCGCAGGCTGCCGGCGTCGGCTTCCTGCAAGCCGATCAGGTCGAACTGCGGCAGCACCTCGGCGAGCCGGTCGAGGTTGTCCAGCTTGTTGCGTCCGGGCAGCACCGCTTCGAGGCTGCGGGTGACGTATTCGCTGTAGCGCTTCACGCTGGCACCGGCCAGGATGTTGCAGCTCAGCAGGCGCAGATGGCGCTCGGCAGGTGCGGCTTGGGAAATTGCGGCGCGGGTCATCGCAACACACTATGCGGAAAGAGGGTTCAGTCGATCACGACGCCGGGCCACCGGCCGGACGCCACCAGCATGATCCACCCGATGTGAACGGCGTGCCAGCCGCACCGCCTTACTTGCCGTGCAGCTCGCGCTTGGCCAGCCACAACGCCACCGCGGCCATTTCTTCCTGCGTATGCACGGTGGCAACGCGGTACTTGCCGTCGATCACCAGGGTCGGTGTGCCATCCACTTGCCACTTCTGGATCAGCGCGAGGTCGCTCTTCAACTTTGCGGTAGCTTGCGCCGAAGTCGCGATGCGCATGAAGTCGGCCCGATTGACCCCTTCACGGGCGTAGAAATCGGCCAGTTCACCCAGCGTATTGATCGGGTAATGCTGGTCGAACTTGGCGGTGAACAGTGCCAGATGGGTGCGCTTGACCACGCCCAGTTGGCGTGCCGCGTAATAGGCGCGCGCAAACGGCAGCCAGGCGTCGCTGAAGGGTGCCGGCATCAGCTTGAATTTCACCCCGGGCGGCAGCTCCTTGCGCAGTTGCTCGGCAATCGGTGCGAAATGCGCGCAGTGGATGCAGCCGTAGGAAAAGACCTCGACCACCTCCACCTTGCCCTCGCTGCTGTAACGCTGGTGCGGACCGGGCAGGGTCACGTACTCGACACCGTCGGTGTATGGCGCTGCGGTGCCGGGTTGCGCGCTGCAGGCGCTGGTCAGCACAAGGCCACCGAGCAGGGCGAACAGGTGCAGACGGGCAATTCGCTTGAACATCGGAGACTCTCTTCGCATGGAGGGTTGCCGGCCGGCAACGGGCCGTGCCGTGGCGTCGGTGCTCGAAAGGGACCTGCTTCGGGCCTACTTGCCGGCGGCTTCCTTGGCCACCAGCCACTGGGTCAGTTCGATCGATTGCGCATAGCCACCGGCCGTGCCCGGGTCGAAACGATACTTGCCGTCGACGATCATGGTCGGGGTGCCTTCCACGCCATAGGCTTTGACCAGTTCATCGGCGCGCTTCATCTTGGTGTTGACGCTGAAGGAATTGGCGACCGCGACGAACTCCTTCGGATCGACGCCGTACTTGGCATAGAACTTTGCCACGTCGCTGATCGTCGGCCACGCTTCATGCGGCTTGAGCTTGCCGGTGGAGAGATCGTCGGTGCCCAGTTCGCCGCTTTTCCAGACAGCATCGAACATCGCGTCGTGGGCCTTGTCGGCCACGCCCAGTGCTTGCGCGGCATAGTACGCACGCTGATACATCGGCCAGTTTTCGTCCGGGCGGAACGACGCCGGCAGGTAGTTCATCACCGCATTGGCCGGCAGGCTGTGCGCGATGCGGTCGACCGTGGTGTGGAACTCGTTGCATGCAGGGCAGCCGTAGGAGAACACCTCGGTGACTTCGATCTTGCCCGGGTGGCTGGTCGGCTGTGCGGGCTCGATCACGAAGTAGTTCTTGCCGGCAACCCATTTGCCGTTGTCGACAAAGGGTGCTGCCGGTGCGGCGGGCGGCGTCTGGGCCGACGCTGCCTCGGCCGTGCTGCTGGCGGCGGCCGTGCTGGTGCTGCCGGCGGGCGCGGTATTGGCTGGTGTGGCAGCCGATGCCGAGGTTGCCGCAGCGGCGGCGCTGGCGGCTGTCGCTGCCGTCGTCGTGCTGCTGCTGGCAGGCGTTGGCGTCGCGTTGTTGTTGTCGCCGGCGTGGCTGCAGGCGGCAAGTGCGAGCAGGGCGGCGCAAAGAATCGGCAGACGCTTCAACATGGAAGATACCTCGAACGAAGGGGGCACGGGGCGGGCTGCGCCGACCGACCCGGTCGGCGCGTTGACGGTCAGGGTGCGGCAGCTGCGGCGCTGGTGTCGGTGCTATGCAGGCCTTCGATGTAGCTGGCCAGCGCGGCGATATCGCCGGCATTGAGCTTGCTGGCAATCGACGGCATGATCTGGGCCTGCGCGTCTTTGCCCCAGGTGGTTCCGTCGTGCCAGGCCTTCAGCGTGGCTTCGATGTACTGGGCGTGCTGGCCGGCGAGTTGCGGATACGCCGCACCCGGATTGCCGCGACCATCGATGCTGTGACAGGCCATGCAGGCGGGAACGCCGCTGGCGGCATCGCCCTTGCGGAACAGCTTTTCGCCGTGCGACACCAGCGCCTGGTCGGCGATGCCGGGCAGCGAGGCCTTGCTGGCGAAGTAGGCGCCGATATCGTGCATGTCCTGTTCGGATAGCGGTGTGGCCATGCCCAGCATGATCGGGTTTTGCCGTTTGCCGGACTTGAAGTTGTTCAGTTGGCGCACGATGTAGTTTTCGCTCTGGCCGGCGAGCTTCGGAAACTGCGCAACGGCGGAATTGCCGTCGACGCCGTGGCAGGCGCCACAGACCGTCGCCTTGGTCTGGCCGGCGGCGGCATTGCCCGGCTTGACCACCGATTCGGCGACAGGCGCGACAGGCTTTGGCGCCGTGCTGGCGGCAACCGCGGGCGTTGCCGACGAGGTAGCAGCAACCGGTGCGGCCGGCTTCTGCTGGCTGTCTTGCGCCATTGCCGTCGTGGCGGAGAGTGCAAATACGAGGGCCTGGGCGAACATTACAACAGCGGGCCGAAAACCAGCGGGCCGAAAACTCATACACTTGACTCCTGAAAGACTTGCCGACACTGCCATGGATTGCAGCCATCAGGCCTGCAGCGGGCAGAAACCGCATGATTATCCCTGTGCCACCGTACCTTGGTCAAACCATGCCGATGCCTAATCCCTCATGAGCAGACTCTTGCAAGGCGCGCAATTCGTGCTCGCCGCCCATCGCATCAGCCAGCTTCCCTCCGATCAAGGCGCCGAGGTGGCGTTTGCCGGGCGCTCCAATGCCGGCAAGTCCAGCGCGTTGAATGCGCTGACCGGCCACAAGGGCCTGGCACGTACGTCCAAGACGCCCGGCCGCACCCAGCAGATGGTCGCCTTCAGCCTGCCGCCGTCCGCGCAGCCCGACGGAAAGCCGACTCTGGATATGCGCCTGATCGATCTGCCCGGTTATGGCTATGCCAAGGTACCGCTGGAGATGCGCGAGCACTGGAAGCTGGAGATCGACGCTTACCTGCATCAGCGTCGCAGCTTGCGCGGGCTGATCCTGATCGTCGACATCCGGCATCCGCTGAAGGAATTCGACCGCATGATGCTTCAGTTCTGTTTCGCCACCCAGCTTCCCTGTCATTTGCTGCTGACCAAGGCCGACAAGCTTTCGCGTGGACAGGCCACGCAGGCCTTGGCGGCGTTGCGCAAGCAGTTTGCCGCCGAGGGGCTGCACGCTACCGCGCAGATCTTTTCCTCATCCGCCGGCACCGGGGTGGAGGAGGCACGCGCGGCGGTGATGGCGTTGCTCGGCCGGCCGCGCGAAGGCGCGCACCCGATGTAGGAGCGCCCCCTGTGCGCGATGCCTTTGCCCGGGCGGCGGCGAAGCGCTTTCGCCCACAGGGTGGGCTCCTACGAAAGCGTGAAACCCCCAACCCGTCAGCTGCGCACCGCTTCCATGAACACCGCGCACAGCGCCTGCATGCCGGCACGGTCGTCCTCGTCGAAGCGGTCGATGACCGGGCTGTCCACATCCCACACGCCGAGCAGGCTGCCGTCGGGCAGGATCAGCGGCACCACGATTTCCGATTGCGACGCGGCGTCGCAGGCGATGTGCCCGTCGAAGGCATTGACGTCGCGCACCAGCTGGATCTGCCGGGTCTGCGCGGCGGTGCCGCAGACACCTCGCCCCAGCGCGATGCGGATGCATGCCGGCTTGCCCTGGAACGGACCGACCACCAGCTCGTTGCCGTCGAAAAGATAGAAGCCGGCCCAGTTCAATTCGGGCAGGCTGTGATAGACCAGCGCGCCGAAATTCGCCGCGTTCGCGATCAGGTTGCGTTCGCCGGCGAGCAGGCCGCGGGCTTGTCGCTGCAGTTCGTCGTAATGTTCGCGTTTGCTGGCGTAAACGAGTGGCTTCAGTTCGAACATGCAATGGCCCCGGCGGAAAAACCCTATTATGCGCCGGGTGATTCGGATGCGATCGTCAATCCGGACAAGCTATGGAGACGCCATTGCAGCGCGACCTTTCCATTGACCTGCGCGGTAGCCCGGCATGAGCCGCGCAGTGTTCATCGCCGGCACCGATACCGGCATCGGCAAGACACATGCCGCTTGCGCGCTGCTGCATGCGCTGCGCGCCGCCGGGCATGCGGCATGCGGCATGAAGCCGGTCGCCAGCGGCTGCGTGCAGACAGATCAGGGTCTGTGCAACGACGATGCGCTGGCGTTGCAGGCGGCCAGCAGCAGCCGGTTGCCGTATGCGTGGATCAATCCGGTGGCCTTGCGCGAGCCGCTGTCGCCGCACCTGGCGGCGGCGCATGACGGGGTGGAGATCTCGCTGGCGCCGATGCGCGCGGCGTTCGACCGGTTGTCGCAAATGCATTCGCCGGTGGTGGTCGAAGGCGTGGGCGGCTGGCTGGTGCCGCTGGCGCCGGGGCTGTTCGCGGCGGATATCGCCCGGCAATGGCAACTGCCGGTGATCCTGGTGGTCGGCTTGCGGCTGGGTTGTCTCAACCATGCCCTGCTCAGCGCGCGCGCGATCGAGGCCGATGGCTGCCGACTGCTGGGCTGGATCGGCAATGGCATCGATCCGGCCATGCTTGCGCTGGAAGAAAATCTGGCGACCTTGCGCGATTTGATGCCGGCGGCATGCCTGGGTGTGCTGCCGCACGGATCGGCACCAGCGCAGGCGGCACGGCGGCTGGATGCCGCCGTGGCAGCCCTGGACTGACGATCGCCGAAGGCGGCATGGTGTCTTTACGCACTTGGAAAAACAGCCAGGGTGTGAGTAGAGTCGGACGCTTGAGACTCGCCATGTCCGGCAACGGACGCTCCACTTGGGGAAACCAGATGCTTCGTCTGCGCATAATTGTCATCGCCACCACGATCGCCCTGGCTGCCTGTTCGCAGCAGCCAAGCGGCACTACCACTCCAGCACCGGCAAAGGTCGCCACCGTGGCCGCCGCCAGCAGTGCCGCACCGGCCGCCAACGCCATGACCAGCAACCCGTTCTTCAGCGCCAGCACACTGCCGTTCCAGGCGCCGCCGTTCGACAAGATCACGGACGCCGATTACCAGCCTGCGATCGAAGAGGGCATGAAGCGGCAGCTGGCGCAGATCCAGCAGATCGCCGACAACACGGACGCACCGACGTTCGAGAACACCTATGTGGCGATGGAGAAATCCGGCGTCATGCTGAACCGCGTGCTGTCGGTGTTCGGCGCGGTCACCGGCGCCAACACCGACCCCGCGCTGCAGAAGGTGCAACAGGAGGAAGCGCCCCGGCTGGCCGCGCATCGCGATGCGATCTATCTCAACGACAAGCTTTTCCAGCGGATCGAGGCGGTCTACAACCAGCGCGACACGCTCAAGCTCGATCCCGAGTCGCAGCGCCTGATCGACGTGGTCTACAAGAACTTCGTGCATGCGGGCGCGAAACTCTCCGCCGCCGACAAGACCAAGCTGAAGGCACTGAACGAGGAAGAGTCCACGCTCAGCACACGGTTCACCAATCAGCTGCTGGCCGCGACCAAGGACGCCGCGCTGGTGGTGGACGACAAGGCCAAGCTGGCCGGCCTGTCCGATGCCCAGATCGACGCTGCCGCCCGGTCCGCCAAGGATCGCGGGCTGGCCGGCAAGTACGTGCTGGTGCTGCAGAACACCACGCAGCAGCCCGAATTGCAGGATCTGAAGGACCGCGCCACCCGCAAGGCACTGTTCGAGGCATCATGGAATCGTGCCGAGAAGGGCGATGCCAACGACACCCGCAAGATCATCGAGCGGCTCGCGCAGATTCGCGCCGAGCAGGCCAAGTTGCTCGGCTTCCCGAACTACGCGGCATGGAAGCTGGACGACCAGATGGCCAAGACGCCCGCCACGGCCATCAAGTTCATGCAGCAGCTGGTGCCGGCCGCCACCGCCCGTGCGGAGCATGAGGCGAAGGACATCCAGGCGCAGATCGACAAGGACCAGAAGGCGCTGAAGCAGCCCACGTTCAAGCTGCAGCCGTGGGACTGGGACTACTACGCCGAGCAGGTGCGCAAGGCCCGCTACGATCTCGACGAAAATCAGATCAAGCCGTACTTCGAGCTCAACAACGTGCTCGAGAACGGCGTGTTCTACGCGGCCAACCAGCTCTACGGGCTGACCTTCAAGGAGCGCAAGGACATCCCGGTGTACCAGCCGGATGTGCGCGTGTTCGAGGTGTTCGACAAGGACGGCAAATCGCTGGCGCTGTTCTACGCCGACTACTTCAAGCGCGACAACAAGAGCGGCGGCGCGTGGATGGACAACCTGGTCGCCCAGTCCCGGCTGCTCGGCACCAAGCCGGTGATCTACAACGTCGCCAACTTCACCAAGCCGGTGGCCGGCCAGCCGGCGCTGCTGTCGTTCGACGACGTGGTCACCATGTTCCACGAGTTCGGCCATGCGCTGCACGGCATGCTGTCCGACGAGCAATACCCGACCCTGTCCGGCACCAACACGGCGCGCGACTTCGTGGAATTCCCGTCGCAGTTCAACGAGCACTGGGCAAGCGATCCGAAGGTCTTTGCGCATTACGCGAAGAACTACAAGACCGGGGAACCGATGCCGAAGGCGCTGGTCGACAAGATCAAGAAGGCCCGCAACTTCAACAAGGGCTACGACATGACCGAGCTGACCGCTGCCGCCCTGCTCGACATGAACTGGCACACGCTCGGTGCGGATGCGCCGCTGCAGGATGCCGACCAGTTCGAGACGGCCGCGCTGAAGAAAGACAAGATCGATCTCAGCTACGTACCGCCGCGTTATCGCTCCAGCTATTTCCAGCACATCTGGGGCAACGGTTATGCGGCCGGTTACTACGCCTACCTGTGGACCGAGATGCTGGCTGACGATGGTTTCGAATGGTTCAAGGAGCACGGTGGCCTGACTCGAGCCAATGGCGACCGCTTCCGCGCGATGGTACTGTCACGCGGCAATTCCGAAGACCTGGCCAAGATGTACAAGGACTGGCGCGGCCATGCACCGAGCATCAAGCCGATGCTGAAGGACCGTGGCCTGCAGGAAGGCTCGAAGAAGTAGGCGGGAAGTCCACCAGGCAGGGCTGAATTGCCCTGCGGCAAAACAGGCCCGCCATGTGCGGGCCTGTTTTTGCATCAAGGCCTGAGGGGCTGGGCGTCACTTACGGCGCGTACCGAGCTTTGGGGCCCACACACGCAGGGCGCAATGAGGAGCGGCGAGTTTGAAGTCGTTGTCGGTGCTCAGGAGTGTCAGATGGTGCCGAATGCACAACTGAGCGAGTAGCGCGTCGATTGTTCCGACCTGGACGCCTGCTCTGCGGCAAGTGTTCCGAAGATCGGCAGCTGCGACATGATCTTCGCGATCTGGATGCAGCAAGGGAAGTGCTGCGAAGCGCTCAATGACTTGTGCGCGGGACTTCGGACCGGAGAATCCTTGAAGCAGTTCCTGGAGGACCAGCCCTGTCGTGACGACAACATCGGCACCCAGCAGGGCCTCCTTGAGTACGTGAACTTCCGGTTCAGACGCTGCGCTATCGCGGCGCAGGGCGAGCGACCAAACGCTCGTGTCAACAAGTAGCGTCACGACCGGGAGCGCTCAGCCTTGTAGTTAAACGAGTCATCCCAGTCGAGCTTGCCCATAAGTTCGACTATCCGCTTCTGCTCGCGGCGGGCAATGAATTCCTGCAGTGCCTTGGTGACGACAGCCTTCTTCGTTCGCTCACCGCTGACCTCAACGGCGCGTTCAAGAAGCGCGGGATCGATAGCGAGATTGGTGGCCATGTGTGACTCCTTACACAAGATTCTACACAAGGCAGATCCGGATCGCTACTGGTGAGCCTACCCGGCGACGTCGGGTGCTTGTGACGCCCAACGTCCGACATGGGCGGCAGCTTGCGGACGGCAAAGCCGGCTGGAAGCTGCCGCTCGATGGAGATGTTGGCCCCCATGCCGGCGGAACTACAGACCGACCTGAAGACCATTCGCTTCGCACCACTCGCGCAATGCTTGCTCGACGGCACCGGCTTCGTACTGATACCAGGCTTCGAGACAACCCTTTCGTTCGAGCAGGTCTTTGAAGCGGCCATATGCACCCTTCTTGTGGAAGTAGCCCCGGACGGTTTCGTACGAGCTTGGCAAGCGCTCTTCGACAAAGCCCAGTGCAAGAGCGTTGCCGAGATTGAGATCGTATTTGTGAGGCACGGCGATGTAGAGCGTGTCGTCTTCGATGTCCTCGGGTAACTCTTCATCAAGTTCGCCGGCATCGGAAGCCCAGTAGATCTTGCCGGATTCTCGATTGACATACGCTGCGTTCTCGAAGGGGCCCGCGGCGCTGACCCACTCGAATGCATCGACCAGTTCGACGAGTTTGACGGGTGCACCCACGATGACTCCTTGGGGACAACG
>DATKVA010000007.1:0-2507 GCA_035530315.1 Rhodanobacter sp. | reverse complement strand
GTTCGTGCCGGCAGGTGCCGACGTTTTGGCGGTGGCATCGTCTGCAAGCAGGATGGCGGCGCGATTGCGGTCGAGCGTCCCCTTGCCGACGCCCTTGATCCGGGCCAGGTCGGCGACTTTCTTGAACGGCCCATGGACGTCGCGCCAGGCCACGATGGCCTGCGCCCGGGACGGGCCGATGCCATCGAGGGACCGGGCGATGGTGGCGGCGTCGGCCGTATTGACGTTGACCGGCGTGGCGGCGAACAACCATCCGGGCATACCGAGAATCAGTGCAGTCGCGAGTGCGGCAAGTTTGCGGGACATGACCTTCCTCCTTGAAATGTGGTGGCGGCATTCGGCTGCCGCAGACCCACTGTGCGCCGAGCCGATCGATCTTGCAGTCGGTGCCGCGGCAAGGCTGGCGTGCGTGACCGTCGCAGGTGGCTGTGGGTTTTCCCTGATGCAAGCGGAAGCGTCGCTGGAGCGCACTGTTACAATTGACGTTTGATCTGATTGCCGGAGTTCGACCATGGATACTGCCCGCCTTTCCCGTTTCGTCAGCGCTCTGTGGGATGACGAGATCGTGCCGCAGCTGGTCGAGTACATCCGGATACCCAACAAGTCGCCGATGTTCGACGCGCAGTGGGTCGAACACGGTTACATGGATGCCGCGGTCGCGCTGATGGAGAACTGGGCGCGTTCCAAGCTCCCGGGGCTGCCGGGTGCCACGCTGGAAGTGGTTCGTCTGCCGGGACGCACGCCGCTGATCTATATCGAAGTGCCTGCTTCTGGCGCGGATGCCAGGACATCCACGGCGGGACACGATGCCGATACGGTGATGCTGTACGGTCATCTGGACAAGCAACCGGAGATGACCGGCTGGGCCGACGGACTCGGCCCGTGGACGCCGGTGCTCAAGGGCGACAAACTCTACGGCCGCGGCGGCGCCGATGACGGCTATGCGATCTTCGGTTCGCTGGCCGCGCTGCTGGCGCTGCACGAACAGGGCGTGCCGCATGCGCGCTGCGTGATCATGATCGAGGCTTGCGAGGAATCGGGCAGCTACGACCTGCCGTATTACGTCGATCACCTGGCCGCGCGCATCGGCAGCCCGTCGCTGGTGGTGTGTCTGGATTCGGGCTGCGGCAACTACGACCAGTTGTGGCTGACCACCTCGTTGCGCGGCATGACCGGCGGCAACCTTACCGTGCAGGTGCTGGAAGAGGGCGTGCATTCGGGCGATGCCTCCGGTGTGGTGCCGTCGAGTTTCCGCATCCTGCGCGAGCTGCTGTCGCGGCTGGAAGACCCGGCTACCGGCCGGATCAAGCCGAAGGAGTTGTACGTCGACATCCCGGCCGAGCGCATCGAGCAGGCGAAGCATTCGGCCGACGTGCTGGGCACGGCGATCTACGACAAGTTTCCGTGGGTTCCGGGCATGCAGCCGGTAAGCACGGATCTGGCCGAACTGGTGCTCAACCGCACCTGGCGTCCGCAACTGGCGGTGACCGGCGTCGGCGGCATGCCGTCGCTTGACAGCGCCGGCAACGTATTGCGGCCGCAGACCGCGGTGAAACTCAGCCTGCGCGTGCCGCCCACGCTCGACGGCGCCGCGGCTGGCGGGTTCCTCAAGCGGCTGCTGGAAAAGGATCCGCCGTACGGCGCCAAGGTCACATTCGCCGTGGAAAAGGACGGCAGCGGCTGGAATGCGCCGGCACTGTCACCCTGGCTGGCGCAGGCAGTGGGCGAGGCATCGCAACATTATTTCGGTGCGCCGGCTACGTTCATGGGCGAGGGTGGCAGCATTCCGTTCATGGGCATGCTCGGCGAAAAATTTCCGCAGGCCCAGTTCCTGATCACCGGCGTGCTGGGGCCGCATTCCAATGCACACGGCCCGAACGAGTTCCTGCACATTCCCACCGGCAAGAAAGTCAGCATGGTGGTGGCCGAGGTCGTGGCACGCCATCACCAGCAAGGCACCGGGGCTTGAATTCGGTGATTTTCGGATGAATAGCGGAACCGACGACCTCGCTGCGCGATGGGCGCAGATCCGCCGGCGCGTCGACGATGCCTGTCGCGAGGCCGGTCGTGCGCCGGCAGAGGTGACCATCCTGCCGGTCAGCAAGACATTTGGTCCACCGCTGATCCGCGCCGCGGTTGCCCTGGGCCTGCACCGTTTCGGCGAGAACAAGGTGCAGGAGATCCGCGAAAAATCCGCGGCATTGGCCGATTGCGGCATCGACTGGGTGATGATCGGTCATCTGCAGACCAACAAGGCACGCGACGTGGCGCGACTGGCCAGCGAGGTGCAATCGCTGGATCGGCTCGAGCTGGCCCATGCGCTGCATCGGCAACTGCAGCAAGCAGGCCGTGCGATCGACGTGCTGGTGCAGGTCAAGACCTCGGACGAACCGTCCAAGTACGGTCTGCCGCCCGCGCAGTTGCCTGCGTTCCTCGACGCCCTGCGCGAATACGGCACCTTGCGCGTGCGCGGCCTGATGACGCTGGCGATTCACTCCACCGAGGCC
>DATKVA010000006.1:0-6909 GCA_035530315.1 Rhodanobacter sp. | reverse complement strand
GCGGTGCCGTGCGCGTTGGCGCGCGCCGAACTGGCCCAGACCGTGCCGTAGGTGCAGCGCTGCAGCAACGGTGTCTTCGCGTCGTGCCTGCGATCCAGCAGCTTGATGCAGGTCTGGCCGGGGCGGCCCGCCGTGGTGACGATATGCAGGCCGGTGCCCGGCTTCAGCAACGGCTCGGCCGCCCAGCGCGAGGCGCCTACGCGCATCGCCGCATCGTTGTAATCATGACGGTCGCTTTCGACGAGTGCATGGGTATCGACGGCCGCCAGTTCGTCGATGGCGCGTGACGCGGCTTGCTGCGCCGGCTCATGGCGTCGCGTGCGCTCGAAGGCGATCGCCGACCACACCGACGCCGCGCGCATGTGCAGGCGGTTTTGCACGTAGCGGGGCAGGCTCTCGCGCGGCACGCGGTCGAGCAGATCGGCGCGCCAGGTATCGAACGCCGCGCGCTGGACCGGCGGCAGGCCCGGGTCGACGCAGGCCGGATCGGTCAAAGCCAGCGCGGCGGTGGCCTTCTGCATCGCGGTGGCGTCCAGCGCCATGACGCGGCGGAAGGCATCGCCGTCGTAGCACAATCGCATATTGCCGTTGCGATCGATGCTGCGAATCGCCACGCCGTAGTCGGCCACGACTTCCAGTTGCCCGGACAAACTCGCTTCCTCGGACTTGCGACGATTCGTCGAGGCGCGCTGGGCCAGACGCCGGGCCATCACCCCGAGCGCGGCGAACGGCTCGGCATCGATGGCCTTGCCTGGCGCCGCCTTCAGGTAGGCCGCCGTATATGCGATGCCGAGCGCCTCGCTGCCCGGCATGTCGCGCAGGAAGCGCACGATCGCCAGCAGCTCGGGCGCATCGTCGGGACGCATCGAGATGATGCGCACCCGGCTGGCGCGAACGAAGCCGGCGCGCTCGATGCGATGGTCGTAGACCTGCAGATAGTCCAGTGTGCGCCCGCGCACCTCCAGGTCTTCGCCCTGCCACAACACCGCCTGCGGGGCCGCCGAGTGGCGTGCCTGCGCCCGCAGCGCGACGCCGTCCTGGGTGACGATCGCCAGCGGGTTCGCGGACGGCGGCGCGGACGCGGCGTGCGCGAGGCCGATGCCCAACAGCAGCGGAATCCACGCCAGTGCTTTCATGGCGCGCTGCCACCGGCGGCAGTGCCCGCTGCCGTGCCCCGCCGCGCACCGTCGATCAGGGCCTGGCCGATGAATCCGCCTGCGGCCGGCGGCGGCGCGATGATCACCGAAATCTTGTCGGACAGCTTGTCGGCCAGGGTCTTCTGGATCAGCAACGGATGCTTGTCGATCAGGGTTCCGTCGCGTTCGAGTTGCTCGCTGTTGACCTTGCCGATCTCCTCCAGCCGGTACGCTTCGGCATCGGCGAGCTTGCGGCGCGAGTCGGCCTCGCCGGCGGCCTCGATGCGGCGCGCCTCGGCGGCACCCTTGGCGGTGCGGATGCGGGCGGCACTCTCGGCTTCCGCTTCGAGTTCGCGCTGCTCGATCTGCTTGCGCTTGAACGGCAGCACATGCTTCATCGCCTCTTCCTGCCCCTTGGCCGCGATGACCTGTTCGTCGGCTGCCGCCTCGGCGGCGGTATCGCGGCGTGCCTTCTCGGCCTCGGCCTGCAGTCGCGATTCCTGCACCTGCTTCTCCTTCAGTTGCAGCGTGTACTGCATCTGCTGGGTCTCGAGCTCGGTGGCCAGCACCTTGTTCATGCCCTCGCGATAATCCGGCGGCAGATCGACGTTGCCCATCATCACGTTGCGCAGCACGATGCCGTCGGCCGCCAGCATCGGCTTGAGCTCGTCCTCGATCACGGTCTGGATCTCCTGGCGCTTGGTCGAGAAGATCTCGCGCACGGTGTAGCGCGTGAACACCTTGTAGATCACGCCCTGCACCAGCGGCTCGACCAGGTCGCGGCCGATATGGTCGGGCAGGGACTTCGCGACCTTGGGCAGTGTCCTCGGATCCACCGCGTAGCGGATCGCCAGTTCGACGCCGATCGACAGGCCTTCCGACGACTGGAACGGCGCCGGGCCGTCGGCCTTGGCGCTACGTGTGGGGCGGTAGATCTGGTCCTGCAGCGGAAACCTGCGCAAGCTGTGGATGCCGGGGATCATCAGGCACACGCCCTCGCCAACTTCGGTGACCGAGCCGGTCCACCCGTTCAGCCGGATCCCGACCTGCTGCGGCGCGATGGTTTCGATGGGCGGATGCCGGTACAGCTCGTAGCCGCCCAGCACGATGATCGCCAACACCAGCATCTTGCGATTGAGCACGCGCGTCGCTGCTTTCCTGAGCTTGTTCGAATTGTCCGTCATGATGCCGCCCCCTCGCTGCATGGTTTCGGTTGGTGGATTCCGTCCTGTTCACCGGTCCGGAGCGTGGCCTCCCACACGCCAGGACGGTGGATGCCTGCGGCCGGTGGCTGGGCTCAGTAGGACGCATGGCGGGGCGGCGTGCGTGCCGAAGATGCGACAGGCAGCCGATCAGATGTGGCAACTTGCGGGCAACGCGGCAAGCCTGTCGATGCGCGGCCGCGCCGTTCGTCGTATACATGCAAGACAGCCGTCCGAACCACAAAACCAACCCCGTCGAAAACATATGGAGAAATCACGATGCGCGTTTTGATGCTCGCACTGTTGCTGGTCGGTGGTACCGCCATGGCCGCGCCGGTGCATTACACGCTCGACCCGAATCACACCTACCCCAGTTTCGAAGCCGACCACATGGGCATTTCGGTGTGGCGCGGCAAGTTCAACCACACCGTCGGCACGGTCACCCTGGATCGTGCGGCGCGGACGGGTACGTTGCATGTCACGACCCGGATCGACAGCATCGACTTCGGCAACGAACCGTTGAAGCGGATGGTGCTGCGTAAGGCGATTCCCGCTTCGATGTGCAAGACGCAGTGCGCGTTTTTCGATGCGGCGCGCTATCCGACCGCGGTATTCGTTGGCAAGCTCGCCGATTTTGTCGACGGCGCACCGACCAAGGCGATCGGCAAGCTCACGCTGCACGGCGCCACCCACCCGCTAACGCTCGCGATCGACAAGTTCAAGTGCATCCCCGATATGCTGCTGAAGCCGCGCGAGCGCTGCGGTGCCGACGCCTCGGCCACGTTCGACCGCGCCGCGTTCGGCATCGACGCCGGCCAGTCGTTCGGTTTCGACATGAAGGTGAGGTTGCAGATCCAGGTTGAGGCCGTGCAGGACAAATGAGGATTGCGAAAGGGACCGGCCCCGCGTCGCGCGAATTTGCGCACGTCCCAAAGCATCATGCACGAAGCCGACCAGCAGCAAGGTCTGCTGGCGCGGTACGAAGTCATGTACGACGCCTACCGCAGCCATGCGGATCCATCCTTTCACCGAATCTTCGACCAATACCTGAGCTGGGACCTGACGTTCATCGGCGACTATCCCGCTGCCTCGGCGATGTTCTCGATCAAGCAAACAGTGTTGCCGGGCGACCGCGCCTCGCCGCTGTCCATCCCCGACTACGACGCCCGTCCGGCGCTGGAAGTCATTCCCGAACTGGCTCGCAACTACCGGGCGGTGTTCTTCAATGAGGCTCACAACGTGCCGCTCACGCGCACGCTTGTAGCGTGCCGTTCGTCCGCAATACGCCGTCGGGCGATCTGTACCGGCGGCCCGGCAAGTACAGGCGGTTCCGCTGATCATCCATGTCCTCCTGCATCGCAACGTCAGCCGGCCGATGACCGACTGCCGGGAGGCGGCGGGCAAGATCGCCGCCGGCGACCTCAGCGCACAGTTGCCGGTGGACCGTCGCGACGACGTGGGCCAGCTGCTGCAGGCCATCAATGGCATCAGCGTGGGGCTGGCCGACGTGGTCGTCAACGTGCGCCAGGCCAGCGACAGCATCCATGCCGCCACCGGCCAGATCGCGGCCGGCACGTCCGACCTTTCCAGCCGCACCCAGAACCAGGCTGCATCGCGGAGCAGACTGCCTCCGCCATGGAGGAGATGACCACGACCGTCCGGCAGAATGCCGACAACGCGGCGCAGGCCGATCAGCTGGTCGGCTCGGCGGCGAGACTGGCACAGCAAGGCGGCGAGATCGTCGAGCGGGTGGTGAGCACGATGGGCGACATCAAGGCCAGCTCCCGGCGGATCGAGGACATCGCCGGGATGATCGACGAGATCGCCTTCCAGACCAACATACTGGCGCTGAATGCCGCGGTGGAAGCCGCGCGTGCCGGTGAGCACGGACGGGGGTTCTCGGTGGTGGCCAGCGAGGTGCGCAGCCTGGCCCAGCGCGCAGCGGTGGCTGCGAAAGAGATCAAGGAACTGATCGCCGCCTCGGTCGACACCGTCGACATCGGCGCCAAGCTGGTGGACAGCGCCGGCGAGACCACTCGCAAGATTGCGGTCGCGATTGAAAAATCGGCATTGCTGATGAGCCAGATCTCGGCGGCCAGCGCCGAGCAGAGCAAGGGCATCGAGGAAATCAGCGCCGCGGTGGAGCACATGGACGAGACCACGCAGAGCAACGCTGCGCTGGTGGAGCAATCGGAAGCGGCCGCAAGGAGCCTGCGGGAGCAGGCCGAGCGGATGAGCCGTGCGGTGGCGACCTTCAAGACCGCCGACCAGGTGACCTTTGCCGTTGCCTGAGCACGGCACGCAGTGAGCTGGCAGCGACGGCGGTCGCGGCCCTTTGCCCCGACAGGGCCTGGCGAGTGGCCGGACGATTGAGCCGGAACAAACGCACGCAGCTGAATTGCCTATGCGCGGCAGGCTTCCCGCAGGGCGGGATGCGTGGTCCAGAGCGCACTTTCTCCCACAGAAGCCGACTCTCCGGTTTCGCTTCAGCGTCGCACCGCCAACACCCCATCCAGCGCCAGCTGCGTCTTGAACCCGGCCTTCTCCAGCCGCTTGGCCACCTCGCGCGGCACGTCGCGGCCGCTGGTGAGTTTGTTCGGGCTGCCGGTGTAGTGGAACAGTCGCCCACCGCGGCGCAGCACGCGCGCAAGTTGATCGTAGAACGCCTGCGAGTACAGCTCGCCGGCGATGCCGAAGCGTGGCGGGTCGTGCAGCAGCGCGTCCATCGAGGCGTCGGCGATCTGCGCGACCGCCTGCGAGACGTCGGCATGGGTGAGCTGCAGACGACCGCCGCTTGTCGGCGCGTCCGGGTCCGGCGACCACGGGTTGAGCGTGCGCAACCACAGCACGTCGGCATTCTTCTCGAACGAATGGATGACCGCCACGCCGGCTCCCAGACAGCATGCCGCGAAGTAGCCCAGGCCGCCGCAGGTATCGAGTACCACCTTGCCGCGCGGTTCGATCAGCGCCACCTTGCGGCGCGCATCCTCGAACGGCGAGTCCTTCGAGGTGGGCAGCATCTTGATGCCGTCGATCTCGAAGGTGGGCGCGCCCCACTCGGTGGGCACCAGCTTGATCAGCGCGCTGGAATAGCGCGCCACCGGCGCGAACTCTTCGCTGTCCCAGTAGTGGATCGTGCGGTCCTTCAGCGCGGGCGGATACGGATAGCGCTGGCCCCGCCATTGCCAGGCGTCCGTCTGCAGCAGGGCGTTGCCGCGGGAGAGCCCCAGGTCCAGCGAGCCGGTCCATGCACCCGCACCGGTATCGCGTGCGGCCAGCAGGGCCTCGGCGATGGGCCGCGTGAGCAGGGGGCCGGAATAATGCGGCACGACGGACAACCTCCTGGCACAGCGGCAGCTGGCCGCCATGCGACGAAAGGGGGCATCGTAACCCACGGACGCCAGCATCCATGCGGGTCGGGTTCACTGGGTGCTGGAAGGCTTCGGAGTCGGTCCGGGCAGGCGGCTTGCCGAGAAACCAAGGGGCCCGGCGCGGCAAACCACGTCAAGCCACCGCCGATCCGCAAGGATTGGAGCGCATGTCCGCGTCTGGATGCGGTGCGCCCAACCGTGACCGTCGCGATTTTTCGAGCGTATGATCGAACGGACGATTCGTGCGGTGGTTGCCGCGCGGCGATGAGGCCAACCGAAGGAGATACTCTCGATGAAGATGGCAACTTGTCTGCAGATGGGGATGCTGGCGCTGCTGGCCGGCGCGGGCGCAATCGCCACCACGGCGCAGGCCGCCGAGGCGCTGGTGGGCAACGCCAGGGCCGGCGAGTCCCAGGTGGCCTCGGTGTGCGCCGCCTGTCATGGCGCCGACGGCAACTCGACGGATCCGCAGTATCCCAAGCTGGCCGGCCAGCATGCGAACTACATCGCGTACCAGTTGAAATCCTTCCAGAGCGGCCAGCGCGCCAACTCGATCATGTCGGGAATGTCGTCGATGCTGTCCCAGCAGGGCATTGCCGACGTGGCTGCCTACCTCTCGCAGCAGAAGACTTCGCCGGGGCCGACCGACGAGTATCAGCCCGCGCTGGGCAAATCGATCTACGAGAATGGCGTTCCTGCGGCGGGGCTGCCCTCGTGCATTTCCTGCCATGGTCCGAAAGGGCTGGGCGACAGCGCCAAGATGTACCCGCGCATCGGCGGGCAGCATGCACAGTACGTGGTGCAGGTGCTGACCGGCTGGCACAACGGCAAGCCCTGGGGCGACAGCCCGCACGCCAAGCTGGTGGTCGAGGTGGCGAAAAAGCTGACCATCGAGCAGATCAACGCGGTGGCGTCCTACGTGCAGGGACTGAACGCCACCAGGTAGCCAGCAAATGGGACCGGGTTCACGTGGCCGGGTGGATCGAATAAAACCGATTTGCAGGAGCGCACCTTGTGCGCGAAGTGCGCGAACCCTCGTCACCGCATCGCACCGTGTTTTCGCGCACAGGGTGCGCTCTCATCAAACATAACGTAACCTGCTGATGGCCTTGCTCCTGTTTGTACCCGTTCAGGCGGCTTGAACCAGTGCGAGACCGAGTTGACGGGCCTTGTGTTCGAGGGCGCGCAGCTGCCGGTCAT
>DATKVA010000005.1:0-2854 GCA_035530315.1 Rhodanobacter sp. | reverse complement strand
GACATCCAGCGAAACGGTGATCGAGCATGGCCCGCTCAAGCTCGAATCCGAGCGCATGCGGATCAGCTGGAACGACGCGGAAGTACCGCTCACCGTCACCGAATTCTGGATGGTGCACACGCTGATCCGCTTTCCCGGCCATGTGAAAAGTCGCGACCAGTTGATGAGCGAGGCGGAGCTGGTGGTCGACGACGCCACCATCACCTCGCACATCAAGCGCATCCGCAAGAAGTTCATCGTGGTGGCGCCGGAGTTCGACGCGATCGAGACCGTGCACGGCGTCGGCTACCGGTGGAAGCCGTGAGGCGTCGTATCATGCGGATCGCGCTGGTGCTGCTGGCGCTGGCCAGCTTTTCGGTGCAGGCAGGCGATGGCTTGGGCAACACGGCGATCATCCATGGCAAGCCTGATGGTCACATCCCCGGCTGGGCGATCGTCACCGGTGCGCCCAAGGGGTGGATCGTGGACTGCTGCACCTACGCCGAGGCGATCGGCGTCAACGCCGTGCTGTATCAGGGCGTGTGGACCGGCAAGCCGCAGCGGGTGATGGTGCTCAACGTGTGGCCGCGCAAGCTGCCCACGCTGGCGGCGGAAGTGCAGGCCGACCGCAAGCAATACCGACAGGCCGATCCGGCCGCGAAGGTGACCGCCATCGTGGTGCACGACCCGGCCATGCGATGTGCGGCCACGCTCTACCAGGGTACCGACCACGTCGACGACGTGGTGGTGTTCTGCGATCCGGGCAGGGCCAGCGGCATCCGCCTGAGCTGGTCGATCAGCTTCGACGATGGCGACCCTGCGCAGCGCGCGCTGCTGGATGACTTCATGCGTGTGGTGGCGGCCTCGCGCTACATGCACTACGTGGCGTCACCGACAGCCGCGCCGTCCGCACGCGGCAAGTAGATGGTCGCCGTGAGCCTGCCGGCCGCCGCCCGATGACCCTGCGCCAGAAACTGCTGCTGGTCGCCCTGTGCACGCTGGCACTGCCGGTCGCCGGTTGGCAATACGTGCGGCAGATGGAAACGCTGCTGCGCGAAGGTCAGGCGCAGGCGCTGCTGGCCTCGGCGCAGGCGGTGGCGCGCAGCCTGGTGGTGACCGGCGCGGTGCGCCCGGACGATGCCAGCGGCTGGTACGTGCAGCAGGCCGCCAACCCGATCACGGTGGATGGCTACGGCGACGACTGGGCGCCGCTGACGCCGTGGAGCCAGTCGCTGGCGACCCCGGCGCAGCAGCACGGCAGGCTGTTGCTGGCGCAGGACAGCAACGGGCTTTACCTGTATGCCACGGTACCGGATACGCGTCGTACGCGCGCCGATGCGGGGGACGCCAACGCACTGGCGGCCGATCATCTGATCCTGGCGCTGGGCAACGCGAACGGGCAGCGGCGTTACCTGCTGGCCAGCGCCGCGCCCGGCCTGTCCATCGCCAAGCCGCTCGATCCACCGGTCACCGGCCTGCCCGACCTGCTGACCGCGCAATGGCAGGAGGATGGCAGCGGTTACCAGGTCGAGCTGCGATTGCCGCACAATCCGCCGCCGCGCACGCTCGGCGTGGGTGCGTACGTCGCGACGGCTGGCGGCGATCCGCTGGCGGTCGATGTGCGGCCATTGCTGAGTTATTCGGACACGCTTTCCGGCGAACTGGCCAGGCTTGCGCCCGACCGTGTGCAGGCACGCGTGCTGGCATCGCAGGGTTGGCTGCTGGCGCGCAGCGGTCGCCTGGACACCGCCCCTGGCGCCGACGGCCAGCCGGGCTGGTTTGCCTCGCTGATCTATCGCTCGCTGCTGGCGACCCGGCTGGAAGATGCCAACCTCTGGTCGCAGGATGTGCCGCGGCTGGATACGCCGGAAATCCGCCAGGCGCGTGCCGGCCAGCCAGTCAGCGTGTGGCGCAACGGGGAGGAGCGCGGCAGTGTGGTGCTGGCTGCGGCGGTGCCGATCGGAGCGGCGGGCAGGGTCGATGGCGTGCTGCTGCTGGAGCAGGCCAGTCGCAGTGTGCCGCTGCTGGCCAACCGCGCGCTGTTCGGGTTGTTGCTGACCAGTTTCGGCGTGCTGCTGGTGGCCGGTGGCATCCTGCTGGCGTTTGCCACCCGGCTCAGCCTGCGGCTCGGTCGCCTGCGCAATGCGGCCGAGCGGGCGCAGCTCAACGAGGGCCGTCTGGACGGCCTGTTCGTACAAGGCCGGTTTCCGATGACCGACGCACCGGACGAGATCGGCGACCTGGCGCGCAGTTTCGAGCGTCTGTTCGTGGTGATCGACGGCTATACCGATTACCTGCGCACGTTGGCCTCCAAACTGTCGCACGAGCTCAATACGCCGTTGGCGATCGTCAAATCTTCGCTGGACAACCTCGAACATGCCTTGCAAGGGCCGGAGGCGCTGGCGCCCGAAGCGCAGCCCTATCTGGCGCGTGCCCGCGATGGCGTGGCGCGCCTGGGCGCGCTGGTGCGGGCGATGAGCGAGGCCAGCCGGATGGAGCGTTCGATCGGTGCGTCCGAACCCGAAGATGTCGATCTGCGCGACGTGGTGCGCGGCTGTGCCGATGCCTATCGCGCATTGATCGGTACGCGCCGACTCGACTGCGAGCTGCCCGCCGCCCCGCTGCGCATGCACTGCGTGCCCGAGCTGATCGCGCAGGCGCTGGACAAGCTGTTGGACAACGCACTGTCGTTCACCCCGGCGCAGGGCTGGCTGCGGCTGAGCGTGCGCGCCACTGTCGACGGTGCCGAGATCGCGCTGGCCAATCAGGGCCCACCGCTGCCCGAGGCGATGCAGGGCCGGCTGTTCGATTCGCTGGTCAGCCTGCGAGACAAGGCTACCCCCGGCGATGCGCCGCATCTGGGCCTGGGCCTGTA
>DATKVA010000004.1:0-21252 GCA_035530315.1 Rhodanobacter sp. | reverse complement strand
CGGGCGTGGCACACTCCGGTTCGGGGAGCGTGGAATAATCTCAGGCTTCCGACTGGAGCCGCCCGCGTGGACAGCCACCACTATCTGCAGACCGCACTGGTGTTTTTGCTGGCGACGGTGATCGCGGTGCCGTTGACCAAGCGTTTTCGGCTGGGCTCGGTGCTGGGCTATCTGCTGGCCGGCGTGGTGATCGGGCCGCAGCTGCTGGGATTGGTCGACGACACCGCGGGCGTGAGCACGATCTCGCAGTTCGGTGTGGTGCTGATGTTGTTCGTGATCGGCCTGGAGCTGTCGCCGCAGCGCCTGTGGGTGATGCGCCGCTCGGTGTTCGGTACCGGGCTGCTGCAGGTGCTGAGTGCCGCGTTGGCGATCGGTGCGGCAGCCTATTTCCTGTTTGGACTGAGCGGCCGGGCGGCCACGATCGTCGGCGGCAGCCTGGCATTGTCGTCGACCGCGTTCGGCCTGCAGATTCTCGCCGAGCGCAAGGAGGTCGGCTCGGCGTATGGCCGGCAGGTGTTTTCGATCCTGCTGTTTCAGGATCTGGCGGCGATCCCGCTGATTGCGGCGGTGCCGTTGCTGGCCACGTCGTCGGCTGCGCGCGGGTTCGACCTGATCGGCGTACTGCGCACGATCGGGGTGATCGTTGCGGTGGTGGTGGGCGGCCGTTATCTGTTGCGGCCGGTGTTCCGTTTCGTGGCGCGCGCCGATGCGGTGGAGGTTTCCACGGCGACCGCGCTGCTGGTGGTGATGGGCACGGCGTGGGTGATGGAGCGGGCCGGGGTCTCGTCCACGCTGGGCGCGTTTCTGGCGGGCGTGCTGCTGGCCGATTCGGAATACCGGCACGAAATGGAATCGCATATCGAGCCGTTCAAGGGTCTGTTGCTGGGGCTGTTCTTCATCAGCGTCGGCATGTCGATGGATCTCTCCCTGCTGCTGCATCGGCCGTCGCTGGTGCTCGGCCTGGTACTGGGCTTGCTGCTGCTGAAAGGGATTTTGCTGTGGCCGCTGGCGCGACTGTTGGGCGGTCTCAATCGCTCCGACACCTTGCGTCTGGTGGTGCTGCTGGCCTGCGGCGGCGAGTTCGCGTTCGTGCTGCTGCGGCTGGCGGCGGGCCGGCAGTTGATCGACTTCGTCCAGCGCGACGCCCTGGTGCTGGCGATCAGCCTGTCGATGGCGCTGACGCCGCTGCTGGTGGTGTTGGCGGCGAAGCTGCTGGATCTGAAGCCGGACAAGCCGACGCGCGAGTTCGATGCGATCGATGCCGACACGCCGCGGGTGATCATCGCCGGCTTCGGCCGGGTCGGGCAGATCATCGCCCGCGTGCTGCGTGCGCAGGGCATTGCGTTCGTGGCATTGGAGCACTCGGTGGAGCAGGTCGATTTTTCGCGCCGTTTCGGCAGCGTCAACCTGTTCTTCGGCGACCCGGCCCGACCGGAAATGCTGCGCGCCGCACAGGCCGACAAGGCCGAGGTGTTCGTGCTGGCCACCGACGATCCGGAAGCGAACCTGCGCACGGCGCGGCTGGTGAAGCGGCAATACCCGCACCTGAAGATCGTCGCGCGCGCGCGCAACCGCCAGCATGTGTTCCGGCTGATGGACATGGGCGTGGACGAACCGGTGCGCGAGACATTCCACTCCAGCCTCAAGATGACCCGCATGACGCTGGAGGCGCTGGGGTTGTCGCATGCGCTGGCCGCCGACCGGGTCGAGCGTTTCCGGCGTCACGACGAAGCACTGCTGAAGCAGCAGTCGCTGGTCTATGACGACGAGGCCAAGCTGCTGCAGAGCACGCGCGATGCGTTGAGCGATCTGCAGCGGTTGTTCGAGGCGGATGCCCAGCCCGGCGCCGAGCGCGAACGCCGGCGCGACGCCGGCACTCCGCTGGACAGCGAGGATTGAGCCGGCAGTGCCAGGATGATCAGTCGGCCGGTTGCGCCGGCTGACGCAGGGTTTGCCGCACGCTGGGAATCGCTCCGGCACGGGCGGTGAGTTCATGCGCGATGTCGACATAGCCCAGTTGCCGGGCAACATCGGCGGCGGTACGCCCGAACGCGTCGACGGCCTGGCGGTCCGCACCGCGCGACAACAGCACGCGCGCCGGCGGCAGCAGGGCATGCATGGCGCAGGCATGCAGCGGGGTCACGCCGCGCTGGTCGGCGTGTTCGACCCTGGCGCCGGCATCCAGCAGCAGGGGCACCAGCGCACCGATATGGGTGGCATCGCAGTTGCTGCCCGGGGGCAGCTGCGCGCCCAGCAAGAGCAGCAGCGCCGTCTTGCCCTCGCTGTCGGCTTGATTGATGTCGGCGGCGTGCTTGAGCAGGCCGTCGAACAAGCGCCGGGCGCGCAGGCTGTCGTTGTGCTCGAAGCCGAACTGCGCCGCGGCATGCAGTGCGCTGCGGCCGCGCGCATCGACTGCGTTGACCGCGGCCCCGGCACGCAGCAGCAGCTCGACGATCTCCGGAAAACCCATCGCGGCGGCCACCATCAGTGCCGTGGCATCGTTCGGCAGGCGTTGATCGGCGGCGACCTGGCATTCCAGCAGCAGCCCGACCAGCGCCTCGCGGCGCGCGGCGACGGCGGCGGACAGGGGCGTGACGCCGCTGTGCGACGCCAGGGTCGGATCGGCGCCGGCATCGAGCAGGCACGCGGCAATCTCGCGATGCCCCGCACCGCAGGCGCGCAACAACGCCGACGCACCCTGGTCGTCGCGGGTATCGACGGCGAAGCCCAATTCCAGCAGGCGCTGTACCGTGGCGAGGGCACCGGCGGCAGCGGCGGCGGGCAGGTCGTCGGCACGCAGCGGGCGATGGGGCCGCGGCCAGTCGCGCCAGTCCAGCCAGCGCTCCACGGCGGGGTGTTCGAGTGCCAGTCCCAGCGGCGTCTCGCCATTCGTATCGGCAGCCTCAGGGTCGGCGCCATGGGCGATCAACGCCCGCACCAGCGGCAGCGCCTGGGCCCCATGTTCGAGCGCGGCGAACAGCGGGGTACGACCGTCGCGATCGCGGCTGTTCGGATCGCAGCCACGCGCCAGCAGGGCCTGCAGCAGTTTCAGTTGCGCGTTGGCGGCGGCCAGGTGTAGCGGGGAACGTTCGCGCGCATCCGGACCGAACGGGTCGGCGCCGCGTTCGAGCAGACTCAGCGGCAAGGCGGCGGCTTGCACCGAGCCACCCAGGTGCGCCAGCGCCTGCGCCAGCAGGCCGGCGCCGGCCGGGCTGGCGCCGGCCTGCAGCAAATCGTCCAGTGCCTCGGTCGAGCCCGGCAACTGCTGCAGCAAGGCGTCGAACAGGCGCCGGCCCAGTGGCGGCAAGGTCGCCGCTACCGCTTGCGGAGATTCGACCGGTTCGGGCAAGTCTGGCTGCAGGCGTGCTTCGGCCTCCAGGCCGTTTTCGAGCAGCCAGCGGCGCGCGGCACCCAGGCCGGGGGTGGCCAGGTCCAGATACATCCGGGCGAGTTGCGCCTGCGGCCAGGTGCGCGCGATCGCGGAAAAGCCGGAAACGATCGCCCAGTGCCCGAAGCGCAGCGCATCGAGCAGATGTGCCGGCGTGTCGGCGCCATCGGCCAGCAGATCGCGGCTATGCGTGGCCGGCAGCGGGGTGTCCGGGTCGAGCAGCGCGACCAGATCCCAGCGGCCGGCGGCAGCGGCGTGGTCGAGCGCGCTGCGGCCATCGCTGCCGGGCGTTTTCGGTTCGGCACCGAGCGCGAGCAGTGCGCCGATCGTCTCGCCGCGCGCATGGGGCGACTGGCAGGCAAGGGTCAGTGCGTCGCGGCCGTGCTCATCGCGCACGCGCACGTCGGGTTGCGCCTCGGCCAGCAACTGCACGATCTCGCTGGCGCCGGCACGCGCCGCTTCCATCAGTGCCGTGGTGCCGTGCTGATCGGCCAGCGTGGCATCGGCGCCGGCGGCGCACAGTGCGCGGGAAATCTGCACGTGACCTTCGGCGGCGGCGGCCATCAGGGCGCTGCGATGGCGCGCATCGACGGCATTGACGGCAGCGCGATGCTTGAGCAGCAGCTTGACGCCGGTGGCGTCGTCATCGGCAATCCCGGCAGCGGCGACCAGCGCGGGTTCGCCGCTGGTGGGCGCCGGCTTGGCACCGTGTTCCAGCAGGAATTTCGCCAGCGGCCAGTTGGCGGCGCGGCAGGCGACAGCCAGCGGACTGATGCCGGCCTTGTTCAGCGCGTTGATCGGTGCGGCGGCATCCAGCAGCATCGCTGCCACGCCGGGCTCGGCACTCAGTACCGCGCCATGCAGCGGCGTGTTGCCCTCGATGTCGGTGGCCAGCGGGCTGGCACCGTTGGCGAGCAGGGTCAGCACCGCCTCGGCACGGCCGTGCCAGCTGTCGCGCGTGGCCGCCAGCAGCGGGGTCAGCCCACCGCTGCTGCGATTCACGTCCGCACCCTTGGCAATCAGCGCACGCAGCAGGTGGGTATCGGGCAGTAGTGTAGCAAGCATCAGTACCGGGCGCTGATCGCGATCGGCGGCGGCCGGTGCTGTCTCGGGATCGGCTCCCGCTTCAACCAGCGCCAGCGCGCGTTCGATATCGCCATCGCGGGTGGCGGCAAGCAGCGCCTGGGCCTGTTCGGGCGTGCCGGCGCTGCGCTCCTGCTCGTTCAAGGGCGAGGTGGCCAATGTCGCGGTGGCAGCCGGTTTTTCCGGGGAGAGCGAGCTGGCGGGTTTGCACGCCTCGCCGCGCCGCCCGCACAGCAGGGCATGCAGCGTGCGGTTGGCGATGACCAGGCAGCCCAGCGGCAGCAGCACGAGCCCGTACAGCACCAGCACGGCGATGCGCGGCTCGAAGGACAACAGGCCATACAGACCGGTCAGCGCGATCGCGCCGAACGCCAGTACCAGCAGGGCAAACGCCGCCGGCAGGAAGTGGCTGAAGAAACGTTTCTCGCGCGACAGGTGACGGCCAAAGGCAATGCTGCGAAGGGTGGCAGTGAAGATCCATGAGCCATCCCGCTGTGACGGGTAGGCGTCATCCCACACGAACACCAGCCCGAACGCAGGCCATAGCCACCACAAGGGCGCCATGGCGAGGATCAGTGCCGCAACCAGCGCCAGCGCGCTGCCGAGGCTGGGCGCGTTGTAGAGTTGCAGCATCGGCCAGGCGACCAGCGCGAACACCAGTACGCTGTAGCCGGTGAACATCACCAGGTGCGCGGCGCCGCGGCGCAGTACGGTGCGGGCGAAACGCGGTTCGGGATCGAAACCGATGGCGTGGCAGATCGCCGCCATGGTCAGCGCGTTGGCCAGCAGCAGCGGGATCAACGTGAGCGGATGGGTGGTCAACCCGGCGGCGGCGACGGCGAGCAACCCCGGAATGAACCAGGCGAGCGCTTGCAGGAGAGGTGGGCGGCGGTGCGATTTGGGCTGGGTCATGGGGGGCAGTATAGAAACCGTTGAGCCGGCAGACGGTAACCAAGTGTTAATGCCACCGTCATGATGCGTCGATCAGTCGCTCTGGTCGTCGCGCGTGGTCGTTCCGTAGGCGAGGTGATTGGCGGTGGCCAGGTTTTCCGGCGGCGGCACCTGCAGGTGCCAGCCTTGTGCGCGCAGATGGTCGCGTACCTGGACGGGATCCTCGTTGGGCAGCGTGCGCCGTTCGTCCAGGGAGACCTCCAGCACGAAGCGCAGATCGCCCAGCAGCATCCGCAACGACTCGGGCAATACGTCGAATGCGTCGCGCCGGGCCAGCCACAGATAACTGCCGGTTTTGCGCAGGCTGGCATAGACAAAACATTGCATGGCAATACCCGGTAAGGAGGCGCGAGTGGATCAGGTACCCAGCGTGGCCGTGAGGGTAACAGTGTCGTCGGTCCATTGCCTGCCCGACGGCATGGCAGCCATGGCGATGCCCGAGGCGGTCCCGGTTCGGGAGCATGGTTCGCCGTGGTTTGCCGACAGCCGTCCGCGGCTCGCCTCGGCAGGTTGTCTCGACGGGATCGGCCCGGCGCGATCGGCGGGCTTTGCCAATTTGCTGCGCCAGCACTTGCATCACCATGGGCGAGTGGGCACAGTGTCGCGCAGGGGCTTCAAACGCACGTTTAAAAATTAACATTTGCCACCCCCAGCGATCCACCCGAGCCGGTCCACGAACATGCAGGAGCAAGCGATGCACACGTCTTTCCATACTTTCAGGGGTACGATTCGACCGTTGGCGCTCGCCGCGTTGAGTGTAGCCATCGTCGGCGCCCTGCTGGCGCCGGGCACCGCCAGTGCCAGCGCATTCCAGCTCAAGGAAAACAGCGCCAAGGGCTTGGGGCGTGCCTATGCAGGCTCTACCACCGCTGGTGGTGACGTGTCAGTCGTGGTGAACAACCCGGCGGCGATGACCGACCTGAAGGGCACCTACTTCCAAGCCGACATGACGGCCATCAACTTCAGCACGAAGTTCACCGGAACCGCGCACGATGCGCTGGGGCGCCCGATCAGTGGTGGCAATGGCGGCGATGGCGGCACCACGCTGCCAGTGCCGGCGCTGTTCTTCGCCACCCAGGTCAGCGACCGGGTGCATCTGGGTGCAGGTTTCTCCGTGCCATTCGGTTTCCAGACCGAATACGACAAGACCTGGGTGGGTCGCTACAATTCCCTCAAGTCAAAGTTTCAGTCGCTTGATGCGACCATATCCGGGTCGTTCGACGTCACCAATACGTTCAGTTTGGGCGCCAGCATCATCGCGCAGAAGACCACTGCGGAGCTGACCAACGCGATCAACTACAACATGGTCGGTCTGGGCCTGATCCAGCAGGCGGCAGCGGCGGGTCAGATCAGCCTGCCCATGGCGCAGGCGCTGTCCGCACAGGTCGGTGCGGTGGTCCCCCCGGGTTCGGACGGCTACGCCCGCATCTACGGTGACAGCTGGGCCTATGGCTGGCAGCTTGGTGCCTATTGGAAGCTGACCCAGCAAGACCGGCTGGCATTCAACTACCGCGCCAAGATCTCGCATACGCTGCACGGTACGGCCAACTTCACCGTGCCGGACAACGTGGCTGCGCTGTTGTCGAATCCGGCGGTGGCGCCGCTGCTTGGCGGCGGTACGCCATTCACACACACGGACGGCACGGCCGGATTCACCACGCCGGCCGTGGCAAGTCTCAGCTACTGGCACCAAGCGGAAAAATTCGGAATCGGCGCGGATGTGGCATGGACCAAGTGGGACGTGTTCAAGAAGCTGGAGGTGACTTACGCCAATCCGGCGCAGCCCACCAGCGATCAGGTGTTCAACTGGAAGAACACCTGGTATGCCTCGGTCGGCGGCGACTATTACTTGAACGATAAAGTCACCCTGCGGGCGGGTGTGGCGGTCGACACGACCCCCACCAGCTCGACGTATCGGGATCCGCGCGTGCCGGACGAATCCCGCACGATGACGACAGTTGGCATCGGCTACAAGGCCAGCGAGCATCTTGAGATCAACGCGTCTTACGCGCACATTTTCGTCAGCAAGGCGCAGATCAACGGTGTGCAGAGTGCAACGGCCGACGTGTTGACGGGCTCCTTCAATGATTACGGCAATCTGCTGAGCGTGTCGGCGCAATACAAGTTCTGATCGCGATTCGTGCTGAACGCACGGGACAAAAAAACCTCCCCGCTTGGCTGGGAGGTTTTTTTTGACCGGACAGCCACCCGATGCCTGTCTCAACCGAGCCTGAACAAGGCCTTGAGCAGGCCACGGAAGCGCGCGCCATAGGGTGGGTTGAGCAGGCCGGCACCGTTCAGGCGTGCCTGGCGCATCACCGGCTTGGCATGCGAGAACGTGCGGAATCCGGCTTCGCCGTGGTAGCCGCCCATGCCGGCCACCGGCTTGTTGTGCGAGAAGGTATGGAATCCGGCCTCACCGTGATAGCCGCCCATGCCGGACGGCCCGATGCCGCCGAACGGCAGCTTGTGCTGGGCAATGTGATAGAGCGTGTCGTTGACGGTGACGCCGCCGGCGATGGTGCCCGACAGCACTTTTTCGATGGCCGTGCGGTTGCGCTCGAACAGGTACAGCGCCAGCGGATGCGGCCGCGCCGCGACATAGCCGATGGCCTGGTCCAGGGTGTCGTAGGCAACCACCGGCAGCAGCGGTCCGAAAATTTCCTCGTGCATCACTCTCATCGAGTCCTGCACGCCGATCAGCAGGGTCGGCAGCAGCCGCCGCGGTTGCGCCGGATCGCTGCCGCTGCCCAGGACTTCGGCGCGTGCGCCGGCAGCCACCGCCGCGTCGCGCAGGCCGATCAGGCGCTGGTATTGGGCGTCCGTGACGACGCTGGCGTATTGCGCGTTGGTGCCGATGTCCGGATACAGCCGGTTTACCGTGGCGCGGGCCGCGGCGATGAAGTCGCCCACGCGGCTGCGCGGCAACAGCACGTAGTCGGGGGCGATGCAGGTCTGCCCGGCGTTGACCAGCTTGCCGAACACGATGCGTTCCACCGCCCGCTCGAAGTGGGCGTCCGGGCCGATGATCGCCGGTGACTTGCCGCCGAGTTCCAGCGTCACCGGCGTCAGGTTGGCGGCGGCGGCGCGCATCACGTGGCGGCCCACCGCGGTGGAACCGGTGAACAGCAGATGGTCGAACGGCAGCGACGAGAATGCCTGCGCCACCTCGGCGTCGCCGTTGATCACCACCACTTCGTCCGGCGTGAAGTGCTGCCCGACCAGTTCGGCGAACAGCGCCGAGAAGCGCGGCGTGTATTCGCTCATCTTGACCATGGCGCGGTTGCCCGCGACCAGCGCATCGACCAGCGGGCCGATCGCCAGATACAGCGGGTAGTTCCATGGCACGATGATGCCGACCACGCCCAGCGGCTGCGGGCGCAGCTCGGTGCTGGCGGGCAGGAACAGCAGGTCGGCCAGCCGTCGGCGCGGTTTCATCCAGCGTCGGCCGCGGGCCAGCGCATGGCGTACCGCCGACAGGCTGGGGTAGATCTCCAGCAGGTCGGTTTCTTCGTGGGGGCGGCAGCCGAAATCGGCGTTGATCGCCGCGGCGATCTCGTTGCGATGCTGCAGCATCAGCGCTTCGAGTGCCTGCAGACGGCGCGCGCGATCGGGCCATGCCGGCATCGGCTGGCTGCGGTGCGCGTCGCGCATGCGCTGCAGATGATCGTCGAGGGAAAACGGAGTATCGCTCATGCCGACTCTCTCACATCGAAGTGTGCAGCATAGCTCTGACGCCAGGAGCCTGGGCAGAGCGGCGGTGCGACACTGCGCGCCGCCGCCACTGCCCGGTCGCGCTATTCGCCGATGGTCAGCAGCGATGCGTTGCCGCCCGATGCGGTGGTGTTGATGGTCAGCGTGCGCTCGCCGGCAAAGCGCAGCAGGTAGTGCGGGCCGCCGGCCTTGGGACCGGTGCCGGACAGGCCTTCGCCGCCGAACGGCTGCACGCCGACCACCGCACCGATCTGGTTGCGGTTGACGTAGCAGTTGCCGACGCGGGCGTGCCGGCTGATGTAGTCGACGGTGGCGTCGATGCGGCTGTGCACGCCCAGGGTGAGACCGTAGCCGGTGGCGTTGATCTCCTCGATCACCTGCTTCAGCGCGCTGGCCTTGAAACGAATCAGGTGCAGCACCGGGCCGAACACCTCGCGCTGCAGCATCGCCAGCGACGGAATCTCGTAGGCGCGCGGGGCGAAGAACGTGCCATGGTCGGTTTCGTCCGGATCCATCGGCGCCTCAGCGATCTTCCTTGCCTCGCGGTCCATGCGCTCGGCGTGGGCAACCAGAACCGCCTTGGCTTCCTCGTCGATCACCGGGCCGACGTCGGTGGAGAGCCGGCCGGGGTCGCCTACCTTCAGTTCGGCCATCGCACCGGCGAGCATCTCGATCACCTTGTCGGCGATATCTTCCTGGATGTACAGCACACGCGCCGCGGAGCAGCGCTGGCCGGCGGACTGGAACGCCGAGGCAATCACGTCCTTGACGATCTGCTCGGGCAGCGCGGAGGAGTCGGCGATCATCGCGTTCTGGCCGCCGGTCTCGGCAATCAGCACGGCAATTTGCGCGTTGCGCGCGGCCAGTGCGCGGTTGATCGCCCAGGCGGTTTCGGTGGCGCCGGTGAACACCACGCCGGCCACGCGCGGGTCGCGGGTCAGCGCGACGCCCACGGTGGGTCCGTCGCCGGGCAGGAACTGCAGCACGTCTTTCGGCACACCCGCTTCGTGCAGCAGCTGGGTGGCCAGATAGCCGATCAGGCTGGTCTGCTCGGCCGGCTTGGCGATCACCGTGTTGCCGGCGGCCAGGGCGGCGCTGACCTGGCCGATGAAGATCGCCAGCGGGAAATTCCACGGGCTGATGCCGACGAACACGCCGCGGCCTTCCAGGAACAACTGGTTGCTCTCGCCGGTGGGGCCGGGCAGCAGCTCCGGCTCGGCGAACAGGCGCCGCGCCATGGTGGCGTAGTAGCGCAGGAAGTCGGCCGCCTCGCGGATCTCGGCGATCGCGTCGGGCAGGCTCTTGCCGGCCTCGCGAACGCACAGCGCGATGAATTCCGCGCGGCGCGCCTCGAGTTGCTCGGCGGCATACTCCAGCATCGCCGCGCGGTTCGTCACCGGCAGGTTGTTCCAGCCGTCCTGGGCGGCGGCGGCGTTGGCCAGTGCCTTCTCCACCGTGGCCGGGTCGGCGGTGACGTAGCTGCCGAGCTTGCGCCGGCGGTCGGACGGGTCGGTGACCTCGACGTGGGCGCCTGTGCTGTTCGAACCCGGCACCAGCGGGCCGGCGGTCCATGGCCCCTGCTGGGCGTTGACCGCCTCGGCCAGGGCCCTCAATTCGTTGTCGTTGGCAAAGTTGACGCCCATGGAATTCTTCCGAAGTTCACCGTAGAGATTGGCCGGCAGCGGGATGCGCGGGTGGGGAATCGAATCGAACGCGCGCACCGTCTCGCATGGATCGGCGACCAGTTCGCGTGGCGAAAGGTCTTCATCGACGATGCGATTGACGAAGCTGGTGTTGGCGCCGTTCTCCAGCAGGCGGCGCACCAGGTACGGCAGCAGATCCTGGTGCGATCCGACCGGCGCGTAGACGCGGCAAGGCACGTTGAAGCTATTCTTGCCGATCACTTCGGCATACAGGTCGACGGCCATGCCGTGCAGGCGCTGGAACTCGAACGGCCGCCCCTGCGCCATGTGATGCACGGCGGCAATGGTGTGCGCGTTGTGGGTGGCGAACTGCGGGTAGATCAGGTCGCTGCCGGCATTGAACAGCCGCCGTGCGCAGGCCAGATACGACACGTCGGTGTTCGGCTTGCGGGTGAACACCGGGTAGCCGCTCAGGCCCTGCTCCTGCGCGCGCTTGATTTCGGCATCCCAGTAGGCGCCCTTGACCAGTCGCACGTACCAGCGGCGTTTTGCCGTCAGTGCCGTTTCGACCAGCCAGTCGATCACGAACGGGGCGCGCTTGGTATACGCCTGCACCACGAAGCCCAGGCCGTTCCAGCCCTCCAGCGACGGATGCGCGAAGACGTCGCCGACAATGTCCAGCGACAGCTCCAGCCGGTCGACCTCCTCGGCATCGACCGACAGCGCGATGCCGTGCTGCATCGACAGCTGCGCCAGCTCCAGCAGCTTTTCGGTAAGCGCCTTGCGTGAGCGCTCGCGTTGGGCCACTTCATAGCGAGGGAACAGCGCCGACAGCTTTACCGAGATCGATGGCGCTTCGGTATGGTTGGCGAACGGGCCGCGCTTGCCGAGCGCCGCGATCGCAGCGCGATAGGCCTGCTGGTAGCGCTCGGCGTCCGCGGCGGTCAGTGCCGATTCGCCGAGCATGTCGAACGAGTAGCGGTACGGCGTATTTTCCTTCTTGGCGGCACGCTCCAGGGCCTCGACCATGGTACGGCCCATCACGAACTGGTAGCCCATGATGCGCATGGCCTGGCGTACCGCCACGCGGATGGTGGGGTCGCCGATCCTGGCGACCAGCCGGCGCAGCGCGCCGGTGAAATCCTGATGGGTGCCATCGGCGAGGTTGATCAACTCGCCGGTCAGCAACAGGCCCCAGGTGGAGGCGTTGACCAGCAGCGATTCGCTGCGCCCCAGATGCTTGCGCCAATTGGCGTCGCCGAGCTTGTCGCGGATCAGCTTGTCGGCGGTGCTGCTGTCCGGAATGCGCAGCAGCGCCTCGGCCACGCACATCAGCAGCACGCCTTCCTCGCTGGACAGGTCGTACTGGCGCATGAACGAATCGACCACGCCCATGTCCTTCGCGCGCGCGCGGACGCGCGTGACCAGCGCCACTGCCCGGTCGATCACCTGTTCGCGTTCGTCCGGCGACAGACTGGCCTGGTCGAGCAGGTCGTTGACCGCTTCGGTTTCGTCGCGCAACCAGGCCGCGGTGATGCGCGCACGGGCCGGTTCGATGTGCTCGGGGAGTTCGGAGGTCAGAATGGACTGGTTCACGGGCTTGCCGAAAAATCCGCCACTGCGGAGGTGAGCGCGGGATTGTACGCTGGGTACCGGGCGTTGCGCGAAGGCACCTGGGGAGCCTTGCGACCATTCCCGCGAGCGCATGTCGTTCAGATGCCGGCTGCATACCGCAAGCGCGTCTGGATGACCTGATTCAGGTCAAGAACCTGCGACATTCTTGCCCGATGCCTCGCCGCGCCCTATCATCTCGCTAGTTCCAGGCACGCCGGATCCCCATGATCGTGCTTCGACCAGCTGCCGCCGGCCTGCCCAGCGTGACGATGTGGCTCAAGCCCAATCGCACGCTCAGCCGGCGCAGTTTGCGTCGATTGATCGTGGTTCTGGTGGCGCTGGCGTTGACAACGGCGGGACTGGGTGCGTGGCAGGGGAACGTGTTTGCTCCACTGTTTGCCTTGGTTGAATCTGTCGCCATGACCTGCGCCTTGCGCGCGGCGTGGCGGGCCGGCGGGCGCAGTGAGCGCATCACCCTCGACGCATCGTCGCTGGAGGTGCAATCGCTGCCGGGTCGCAGCTGCAGGCGTTTCCAGTCGTACTGGGTGCGCGTGCTGCTGGAGCCGGGCGATGGTCGCCATTGCCTGCTGCTGTCGTCGCATGGTCACAAGCTGGAGATAGGCGCTTTTCTGACGGAACGGGAACGCGTGGAGTTGTCGGGGAAACTCATGGTGTTGCTGGCCGAGTTCAATGGCCAGCCACGAAAACAGAATCTAGGGTGCAAGACATGACATCTGGCGGCATCAGGCGATCATTCATGGCATGGGCGGCACTGGCCCTTGCCTCGTTCGGCAGCGTGGCTCAGGCCGCCCCCGGTCCGTGGCAGTTGAACATGCAGCGCGGCGCAAGCACCTGGTCGCCGGTGCCGTACCACCTCAACAACATCTCGCTTGGCGTGTGCGTGGTGATCGGGGTGCTGGTGTTTGGCGCGATGTTCATCGCCATGTTCCGGTTCCGCAAATCGCGCGGCGCGGTGGCCGAGAAGTGGTCGCACAACACCACGCTGGAAATCGTCTGGACCACGATCCCCGTGATCATCCTGATCGTGCTGGCCTACCTGGCCACCGGCGGACTCACCTCGTGGGCGGACACCACCGGTTCGCAGATGACGGTGAAAGTCACCGGCTACCAGTGGAAATGGCGTTACGACTACATCAGCTACCTGGGCAAGCCGGTCGACAAGGTCGGCTTCATGTCCAAGCTCGATTCGCTCAGCGATCAGACCCGCCAGCTCGGTTCGGGCATGGACCCGTATGCGGTCAAGGTGGGCGCCGAGAACACCTATCTGCTGAACGTCGACAAGCCGCTGGTGGTGCCGGTCGACACCAAGATCCGCTTCCTGATCACCGGTGGCGACGTGATCCATTCGTGGTGGGTGCCTGCGCTGGGCTGGAAGCTGGATGCGATCCCCGGCATCGTCAACGTCGCATGGACCAACATCACCACACCGGGTACCTATCGCGGCCAGTGCGCCGAATTGTGCGGCCAGGATCACGGCTTCATGCCGATCGTGGTGGTGGCCAAGTCCAAGGCGGATTTCGCCAAGTGGCTGGCCGGGCAGGAAGCGAAGTCGGCCGCTCCGGCTGCTGCGCCAGCGGCTGCCTCCACGGCTGCCGCGCCGCAAACCGCACAGATCGCCGTTGCTCCTGCCACGGGCAAGCAGGGCTGAACCTTCACTGCTCACGCAGTTTCGACTCGACGCATTCAACAACAGGTTAGAGGTGCAAGGCCATGTCCCACGCAGCCACCCATGATCAGCACGATGATCACCACGGCGCGCCGAAAGGTTTCTTCCAGCGCTGGTGCATGTCCACCAATCACAAGGACATCGGCACGCTGTATCTGATCTTCGCGCTGACGATGTTCTTCATCGGTGGCAGTTTCGCGATGGTGATCCGCGCCGAGCTGTTCAAGCCCGGCCTGCAGCTGGTGCAGCCGTACTTCTTCAACGAGATGACCACCCTGCATGCGCTGGTGATGATCTTCGGCGCGATCATGCCGGCCTTCGTCGGCCTCGGCAACTGGATGATCCCGCTGATGATCGGCGCGCCGGACATGGCGTTGCCGCGCATGAACAACCTGTCGTTCTGGATCCTGCCGTTCGCGTTCGTGCTGCTGCTGTCCACCCTGTTCCTGCCGGGCGGCGGTCCGGCCGGTGGCTGGACCATGTATCCGCCGCTGGCGTTGCAGAGCGGCTCGCTGGCGTATGTGGTGTTCGCGATCCACCTGATGGGCATCAGCTCGATCATGGGCGCGATCAACATCATCGCGACCATCCTCAACATGCGCGCACCGGGGATGGATCTGCTGAAGATGCCGGTGTTCGTGTGGAGCTGGCTGATCACCGCGTTCCTGCTGATCGCGGTGATGCCGGTGCTGGCCGGTGCGGTGACCATGCTGCTGACCGACAAGTACTTCGGCACCAACTTCTTCAACCCCGGCGGCGGCGGCGATCCGGTGCTGTACCAGCATATCTTCTGGTTCTTCGGGCACCCGGAGGTCTACATCATGATCCTGCCGGCATTCGGGATCATCTCCGAAGTGATCCCGACCTTCGCCCGCAAGCCGATCTTCGGCTACAAGGCGATGGTGTTCGCGATTGCCTCGATCGCCTTCCTGTCGTTCATTGTGTGGGCGCACCACATGTTCGCCGTGGGCCTGCCGCTGGGCGCCGACATCTTCTTCATGTACGCGACGATGCTGATCGCGGTGCCGACCGGCGTGAAGGTGTTCAACTGGGTCAGCACGATGTGGGGCGGCTCGATGACGTTCGAGACGCCGATGCTGTTCGCCATCGCGTTCGTGATCCTGTTCACCATCGGCGGCTTTTCCGGCCTGATGCTGGCGCTGGTGCCGGCCGACTTCCAGTATCAGGACAGCTACTTCGTGGTCGCGCATTTCCACTATGTGCTGGTGACCGGTGCGCTGTTTGCGATCATCTCGGCGACCTATTACTGGTTGCCGAAATGGACCGGCCAGATGTACAGCGAGTTCTGGGGCAAGGTGCATTTCTGGAACAGCGTGGTGTGGGTGAACGTGCTGTTCTTCCCGATGCACTTCCTGGGCCTGGCCGGCATGCCGCGGCGCATTCCCGACTACAACGTGGCGTTCGCCAACTTCAACATGATCAGCTCGATCGGTGGCTTCCTGTTCGGCGCCTCGCAGCTGATCTTCCTGGGCGTGCTGATCCATTGCGTGTTCTTCTCGAAGAAGAAGGCTGCGGAACGCGCGTGGGAAGGTGCCAAGGGTCTGGAATGGACGGTGCCCTCGCCGGCCCCGCACCATACGTTCGACGTTCCGCCGATCATTCATGACGAGGAACTGGCCCACGGCAACGTGAACGCCTGATCGTCCAGCACAATGCTCCGCCCGTGCACGGCGGGGCGCAGCCGGGGAAAGCCAATCGACATGATGCAGCAGAAAACAGGGCACAGCATGGTTGACAGCAGGAAAGGGGTGCGCCGCACCGTGACGATACTTGTCGGGGTAGTGGTGACGTTCTTCCTGCTGTCGTTCCTGCAGATCCTGCTGATGAAATAATAGTTTTACCGCAGGGTTTTTCGCGGGCGCAAGACGTTTTCCTTCAACCGGTCGGGTTTGGTCGATCGGCATGCAGTTCCCCGAGCGACACGGCGGGGCAAAAGTCATCAAGAGAAATCCACGGGGTCTCACCATGGGTCAGCAGCACGACGCTTACTTTGTTCCGGCCAAGAGTTTCTGGCCGTTCGTGGCCGCGGTGGTCATGTTCACCACCATGTATGGCGCCGCACACTGGCTGAATGCGGAACCCGGCCAGTCCGGTTTCGGCAAGAGCGTACTTGCCGTCGGTGTGATCGGCGTGCTGGCCATGTTCTTCGGCTGGTTCCGCTCGGTGATCAACGAGTCGCTGTCCGGTCGCTACAACAGCCAGGTGGATACCTCGTTCCGCATGGGCATGATGTGGTTCATCTTCTCCGAGGTGATGTTCTTCGGCGCGTTCTTCGGCGCGCTGTTCTACATCCGCATGTTCTCGGTGCCGTGGCTCGGCGGCGAGGGTCATGGCGCATTGACCCATCAGTTTCTGTGGAGCAATTACGCGGCGTCGTGGGGCGCCAACGGCGGCAACGGTCCGGCGCATGTGGGCGGCAGCTTCAGCACCGTCGCCGCGTGGGGGCTGCCATTGCTCAATACGCTGATCCTGCTCAGCTCCAGCGTCACCATCACGATTGCCCATCATGCGCTGCGCGCAGGGCACCGCGGCAAGATCCTGGTGTTCCTGGGCATGACCGTGCTGCTGGGCGCACTGTTCCTGAACTTCCAGGCACACGAGTACATCGAGGCTTATCGCGAACTCAACCTGACCCTGCACAGCGGTGTCTACGGCGCCACCTTCTTCCTGCTGACCGGGTTCCATGGCCTGCACGTGACGCTGGGCACCATCATGCTGTCGGTGATCTGGTTCCGTGTGCTGAAGGGCCACTTCAGCAAGGAGCACCATTTCGGCTTCGAAGCGGTGGCGTGGTACTGGCACTTCGTCGATGTGGTCTGGCTCTGCCTTTTCATGTTCGTCTACATTCTCTGAGCCGTCAGCGGCTCGGAAAACACAAAGCCCGCCATCGGCGGGCTTTGTGTTGCGAGGGCTGAGGACCGATGGTCATCCAGGCGTGGGACCGCTGCAGTCGGCGATGCGGTACGGCGGCGGCTTCGGCGTCAGCGGCTGGTCAGGCGGGATTTGTCACGGGCAGGGCGCAGTGGCCGTTGTGGCCGGGTACAATTACTGGCCAACGTCGTGCGGATGCAGCCAACCCATCCAGATGCCGAACACGACCATGCCGATCAGCAGCAGCGACAGGCCGATGCGGCGAGTCAATGCCCATACCGTGCGCTTGTCGTTATCCTTGTCGGTCATCATGAAAAACAGTGCCTGGCCGAGGCTGAAGATCACCACCAGCAGCAACCCCACCAGCGCATATTTGTAGATGGTTTCCACGTGATTGATCCGATCGATTTCGATAAGGGCAGTATAGCTACCGTCAGCGGGCACTCCGCGTGAGCGGATTTCGCCGTCCGTCCTGGTGGGCGTTGCTGCTGACAGCGGCTGGGGCCTTGCTGTTCATGCGTTTGGGCGTCTGGCAGCTGCATCGCGCCGATTACAAGGAAGCACTTCTGCGACGGTATGCCGCATCGTCATCGGCGCCGCTGCAGGACTTCGCCAAGGTGGCCGGAACGCCGCCGGCCGGCAACTTTCCGCGAGTAAGGGTACGCGGTCAATATCTTGCCGATCGCCGCTACCTGCTGGACAACCCCAAGCACGATGAGCGCGGCGGGGTGGAAGTATTCGCGCCGCTGGAGTTGCCCGGACAGCGCCGATTGCTGCTGGTTGACCTGGGTTTCCTGCCGGGCAATGGCACGGGACAGAAGCCGCGGTTGCCGCCGCTGCCGGCAGGCGATGTCGATCTTCAGGGATCATACGTGCCGCCGCCTCCGACCGGCATCGAGATGGGCGGCAATGCACTGGCGCGGCAAACCCGCTGGCCGAAGGACAGCATCTTCCTGGATCCGGCCGAGATCGCCCACGACCTGGGCCGCCCGCTGTATCCGCGGGTGCTGGCGCTGGATGCCGAACCGGCCTCGGGCTACGTGCGCGAGCACACCTTCGACTTTTCCACGATGCCGCCGGCGCGGCATCGTGCCTATGCCTTCCAGTGGTTCTCCTTTGCCGTTGCCGCCGTGGTGATCCTGCTGGTGGTGCATCGCAAGCGCGACCCGCGCAAACCGTGAACATGCCAAGCGATGAATGCCGATGAATACAGTTGATTCCGCCAAGTTGCGCAAGAGCCGCCGCGCCCTGCTGTTGATCGCGCTGGTGTTTGCCGCGCCATTCATCGTTGCCGGACTGCTCGTGTTCGGCGGTTGGCAACCCACGGGCAAGGCCAATGGCCAGCCGATCCTGCCGCAACGCAATTTCGTTGCCGAAAAGCTGCGCGTGCAGCTGGCGAACGGCCAGCCGTATCCGTGGCGCGACAGCAAACCGCGGATGACCCTGATCGCGCTGGCCGGACCCGATTGCGCCGTGCATTGCCTCGCCGCGCTGACCGGGATGGCCAAGGCGCGAGTCATGCTCAATCGCAACCAGTCGCGTCTGCGCCTGCTCTATCTGGGCACGCCGCCGGCCGATGCTGCCGAGCGCAAGGCCATGACGAACTACTGGCAGCTGGGCGACGATGTCGACGGCAAGCTCGCCGGTTACCGGCCGGCCGCCCCGGACAGTGTCAGTGCGGTGCTGGTGGAATCCGACGGCACCGCGCTGTCGCAATATCCGGCCGGTTTTGATGTTGCCGGCCTGCTTCGCGATCTGCAGAAGGTGATCCGCTGATGTCGTCCCGATCGTTCAAGGTACTGCGAGGCCTTTCGCTGCTCGCGGCGGTGTTTGCACTCGGGCTGGTGATGTTCGGTGCGTTCGTGCGGCTGTCCAACGCGGGTTTGTCCTGTCCGGACTGGCCGACCTGCTACGGCCAGGTGACCTGGCCCGAACACGCGCACGAAATTGCCCGCGCCGATGCGGCATTTCCGCAACGTCCGTTCGAAACGCACAAAGCCTGGCGCGAGCAGGTGCATCGCTTTCTGGCCGGTACGCTCGGCGTGATGGTGCTGGTGCTGGCGCTGCTGGCCAGCTGGCGCAAGCGTGCTGCGCGGCTGGCGGTCATGACCGGGGCGGCGTTCGCGGTGGCCGGGGTGAGCCTGTACATGCATGGCGAACATCGCTGGTCGTCGTTGCTGGCGGCATGCGCGATTGCGCTGCCGCTGTGGGCGGCGATCGGGCTGAAACGGCCGGCTGCATGGAAGATCTGCGTGCTGGCGTTGGCAGTGATCATTTTCCAGGCGATGCTGGGCATGTGGACGGTGACCCTGTTGCTCAAGCCGATGGTGGTCATGGGCCATCTGCTCGGCGGCATGGCCACCTTTGCGTTGCTGGCGTATGCCGCGCTGCGGTTTGCCGGGGTGGGCGCGACAGACGAACGCCTGGCGGACCTGCGTCGGTGGGTGGCGATCGGCATCGTGCTGCTGGCTTGCCAGATCGCCCTGGGTGGCTGGACCTCGTCCAACTATGCGGCACTGGCGTGCGGCTACGGACCCGGCTCGTTCCCGCAATGCCTGGGCCAGTGGCTGCCGGCGACGGATTTCCACCAGGCTTTTGTGCCCTGGCGCGCCATTGGCGTGAACTACGAAGGGGGCGTGCTGGACATGGCCGCGCGCAGCGCGATCCAGATCACGCACCGGCTCGGCGCGCTGGTAGTGGCCGTCTATCTCGGCTGGCTGGCGCTCAGGGCCGCCAGGCGCGGCCTGCGCGGTTACGGCATCGCGATCGCGCTGGCGCTGGTGAGCCAGCTGCTGCTGGGCATCGGCAATGTGTATCTTGGCCTGCCGCTGCCGGTGGCCACGGCGCACAACGGCATGGCCGCTTTGTTGCTGTTCACCCTGCTGGCCACGCTGGCCCGCACGCAGCGGCGGCATGATGGAGCCGGCGAAGCCGACGACGTGGCGGCGCCAGAATGAGCCTGGTACGGGAATACCTGCAATTGACCAAGCCGCGCGTCGTCGCGCTGCTGGTGTTCTGTGCGGTGATCGGCATGTTCCTGGCGGTGCCGGGGATCCCGCCGTGGCGGGCACTGGTGTTCGGCACGCTGGGCATCTGGATGGCCTCCGGTTCGGCCGCCGCCTTCAACCACCTGATCGATGAGCGCATCGACAAGCTGATGGTCCGCACGGCGCGGCGTCCGCTGGCCACGGGCCGACTGACGCCGCGGCAGGTGCTGGTGTTTGCGATCCTGCTGGGCATCGGCTCGATGCTGGTGCTGGGCCTGCTGGTCAATCGGCTCACGGCCGGACTCACCCTCGGCGGGTTGATCGGCTACGCGCTGGTCTACACCGCGTACCTGAAACGCGCGACGCCACAGAACATCGTGATCGGCGGGCTGGCCGGCGCGATACCGCCGGTGCTGGGCTGGACGGCGGTGACCGACGCGTTGCACCCGTTCGCGCTGCAGTTGTGCCTGATCATCTTCGTGTGGACACCGCCGCACTTCTGGGCACTGGCGATCTTTCGCCGGGACGACTATGCCCGCGCCCATGTGCCGATGCTGCCGGTGACCCATGGCGTGGTCTATACCCGCTGGCATGTGCTGTTCTACACGGTGCTGCTGGTGCTGGTGACGCTGCTGCCGGCACTGACCGGAATGAGCGGCCTGATCTATCTCGGCGGTGCGGTGGTGCTGGGTGCGGGCTTCCTGTATTACGCCGTGCGGCTGCTGAACCCGCCGGACGAGCTTTTCGCGATGAAGGTGTTCAGTTATTCGATCGTGTATCTGATGGCGCTGTTCGCTTTCCTGCTGGCGGATCACTGGCTGGTCGGCCCGATGGTGCAGCAGGGGCTGGTGTTTCAGCGCAGCTTGTAAGGCGGCGACGGCTCAGGCGGCATCCGGCGCCGGCACGCATCATCCAGCCGACCGCGGGTGCGCGATCGAAATTTCTCGACGAAGCCGCTATCAGGCGTTGACTCCAGCGCGTCGGCACAGCAAAATGCACACGCTGGTTGGTGCACTGCACTACCGGCTCCCAGTCCTGACAAATCAAGGCATATGGACGTTTACCCTAGTTGCAACGTCGACATCCGCTCGCTTCGGATGCCGGCGCCACATGACAAGTTGAACGCTTGCGGCGACCGCCTGCGGTCGGCTGGTACTTTCCTCGACTAGGGAAATCCGGCCCACCCTCGACGACGCCGTTGGCGTCGTTACGAGGAGATGGGCCGATGAAGCTCCTTCACGATTTCATTCGTCTGCGTGCCGCTGGCCGCCGACTGTTGTCCGGCCGGCGCGA
>DATKVA010000003.1:0-2202 GCA_035530315.1 Rhodanobacter sp. | reverse complement strand
TCCCTATCCAAACATCAAGGCAACAGCATCGCCCGCAAGCGGGCTCCTACAATAGGTATCTTCGACCTCTCTGGTATGTGCCATGACCAAGCAAGCCCCCATCATCGCCCCATCCATCCTCGCCGCCGATTTCGCACGGCTGGGCGACGACACGGCCGCCGCGCTGACCGCCGGTGCCGATTGGGTGCATTTCGACGTGATGGACAACCATTACGTGCCGAACCTCACGATGGGCCCGATGGTGTTGAAGTCGCTGCGCGACTACGGCATCGCTGCGCCGATCGACGTGCATCTGATGGTCAAGCCGGTCGATCGCATCGTGCCGGACTTCGCCAGGGCCGGCGCCAGCCTGATCAGTTTTCACCCGGAGGCCAGCGAGCACATCGACCGCACGCTCGGGCTGATTCGCGAGTCGGGCTGCCAGGCCGGGCTGGTGTTCAACCCGGCCACGCCGCTGGATTACCTGGACTACGTGCTGGACAAGCTCGACCTGATCCTGATCATGTCGGTCAACCCCGGGTTCGGCGGGCAGAAGTTCATCCCTGGTGCGCTGGAAAAATTGCGCCGGGCGCGCCGGCTGATCGACGACAGCGGCCGGGCGATCCGGCTGGAAGTCGACGGTGGCGTCACCGCGGACAACATCGGCGCGATTGCCGCTGCCGGCGCCGACACCTTCGTCGCCGGTTCGGCGATCTTTCACGCCGGCGACTACCGCGCCGAGATCGAGGCGATGCGCCGGGCCATCGGTTGACGGTCGAGCGCCGCCCGGCCTGCCCCTGCGAGCAGGGAGAGGAGCAGAACAGTCTGATCCGACAGGTTCATGCCGCCATCCGGCATTCGCCCATAAAAATCCCGGCGCACTGAGTGACTGCGCCGGGACAAACGTCAGTCGTTTGACGTGAGAGAACACCAGTTGATTGGCATTGCCGACACGACCGTCGCTAGGGAGGGTCGGCGGTCGCGCCGACAAGTTCCACGGCAATGGAACTAGCCAATCATAAACATTGACCTGGCGGGACCGGTTTGGTTCCCGGCAGCGGAAAAACCGCCGGCCATCGCGGGTCACCGGAAAAGCATCGCGCACGGGGTGCGCTCCATAGTCTTCGGCAAGCGGTTCACGCCTGTGGAGCGGTTTCGGCCCCGATGCCTGTTCGCACCGAAAAAAATCCCCTCACGCGGAGGGGACAAGGAACCACCATCGTGGACGGATGTGGAACGGGAAGGTGGCGGGCCGGGCTGCGTGGGCGGATTACAGTGGCTGCCAATCCGGGTCGGGATCGACTTGCCCCGCACCCGGCGCGCGTCCCTGCGCACCGGGTGGACGCCTGCCTTCCACGGCATGGGAATGGTTCGGACAGGGTTTGCGCATGGTGTTCACCTCAATGCAGGCCCAGAATCAGGCCGAGCAGCAGGGCGCCCAGCGCCAGGGTGACCCGCAAGGGTTCGAAGCTGCGCAATTCGGCGTTCGGGTCATGGTCGGCGGGTTCGATTTTCGGCATGGTCATGCTCCAGGCGGCGTGCTTGCATCAAACCTCCCGCTGCGGCGCTGGCGCCGGCAGCATCGGGCCGACTTGCCGCTGGCTTGTGGCAAAACGCGGGCAGTCGTCTTGCATGGCTTGCGCGCCGGCGGTTCCCATAGCACGCTGCGGACATCATTGAAGGGAGCAGGCACGCCATGGGCCGCAGCATTGCGATTGTCGAAGACGAACCGCTGATCCGCGCCAACTACGTCGAGGCGCTGAACCGCTTTGGTTACGACGCGCGCGGCTACGGTTCGCGGCAGCAGGCGTCCGCCGCGTTCGCGATGCGCCTGCCGGAACTGGTGATCATCGACATCGGCCTCGGCGACGAGCCGGAAGGCGGCTTCGACCTGTGCCGCGAGCTGCGCGCAAAATCACCCACGCTGCCGATCATTTTCCTTACCGCGCGCGATTCGGATTTCGACGTGATCTCCGGTCTGCGCCTGGGCGCCGACGACTACCTCAGCAAGGACACCAGCCTGCATCAGCTGGCCGCGCGGATCGCCGCACTGTTCCGCCGCATCGCGTCGCTGACGGCGCCGACATCCAGCGAAACGGTGATCGAGCATGGCCCGCTCAAGCTCGAATCCGAGCGCATGCGGATCAGCTGGAACGACGCGGAAGTACCGCTCACCGTCACCGAATTCTGGATGGTGCACACGCTGATCCGCTTTCCCGGCCA
>DATKVA010000002.1:0-49656 GCA_035530315.1 Rhodanobacter sp. | reverse complement strand
ATCAAGTTCTCGCTCGAACAGGCACTGGAATTCATCGAGGACGACGAGCTGGTCGAGATCACCCCGAAGGAGATCCGCCTGCGCAAGCGTCACCTCACCGAAAACGACCGCAAGCGCTCCTCGCGCGGCTGATCCCCGCCGGTGATCCCGTCGCAGGAGCGCACCCTGTGGGAGCGCTCCTACCGTAAGCCGGTCACGCTTTCGCGCTCCTGACCCGCAACCCCGGTCGTTGCCGCGCCAGCTTGCGCAGCAATTCGGCAAAACCCTGCAGGTCGGCATGCCACGGCGAGGCATCGCGCCAGTACAACGCGATTTCCCGGCCATGCACCTGCCCCTCGAGCTTGGCCAGCACGATGTTCGGCATCGAGGCCAGCCGCTCGTGCGCCAGCGCGGGTACCAGCGCATAGCCACCGCGCAGGCTGACCAGCGCGGCAAGGCTCTCCAGGCTGACGTCCTGGATGTGGCCCTGGTCACTGCCGGCCAAACCATCGGCGTGGCTCTCGGCCATCAGCGTCGCCTCGGCCGGATCGAGCTGCCCTATCGCGATGGTGTGTTCCGCGGCCAGCGGATGATCGGCACGCAGCATCAGTTCCCACGGCTCGAAGAACAACGGCCGCATGGCAATGCCGCTGACGGTAGGCGCCGGTGGCGCCAGCACGGCATCGAGTTCGCCTTCGTGCAGGCGGCGCAGCAAGCCGCGCGGCTTGCCCTCGGAAATGCCCAGCCGGGCACCCGGAAAATGCTGCGGAAACGGCGCGATCAAATGCGGCAGCAAGTAGGGGCCGAGCGATGCCGGCACACCCAGCCGCAACTCGCCGCCGAACGCCACCGCCCCGGCACGGGCGACGAGCTGCAAGTGCTCGCCCGCGGCCAGCACGGCATCGATCTGCTGCAGCAACTGCTGGCCGCCGGCGGTCGGCACGATGCGGCGACCGCCGCGCTCGAACAGCGGCGCGCCCAGCGCCAGCTCCACCTTCTGCACCTGATGCGACAGCCCCGATGGGCTGATATGCATGGCCCGTGCCGCCCGGTTGAAACTGCCGTGGCGATGAACGGCCTGCACCAGCGCCAGATCGCGCAGCGAGACTGCTGCCAGGGCCATCGAAATCATCGAACGCTGCATGTGATCAAAGGCGTTTGTGCTTGGCGTTCATCGGACTCATCCTGTACGGCGACCATCGACCGCAACTGTCGACGCAGTCTACTCGACACGCCGCCCGGAAACCCTGTCGCGCAACGTAACACGAGCCGCCCTGCCTGACGCCAGTTCGGCGAATCGGTTCACGCCCCCAGTGTTTGGGCGATAATTGCGGATCAACCGGTCAGGCAGGCAAGCATCCGTCACCGTCGTTCGGACCGCCATCACCCATCAAGCCGCCCCACCGCAGGATCAGCCAGGAGCACGCCCATGAAAGATACCTTTGCCGTACGCGACACCCTCAATGTCAACGGCAGGCAATACGCCTTTGCCAGTCTGACCAAACTGGGCCAGCACTTTGATCTGAAGCGGCTGCCGTACTCGATGAAGATCCTGCTGGAAAACCTGCTGCGGCACGAAGATGGCGTGGACGTGACCGCGAAGGAAATCGAGGCGATCGCGAAGTGGGACGCCAAGGCCGAACCGGACACCGAGATCGCCTTCATGCCGGCGCGCGTGGTGCTGCAGGATTTCACCGGCGTACCGTGCGTGGTCGACCTGGCCGCGATGCGCGATGCGGTGGTGAAGCTGGGCGGCGACGCCACCCAGATCAACCCGCTGGCGCCGGCGGAGCTGGTCATCGACCACTCGGTGCAGGTCGATGTCTACGGTACGGAAAGTGCGCTGGAACAGAATGTCAAGATCGAGTTCGAGCGCAACCAGGAGCGCTACTCGTTCCTGCGCTGGGGCCAGAAGGCGTTCAACAACTTCAAGGTGGTGCCGCCGCGCACCGGCATCGTGCATCAGGTGAACCTGGAGCATCTGGCCCGCGTGGTGTTCACCGCCGACATCGACGGCGAGAGCTGGGCCTATCCCGACACCGTGTTCGGCACCGACTCGCATACCACCATGATCAATGGCATCGGCGTGCTGGGCTGGGGCGTGGGCGGCATCGAGGCCGAGGCGGCGATGCTGGGCCAGCCGTCGTCGATGCTGATTCCGCAGGTGGTCGGCGTCAAGCTGACTGGCAAGCTGGGCGAAGGTGTCACCGCCACCGACCTGGTGCTCACCGTCACCCAGATGCTGCGCAAGCTCGGCGTGGTGGGCAAGTTCGTCGAGTTCTTCGGCGACGGCCTGAAGCACCTGCCGCTGGCCGACCGCGCCACCATCGGCAACATGGCGCCGGAATACGGCGCCACTTGCGGCATCTTCCCGATCGATCAGGAAGCGCTGAACTACCTGCACCTGTCAGGCCGCAGCGACGCACAGATCAGGCTGGTCGAGGCATATGCCAAGGCGCAAGGCATGTGGCACGACGAGAACAGCCCGACCTCCGATTACACCACCACGCTGGAACTGGACCTTGCCGACATACGCCCGTCGATGGCCGGCCCGAAGCGCCCGCAGGACCGCGTGCTGCTGGAAGGCGTGAAGAAGAATTTCCATGACAACCTCGGCGCGCTCACCGCCAATCGCAACGGCAGCGAATCGCGCTTCGCCAACGAAGGCGGCGGTACCGCCGTGGGGCACGACGCCAGCGCGCTCGGCAAAGGCCAGCACGTGTCGATGAACGGCGAAAGTTTCCATCTCAAGGACGGTGCCGTGGTGATCGCCGCGATCACCTCCTGCACCAACACCTCCAATCCAGCGGTGATGCTGGCTGCCGGCCTGCTGGCGAAAAACGCCGCCGCGCGGGGCCTGAAGGCCAAGCCATGGGTCAAGACTTCGATCGGCCCGGGTTCGCTGGTGGTCACCGACTACTTGAAAAAGACTGCGCTGCTGGAAGAACTCGAGAAGATCGGCTTCTACATCGTCGGCTACGGCTGCACCACCTGCATCGGCAACTCCGGCCCGCTGCTGGCGGAAATCAGCAAGGGCATCGCCGAAGGCGATCTGGCAGTGGCCTCGGTGCTCTCCGGCAACCGCAACTTCGAGGGCCGCGTGCATCCGGAAGTGAAGATGAACTACCTGGCCTCGCCGCCGCTGGTGGTCGCCTACGCGCTGGCCGGCACGCTGGACATCGACCTGACCACCGAGCCGCTGGGCACCGGCAGCGATGGCAAGCCGGTGTACCTGAAAGACATCTGGCCGTCCAACAAGGAAATCTCCGACACCATCGCAGGCGCGATCAACCCGGCCATGTTCGAGAAGAACTATGCCGACGTGTTCAAGGGCGACAGCCGCTGGAACCAGATCGCCTCGCCCGACGGCGCGCTGTTCGCATGGGACGACTCCACCTACATCAAGAACCCGCCCTACTTCGATGGTATGAGCAAGGAGCCGGGCACGATCGAAGACATCCACGGCGCCAGCGTGCTCGGACTATTCGGCGACTCGATCACCACCGACCATATCTCGCCGGCCGGCTCGATCAAGAAGGACAGCCCGGCGGGCCAGTTCCTGATCGGCAAGGGCGTGGAGCCGAAGAACTTCAACTCCTACGGCTCGCGTCGCGGCAACGATGACGTGATGGTACGCGGCACCTTCGCCAACATCCGCATCAAGAACCTGATGCTGGACAACGTCGAGGGCGGTTACACCGTGCATGTGCCCGGCGGCGAACAGATGGCGATCTACGACGCCGCGATGAAGTACAAGGAAAGCGGCACACCGCTGGTGGTGCTGGCCGGCAAGGAATACGGTACCGGCTCCAGCCGCGACTGGGCGGCCAAAGGCACCTTGCTGCTGGGCGTGAAGGCGGTGATCGCCGAGAGCTTCGAACGTATCCACCGCTCCAACCTGGTCGGCATGGGCGTGCTGCCGTGCACCTTCAAGGCGGGCGAGAATGCGCAGTCGCTGGGTCTGACGGGCAAGGAAACCTTCGACATCACCGGTCTGGACGACGGCAACTCGAAGGAAGCCAAGGTGGTCGCTACCGCCGCCGATGGCAGCAAGAAGACATTCACCGTCAACGTGATGCTGCTGACCCCGAAGGAGCGCCTGTTCTTCCGCCACGGCGGCATCCTGCAATACGTGCTGCGCCAGCTGGCCGGCAGGAAAGCTGCCTGAGTCTGCCGGGAACCTAGCCTCCGTTCGTCATTCCGGCTTTCGCCGGGATGACGAACACGGGGTTGCCCGGACGTTCCCCGGCTTCACATCGAATGTTTCCAGCTGGCCGTGTAACAACGCCACTTGCCATGCTGCTTGCGCCAAGCCGACTCGACTTGATAAATCCCCAACCGGTCTGGAAACAACCGTCCACCGCTGCTCAAGGTGACCTCGAACGTCGCCACCATCCGCGCGCCGCGATGCTCGATGGTGACCGGCCCCAGCATCACGCCGACATGCTCGCCCCGCAGCGCGACGAGCCTGACCATGTTGGCCAGCGCGGGCCGGTCCAGCTCGCCGGCATTGCCGTCGAAATCGTCGCTGAGCGGCGCGACGACATCACCGGCTGCGCCGGCTTGCGCAGCTTGCGCGACCGCGGCAATCGCCTCGCGCACCTGCACCTCGTCCGGCGTGTGCCGACAACCCGGAAGGATCGCCGCACACAGCATGGCGGTCAGCAGCAGGCATCCGGTTTTGCTCAATCGAATCATCGGTCGAATCATCGGTGTACCTCCCTGCAGTGCGGCTTGCTGCAATACGCGGGCGTATGCTCCAATGAACGCCGATCATGGGTTCTGTCGTCATCCTGAAGCCATCGATCGACCATCGCCGCTCACCTCCAAAAGACAGGGAACCCACGCATGAGCAATGAACGTCCATGGCTCGATCATTATCCGGCAGGCGTGCCTGCGCAGATCGATGCCAACGAATATGCTTCGGTACCGGCAGTATTGGAAGAGGCATTTGGACGTTTTCGCGACCGGCCGGCGTTTGCCAACTTCGGTCACCAACTCAGCTATGGCCAGGTCGACGAGATGAGCGGTCAGTTCGCCGGCTATCTCACCGGCGTGCTCGGACTCGGCAAGGGCGATCGCATCGCGATCATGATGCCGAATGTACTGCAGTATCCGATTGCCCTGTTCGGCGCGCTGCGCGCCGGGCTGGTGGTGGTCAATACCAATCCCATGTATACCGCGCGGGAACTGCAGCACCAGCTGGAGGATGCCGGCGCCAAGGCGATCGTGGTGCTGGACAACTTCGCCGAAACCCTGCAGCAAATCGTTGCCGATACGCAGGTCAAGCACATCGTGACGACCGGCATCGGCGACCTGCTGGGTTTCGCCAAGGGCGCGCTGATCAACTTCGCGATCAAACATGTCAAAAAGATGGTGCCCACCTACCACCTGCCGCAGGCCGTGCGCTTCCGCGATGCGCTTGCGCGCGGCGCGGCGCATCCGTTGCCGTCGGTAACGCTCAAGCACAACGACATCGCGTTCCTGCAATACACCGGTGGCACGACCGGCGTGGCCAAGGGAGCGATGCTGTCCCACGGCAACATGATTGCCAACATGCTGCAGGCCAGCGCATGGATCGGCGCCAATGCCAAGCCGGGCGAAGAGGTAATCATCACCGCACTGCCGCTCTACCATATCTTTTCGCTGACCGCGAACGGCCTGGTATTCATGCGCCTGGGCGGCCTGAACTGGCTGATCACCAACCCACGCGACATGCCTGCTTTCGTCAAGGAACTCAAGCAATCCGGATTCACCGCCCTGACCGGCGTGAACACGCTGTTCAACGGACTGCTCAACACGCCGGGTTTTGCCGAGCTGGATTTCTCGCGGCTGCACCTGACCCTTGGCGGCGGCATGGCGGTCCAGCGCGCGGTGGCCGAGCGCTGGAAGAAAATCACCGGCTGCACTCTGGCCGAAGCTTACGGCCTGACCGAAACCTCACCCGCCGTATGCATCAACCCGCTCACCCTGGATGCGTACAACGGTTCGATCGGCTTGCCGGTACCGTCCACCGACGTGGCGATCTGGTCGGAGGATGGCCAGCCGTTGCCGATGGGAGAGGTGGGCGAACTGATGGTGCACGGTCCGCAGGTCATGCAGGGCTACTGGCAGCGGCCGGACGAGACCGCCCAGGTACTGGACAGCAATGGCTGGCTGCATACCGGCGACATCGCGCGAATGGACGAGGCCGGCTACTTCTATATCGTCGATCGCAAGAAGGACATGATCCTGGTGTCCGGCTTCAATGTTTATCCGAATGAAGTCGAGGACGCGGTGATGGAGCACCCTGGCGTGCTTGAAGTTGCTGCGGTCGGTGTGCCCGACGAGCATTCCGGCGAAGTGGTCAAACTCTACGTGGTGCGCAAGGACCCGAACCTCAGCGAGGATGCGATCAGGCAGTTCTGTCGCGAGAGACTGACCGGTTACAAGCGGCCGAAACTGATCGAGTTCCGCGACGAGTTACCCAAGAGCAATGTCGGCAAGATCCTGCGGCGGGAACTTCGTGACGAGAAAAAATCGCCGGCTTGATGCACGGTGCCGCACCTTGGTGCGGGCGACGCGGAAGCCGTCAGACAGACGCGTGATACTCAGTTGCCCGTCCAGAATTCGAGGATATCGGCATAGCCACCCAGCAGGTTCCACAGCGGAACCTGCTTGTCTTCGGGAATGCGGCTGTAGCTGAAGCCGATGTGGTGATCGGAAATACGCGCGACCACCGCCTCCAGATGGATGTGCAGGTTGTTGCCGAAAATCATGTCGAGCACCCAGCTTTGCCCCACCTCGCCGGACCAGCCCAACGGGCGCCGCAGCAACGCGCCGGTGGCAGAAATATCCACCAGTTCGGTCGGGTGCGACTCGCCGCTATGGCTCATCAGAACCGTCGTTTCGATTTGCATGCGCGCTGGGCGCAGCCGTTCGGTTCCATTGCCTGCTTGTGCTTTTTTTTCGATCATCGTCATCGTCCCGCCCCGTTGCGCATGCACCCTTCATTCGTCAGGGTGCTTGTTGCCTTCGTATTGTTCGGCGCCAGCTGAAGGTGACACCCGGCAAACTCCGGCTTCATTCAGCAGACCTCCCTATCTTCAGACCGGTTCACTCGAGCCACCCGCTTGGATCTGATGGCGCTCGCTGCGAGTGACAAGCAAACGATGTGCCAGCGACTGACATCCGTCGCACGTGTTGTTTGTGACTGTGTGCCATGCCATGCGACGGATACCGATCCCGGATTCGGCATGATCGCAAACGCGCCCCGCAGCGTCACTATCCAGCCTCAGGCCGGCACAGGTGTCCGCACCGCCGAACCAGTATGGATACTGGTGTTGCAGGGCTGCGGTCCAGTCACCCGCAACGGTAATCCGGACATCTTGCAAGCCTTGCGGGAAAGCGTCGATGGCGGACCGCTCGCACCAGGATCAACCCCGGTGAGGATACGGCCCCGTTGCGCACCGAGTGACGCCGACGCGCGTTCGGGCCTCGCCATGCCCCGTAGAGACACAATGGGTCACATGTCGCCCTTCCATTGAAAGAACTCCCTGAACTGCACGTCATGCGGGACCCGCGTCGCATGGTATCCGCAGTGGGCACCGGCTGCCCTCGCTTGAGTCACGTCGTGCACGACAGACCCGAACCGAATCACGACGACAGCATCAGCCGGAACCGGAACAATCCCGGATTGAAAGCTAGACTTGTCGCGAGCCAGCCGTTACTCTTGCCCAACGCGTAGCTCCACGAAAACCGTTTGTCGGTCACTTCCGACGGCTGGTGGTGCCCGCCTGATGCTCTCGAATCGACCAATGGATACCGTCAAGGTCGCCGGCAAATCCGACCTGACATGCGCTCCGCCGTGGCTGACAACCTGGAACAGAGCGCTCATGGGTCGCTTACGGCCTGCCTGACCGAACCACGATCGAGTGGATTCATCATGCCCGTGGCGACGATGGCATCCAGGGCGCCTCGGTTGAACATGTGAAAAACTGTACCTTGGGAACGCGGTCCTGCACTGTCACGTTCCAAGCGCGGACATTCCCTGGCTTGCGCCGATGGTGGAATGGTTCCGATGGTGTTGAACGCACTGCCTGCCGCTGAATGCGGCCCAACGAAATGCATTGATGAGCACTGAGCCAGTCGACGAGCCACAGAGCCCGGTCGCCGCACCGCAGGATGCGTTTGCGTCGGTACCTCAACAGCAGGAAATGCCGCTGGCCATCGTGCGTGGCCAGCCGATGCTGCAGATGCCGCAGGATCTGTATATTCCGCCGGATGCGCTCGAGGTCATTCTGGAGGCGTTCGAGGGGCCGCTCGACCTGTTGCTGTACCTGATCCGTCGACAGAATCTGGACATTCTCGACATCCCGGTTGCCGAGATCACCCGGCAATACATGACCTACATCGAGCTCATGCGCGATGTGATGAGGCTGGAGCTGGCGGCCGAATACCTGCTGATGGCCGCGATCCTGGCCGAAATCAAGTCACGGCTGCTGCTGCCGCGCCCCCCGGCCGAAGAGGGACTGGAGGAGGATCCGCGCGCCGAGCTGGTCAGACGCCTGCAGGAGTACGAACGATTCAAGCGGGCGGCGGAGGACCTCGAAGCCCTGCCCCGGATGGAACGCGACACCGTGGCCGTGCATGCCGAGGTAAACGAGCGCAACGTGATCAAGTTGCCACCGCCTCTGGAACTGCCCGAACTGCTGCTGGCGCTCCGGGACGTGATGCATCGGGCCGAATTGTTCGGGCATCACGCGATCAAGCGCGAGGCGCTGAGCGTGCGCCAACGCATGGGCGAGCTGCTGAGTCGGCTGGACCACGGCGGTTTTCACCGGTTCGAGAGTCTGTTCGACGCCAGCGAAGGACGCACGGGCATCGTGGTGACGTTCCTGGCGATGCTGGAGCTGGCCAAGGAAATGCTGGTGGAGATTGTCCAGGAACAACCATTGGCGCCGATTTATCTGAAAGCGAAAGTCAGCCATCCCGAAGCCGCTACCGAAGCGGCGATGGACGACGCCCAGGCAGGCGGGTCGGCACGGATCGGATCGACCGCCCCATGAAACACAACCATTGAATCAACATCCGACCTGAGGCCATGCAGATCGAGCAACTCAAACCCGTCATCGAGGCAGCCTTGCTGGCCTCCGCCCAGCCGCTGACCGCTCATCAACTGGGCGACCTGTTCGACGAAACCGACGCTGTCGGTCACGAGCAGATCGCCAGGGCGCTGGCGGCACTGGCCGACGACTGCGCCGGCCGTGGCATCGAGCTCAAGGAAGTGGCTTCCGGCTTTCGCTACCAGGTACGCCAGGAAGTGCATCCGTGGATCTCGCGGATGTGGACCGAAAAGCCCAGCCGCTATTCGCGGGCGCTGCTTGAAACGCTGGCGCTGATCGCCTATCGCCAGCCGATCACCCGCCCCGAAATCGAACAGATCCGCGGCGTGGTGGTGTCGTCCAGCATCATCAAGACGCTGGAAGAACGCGAGTGGATCCGGGTGGTCGGTTATCGCGACGTGCCCGGCAAGCCCGCTCTGTTCGGCACCACCCGGGCCTTTCTCGACTACTTCAATCTGAAATCGCTGGACCAGCTGCCTCCGCTGTCGGACATCCGGGACATGGAAGATCCGCAATTGCGCTTCGACCAGACGCCGCTGCCCGTCCGCATCGTGCGCGACCTGCCGATTGATCCCGATGAGGCGGTCGCGGCAGACGCCGTACCCGAATCCGAATCCGAATCCGAATCCGCGGACAGCGAAACGAACATCCCGCCCCACGGGTTCGCCGCCGCCACGAATACCGGGGACAGTACCGACCTCGCGATCGACACCGACGCAATGATTACTTCAACCCAATCCGACGAGAACGGCTCCGAGCCGGACCCACTTGCCGCGATTCCGACTTCCACTGCCGACGAGGCAGCGACCCCTGCGGATGCCGAACCCGGCACCGCCCAGCAAGATACTTGAGGAGTACCGCGCATGACTGCGCCGCAAAAAACCGTTTTATCCCTGAAGCGCGAACCGCGCGGCGAAGCCAACGCTCCCGCACTGGAAGAGCGCCTGCACAAGGTGCTGGCCAATGCCGGCCTCGGCTCGCGCCGCATGCTCGAACAGCGGATCCTGTCCGGCGAAGTCGAACTCAACGGCAAACCCGCCGAGATCGGCAACAGCGTGCATGCGGGCGACCGCGTGGTGCTGGACGGCAAGCAGTTCATCGTCGCCACCGACAGCCGTGACGAAACCGAAGTGCTGGTTTACCACAAGCCCGAGGGGGTGTTGACCACCCGCGACGATCCGGATGGTCGTCCCACCGTGTTCGAACAGCTGCCGCGCCTGAAAGGCGCGCGCTGGGTCGCCGTGGGTCGGCTGGACATCAATACCACCGGCCTGCTGCTGCTCACCACCGACGGCGAGCTGGCCAATGGGCTGATGCACCCGAAGAGTGGCCTGGAGCGCGAGTACCTGTGCCGCGTGCATGGCGAGGTGCCCGACGAGATCATCGAGAAACTGAAGGCCGGTGTGGAACTGGAAGACGGCCCGGCACGCTTCGACGAGATTGCCGTAATCAGTCGCGGCGGCAGCCACAGCTGGTTCCGCGTGGTGATCCGCGAGGGCCGCAATCGTGAAGTGCGCCGACTGTGGGATTCGCAGGGCTTTCTGGTCAGCCGCCTGAAACGCATCCGTTACGGCCAGATCGAGCTACCGCGCAATCTGCGCCGCGGCGAATGCGAGTCGCTTGACGCGGAGGCGGTCAAGCAACTGCGCCAGACCACCGGCCTGGGCATGCCGCAGCCGGTGCTGACGTTGAGCCCTGTACTGCATCAGCGCCGCGCCAATCGCAGTGTCACCGAATACCGCCCCGAAAGCGGCAGCAGCGGCGCCTGGACCGGCGGTCAGGACGAGGCCCGCGAACTGCGCGCCTATGACCGCATCCGCGACGAACCGACACGCGGCCGCAAGCCGCCACGTCGCCCCGGCGCGGAAGTCAACGGCAACCTCGCACGCCCCGAGCGCGGAGCCGGTGGCGGTCCACGAGGCGGCGGCAGAGGAAGGCGTGTGGCGCCGGGTCAGGAGCTGCCGTCGGTGCGCACCTGGTTTGCCGGCGAAAGCCGCGATGGCGGCGGCCGCCCCGGTGGCGCCGCAGGCGGCGCGGCACCAGGCAATCGCCGTCCCGCCGGCGGCAAACCGTATGGGGCACGTGCCGCGGGCGGTACCGGCAGTCCCTACAGCGGCTTCGGCGGTGAGTCCCGCGGTAACGCCGGCAGTGGCAACCGCGTACCTGGCGCACGTCCCGCTCACGGTGCCCGCCCGCACGCACATGGCAATCAGGCACCCGGCGGCGGACGCCCGCAGGGCCAAGGCGGCAATCGTCCACAGGGTGCCGGCCGGCCGCAGGGCCAGGGCGGCAATCGTGCGCCCGGTGGCCCACGACCGCACGGCCACGGCGGACCCGCTGGCGCCCGCCCGCCAGGCCGCGGCGGCAATCGTTCCGGCAACCGCTGAGCTGGCAGCCTGTCGGGCTTTGCTCGGCCGGGCTGCCAGGGCACTGTCAACCCTGCCTTGAGACCGGAGTGACCGCCGATGGTGCGTATCTATCACAATCCGCGCTGTTCCAAATCGCGCGCCACGCTGGCGCTGCTGGAAGATCGCGGCGGTGCGATCGAGGTGATCGACTACCTTCAGACCCCGCCCAGCGCCGTCGAGCTGGCCGGGTTGCTGCAGCAATTGGGCATGCCGGCGCGCGAGCTGTTGCGCACCGGCGAAACGGAATATCGCTCGCTGGGTCTGGATGATCCCGCGCTGGACGACGCAGCGCTGATTGCCGCGATGGTGGCGCATCCGAAACTGATCGAGCGGCCCATCGTGGTGGCCAACGGCAAGGCAGCGATCGGTCGCCCGCCGGAAGCGGTGCTGGCGATACTTTGACTCGCCGGGCTGGGAAAAAAGAACCTGTGCAGCGCCCCCCTGTAGGAGCGACTTCAGTCGCGATGCTCTTGTATCGGTCCAGAGCAAGAGCATCGCGACTGAAGTCGCTCCTACAGGGGGGGCGCTGCAGCAATGGGTCACCGCAAGCGATGGTCAGCCGGGGTCGAGCGAAAACGCGTCGGCATCCATCCATGCCGGAAAGCGTTCGCGATGCGCCAGCAGCGGAGCCGGGTCGAGCACGACCGTCGCCACCTGCTCCTGCGCGCCAAGTTCCAGCAACGGCTCGCCGACCGGATCGATCGCCGCGCTGTCGCCGGCATAGGGGATATCGTTGCCGTCCATGCCCACCCGGTTCACGCCGACCACGTAGCTGAGATTCTCGATCGCGCGCGCGCGCAACAGGGTGCGCCAAGGCTGTCGGCGCGGTGCCGGCCAGTTCGCCACGAACAGCGCCAGGTCGTAATCCATGCCGCCATGGGCGGATGCCAGCCGACGATTGCGCAGCCACACCGGAAAACGCAGGTCGTAGCAGACCTGCGGCAGGATCCGCCACCCCTTCAGCTCGACGATCAGGCGTTCGCCGCCGCCGCCATAGCGGGTATGTTCGCCCGCCATGCGGAACAGGTGACGCTTGTCGTATTGCGCATGGCTGCCGTCCGGCCTGGCCCACAGCAGCCGGTTGTAGACGGTGGCGTTCTCGCGAATGGCCAGGCTGCCGCAGATCACCGCACCCACCTCGATCGCCAGCGCACGCAGCCACGCCACGCCCTCGCCGTCCATCGCCTCGGCGCTGGCGCGGGTATCGTTGCTGAAGCCGGACAGGAACGTTTCCGGCAGCACGATCAGATCGCTGCCCGTTGCCTGTCGCACCAACGCACCGTAGTAGTCGCGATTGGCCAGTGCGTCGTGCCAGCGCGTGGCGCCCTGCACCAGCGCAACCCTCAGGGCATCCATCGGCGTAGCTGGCGCGTTCACAGCTTGCATAACCGCTCCGCCGCCGCATCCATCGTCGCATCGCTCTTGGCAAAGCAAAGCCGCAGCAGGCGGGTCTGCGGCGCGGTCTCGTAGAACGGTGTCAGCGGAACAGCCGCCACCCCGCCGTGCTGCACCAGCCACTTGCTGAAGGCGAGGTCGTCCTGATCGCTGATCGACGAGTAGTCGACCAGCTGGAAATAGCCGGCCGGCACGTCGAGCAGCTTGAGCTTCGACGGCTTGAGCAATGCACGGAAACGGTCGCGCTTGGTCTGGTAGAACGCCGGCAGTTCGAGGTAATGCGCGGGGTCGCTGGCGAGAAATTCGGCGAACGCCACCTGCGCCGGATGAAACGTGCAGAACGTCAGATACTGATGCACCTTGCGAAACTCGGCCGACAGCGCCCTGGGCGCCACCGCGTAGCCGACCTTCCAGCCGGTGCAGTGGTAGGTCTTGCCGAACGAGGAGATCACGATGCTACGTTCGGCCAGTTCCGGATGACGCAGCATGCTTTCGTGGCGGGCGCCGTCGTACACGATGTGCTCGTACACCTCGTCGGACAGCACCACGATATCGGTGTCGCGCACGATCGCCGCCAGCTCGTCCAGATCGGCCGCCGACAGCACCGCGCCGGAGGGATTGTGCGGGCTGTTGATCAGGATCATGCGGGTCTTCGGCGTGACCGCGTCGCGCACGCGCTGCCAGTCGATCGCGAACGTCGGCACCGTCAGCGGAATGTGCACGGCCCGCGCGCCCTGCAGGTCGATCGCCGGCTCGTAGCAGTCGTAGGCGGGGTCGAACACGATCACTTCCTCGCCGGCGCGCACGATCGCGGCGATCGCCGCGAACAATGCCTCGGTGGCGCCGGAAGTGACGGTGATCTCGCAGTCGACGTCGATCTTGTGGCCGTACAGGCGCTCGGTCTTCAACGCTATCTGTTCGCGCAGTGCGGCAGTGCCGGACATCGGCGCGTACTGGTTGCGGCTGTCGTTCATGGCTCGGTTCAGCGCGTCACGCAACGGCTGCGGCGGCTCGAAATCGGGAAAGCCCTGGCCCAGGTTGACCGCCTTGTGCTCCATCGCCAGATGGCTCATCACGCTGAAGATGGTGGTGCCGACTTTCGGGAGTTTTGTTTCGATAATCATCGTTCAGCCGTCTGGATGTCCAAAATGTTCCAACGTTCAAGCGTAGCGTATCGACCGGGCTGTGCAAATCACGAGGTGCCCGGCAGATCGTCCAGCGGACGCCGCTTGCACTGCTCATGCTTCAGCAGGGTGGCCGCCGGCAAACGCTCAGCCAGAAAATCGACCAGTGCGCGCACACCCGGCAGCATGCCGCGGCGGCTCGGGTAAACGAAGTGCATTGTACCTTCGGGCACGCTCCAGTCCGGCAGCACCACCTCCAGCTCGCCCCGCGTGATCGCCGGTGCGCAGACGAACTCCGGCAGCAGGGCCACGCCCATGCCGCGGCGCGCCGACTCCAGCAGCACCGCGAAATCGCCGCTGATCAGCCGCGCGGACACCTCCACGTTGACTTGTTCGCCATCCGCCCCGATCAGCTCCCAAACCTGCGCGCCCTCGTGCTCGCGCATGGACAATGCCGGCAGTTTCGCCAGTTCATCGGGATGGGCCGGACGCCCCCGCGCATTCAACAAGTCCGGGCTGGCCACCAGCAAGGTGCGCGACTGGCCGAACGTACGGATGACCAGGTTGCCGTCATCGTCCAGTCTGGTGCGTACCCGGATGGCCAGATCGTAGCCCTCGCCGATCACGTCCACCCGGCGGTTGCTGGACAGCACACGCACCTGCATTTTCGGGTACCGCGCGAGAAAATCCGGCAACACGTACGCCAGCACCGTCTGCGTCAGCGAGACCGGGCAACTCAGGCGCACCACGCCGCGCGGTTCGGCGCGCAATTCGTCCACCGCGTCCTGCGCCGCCTGGGCCTCTTCCAGCACGGCACGACAATGCACATAGAAACGCTCGCCGACCTCGGTGACCACGAAACGCCGCGTGGTCCGCTGCAGCAGGCGTACGCCAAGCCTTTCCTCCAGCTGCGCCACGCGTTTGCTGAGACGCGATTTCGGTACGCCCAACGCACGGCCGGCGGCGGAGAAACCGGCGTGCTCGACTACTGCGGCATAGAAATACAGGTCGTTGAGATCCTGCAAGGCACCGCCCAATGCTGTCATGGTCGTTTCCAATTGAGAACTATACGTCTGGATATTGCCATCTTATCGCCAGATTGTTCCAAATGTATCGTTGATCTATCGCCGCTCAACCGGCTCGATCAGGAACCTCATCATGAAACTTTTGCATATCGATTCCAGCGCCCTGGGTAGTCATTCGGTTTCGCGCCAGCTTACCGCCGACATCGTAGCCGAGCTGAAACAGCACGCACCGGCCATGGCGGTCAGCTATCGCGACCTGGCGGCCGAACCCTTGCCGCACTGGACGCCCGTGGCGGATGCCGCCGACCCCGCTGCCCTCCTGGGCAACCGGATGCTGGAGGAATTTCTCGCCGCCGACGTCATCGTGATCGGCGCGCCGATGTACAACTTCGCCATCGCCAGCCAACTCAAGGCCTGGATCGACCGCATCCTCGTTGCCGGCAAGACCTTCCGCTATACCGCGAACGGCCCGGAAGGCCTGGCCGGCGGCAAGCGCGTGATCGTCGCTTCCAGCCGCGGCGGCTTCTACGGCAAGGACACGGCCGCCGCCGCGATGGACTTCCAGGAGCCCTACCTGCGTGCCGCATTCGCCTTCATCGGCATCGGCCATGTCGAGTTCGTGCGCGCCGAAGGCCTGGCCGTGAGCGAGCAGCACAAGGCCGAGGCGCTGAAATCCGCACACGCCAGCATCGGATCGCTGATGGCAAAGGCAGCCTGATCCATCCGCCGTGCTGGCTATTGATTCGGCCCACAAATAGTACGAAAGCCCGTTCGCCCTGAGCGTAGCGCAGCGAAGTCGAAGGGTGCTGGCAACACTGCTTACTCTTAATGCACCTCATCAATAACGCCCTCTTCCAGCTGACCGGAGAGGGCGTTCGCCATTGCACCGCAGCCACTTGATGCCGCAAGACACGACCTGATTATCGATCCAGCCCGCAAATAGCCCGGGCTTTTTGTCCTTCGACTTCGCTTCGCTACGCTCAGGACGAACGGCAGGAGCACGGCTGAGTTTCGACGCTAATCAGGCGGCACGATGCGCCGCAAGCCAGTAGAAAAACCGGGCGATTGACGACACACTGCCGGCTCGCTTGCTTGAGGGGAAGCCGCCCATGAACCACGCGCTGCGTCTGTCGTTGCTGGCCCTGTTGAGCTTTGCCCTGGCGCCTGCGGCAGCGGCGGCCGGTCTGCTGGTGCGCCACGTCAATGGCTATACGCTGGACCGCCACGGCAAGCTGCGGCACTTCGAAGCATTGCTGGTCGACAAGGGCAAAGTGGTGGCTACCGGCACCGATGCGGATCTTGCCCGGCAAGCCGGCAACGCCCGCATCGTCGATGGTCATGGCCGCACCCTGCTGCCGGGCCTGACCGATGCGCACGGGCATGTGATGGAGCTGGGCTTTGCCCGCAACCAGGCCGACCTCAGCGCAACGCGTACCCTGGCTGAAGCCTTGTCCGTCGTGAAAACCTTTGCCGCGGCACACCCCGACGCCGCGTGGGTGCGCGGCGGCGGCTGGAATCACGTGATCTGGAAGCTGGGGCGGTTCCCCACCGCGAAGGAACTGGATGCAGCGGTGCCCGATCGTCCGGCATGGCTGGGCCGCGTCGACGGTCACGCCGGCTGGGCCAACACCGCCGCGATGAAACTCGCCGGCATCACCCGCGCGACCCGTGACCCGGCGGGCGGGCGCATCGAACGCGATGCCGCCGGCAACCCCACCGGCGTGTTCGTCGATGGTGCGATGGCCCTGGTCGAAAGCAGGATTCCCGCACCCACCGCGAAAGAATCGGCCACCGCGCTGGACACCGCGGCGGCCGAAATGGCCAGCGTGGGCATGACCAGCGTGGACGATCCGGGCATCGACCTGGCCACTTACCAGCTGTATCGGCAATACGCCGACCGGCACCGGCTCACCACGCGCATCTACGCGATGATCCACGGCACCGGCAAGGATTTCGACGCCATCAGCAAACACGGCCCGCTGATCGGCTACGGCGATGATTTTCTCACCGTGCGTGCGGTGAAACTCTATGCCGACGGCGCGCTCGGCAGCCGCGGCGCGGCGATGCTCGAGCCCTACTCCGACGATCCGGGCAATCGCGGCCTGCTGTTCCACACTCCGGCCGAGCTGACCGCGATGATCGGCAAGGCCTTGGGCATGGGTTATCAGGTCGCGATCCACGCGATCGGCGACCGCGCCAACCGCGAAGTGCTGGACAGCTACGCCGCGGCCTACAAGCTGCACGGCGGCGAGAATCTGCGCAACCGCGTCGAGCATGCGCAGATCGTGTCGCTCGAGGACATCCCGCGCTTCGTGTCGCTGCGCCTGATCGCCTCGATGCAGCCGACCCACGCCACCTCCGACATGAACATGGCCGAGGACCGGATCGGCCACGAACGCATCAAGGGTGCCTATGCATGGCGGCGCTTCCTGCAGCAGGGTACGGTGATCGCCGGCGGCTCGGACTTTCCGGTGGAATCCCCCAACCCGTTCTATGGCCTGTACTCCGCGGTGACCCGGCAGGATCATGCGGGCAACCCGCCCGGTGGCTGGTATCCGGATCAGCGCATGACGCGGATCGAAGCCTTCCGCGCATTCACGCTCGATGCCGCCTGGGCCGCGCATCAGGAAAAAAACCTGGGTACCCTGGAACCGGGCAAGTGGGCCGATTTCATCCTGGTCGACCACGATCTCTTCAAGGATCCGCCACAAACCATCTGGAAAACCCGGGTGCTGCAGACCTGGGTCGGCGGCCGGCGGGTCTACGCCGCCACGCCGTAGGTTGGAGTAAGCGCAGCGAACCCCAACGAAGCTGCGATCAAAATGGATTCCCGCGCATGCCGGAATGACTGCCGCGGAGCCGTAGGAGCCCGCTTGCGGGCGATGCTCTTCTGCTTCGGGATTCTGGACTCGGGAAAAAGCAAAGCATCGCCCGCAAGCGGGCTCCTACCGGGTGAAATGGATCCAGGAGGAAACGCGGCTGTCGGCCGTGGCAGTCCTGCGCGCGGCTTCTAGGCCATCAGTCATGTTGCGAAAGTGCGCTTTGTCTATTGACGGCTCAAAAGTCGGTGTTATAGTTCACCACAACACCACTTAACGAGGTCACTAAGGAGGTCGTCATGAAAGCGCAAAAACTGATTGCCTGCGTCGCCGCCGTTCTGTTCACCACCGCCAGCCTGAGTGCCGTGAATTACAACGTCGATGTCCATCAGACCGCAGCCACCCGGATCAACGGCCGCAAGGTCACCGATCTTGCACCAGTCCAGGTTCATCCCAGCGTCGACGAATGGCGCGCCGCGGCCCTGCTGCCGGATGTGCGAACCGCCGGCATCGCCACGATTCCGGCGCTGGGTCACGCGGGTTCAGGCAGCGGCGACGGGCAGTTTCCCCTGATCGGATCGCAGCTGGTCATGCCCTACTATTCGTTTGGCAACAAGTTCGGCCGCATCACCAAGGAATAAAACATGACCATCACCTGGAACGACAGCGTCCCGATCTATCGCCAACTGCAGCAGCACGTGGTGGCGATGATCCTGGACGGCGCCTTGAATGAGGGCGACCCGCTGCCGTCGGTGCGCCAGGTGGCAGCGGACTATCAGATCAACCCGCTGACCGTGTCGAAGGCGTATCAGGAACTGGTCGACGAACAACTGGTTGAGAAAAGGAGGGGTCTGGGCATGTTCGTCATCGAGGGCGCCCGCGCGGCGCTGCTGAAATCGGAACGCGAGCGGTTCCTGCGCGAGGAATGGCCGATGCTGTTTGCACGACTGCAAAGGCTGGGGCTCGATCTCGACACGCTGCTGCGTGAGGCCGCTGCCAATGCCACCAAGGAGGAGAAATCATGAGTGCGGTGATCACGGCCAGCGGCCTGAGCAAGCGGTACAAATCGGCGCTGGCGCTGGACAACGTCAGTTTCCAGATCGCGCCCGGCCGCATCGTCGGCCTGATCGGCCCCAACGGCGCCGGCAAGACCACCGCACTGAAGGCGATCCTCGGCCTCACCGATTTCACCGGCGAGCTGAACGTATTGGGTTTCGACCCGCGCAAGCAGCGCGACAAGCTGATGGGCGAGGTCTGCTTCATCGCCGACGTGGCGGTTTTGCCGCGCTGGATCAAGGTGAGTCAGGCGGTCGATTTCGTGGCCAACGTGCATCCGCGCTTCGATCGCGCCAAATGCGAGGCGTTTCTGGCGCGTACCAAGCTGATGCCGAATCAGCGCGTGCGGCAGATGTCCAAGGGCATGATCGTGCAACTGCACCTGGCGCTGGTAATGGCGATCGACGCCAAATTGCTGATCCTGGACGAGCCGACGCTGGGCCTGGACATCCTCTACCGCAAGCAGTTCTACCAGAACCTGCTGGAGGACTACTTCGACGAGAACAAGACGATCATCGTCACCACGCACCAAGTCGAGGAAGTCGAGCACATCCTCACCGACCTGATGTTCATCCGCGACGGCAAGATCGTGCTGGACGCCGACATGGATGCGGTCGGCGAGCGCTTCATCGAGGTGATGGTGAACGCCGACCAGGCCGACACCGCCCGCGCACTGAAACCGCTGGACGAGCGCCAGGTGTTCGGCAAGAGCATTTTCCTGTTCGACGGCGTCGAGCGAGCGCGACTGGAGGCATTGGGCGAACTGCGCCGGCCTTCAATCAGCGACCTGTTCGTCGCCACCATGAAAGGAACCTACGCATGAAAACCTTCTACTGGCTCGTGAAACGCGAGTTCTGGGAGCACCGGGGCGGCTTCTTCTGGGCTCCGATCGTCACCGGCGGCGTGTTCCTGCTGCTGAACATCATGGGCATCATCACTGCCGAAGTACTCGGCGCGCGTCACGGTATCCAAATCGGGGCCAGCGGCGGTTTGCAGCACGTCATCGCCCAGATGGATGCAGGCGACACCAGCAAGGTGAGCCTGGCACTGGACGTCGCCATGTATTCGGCGATGGGTCTGCTCTCCGTCGTGCTGGGCTTCGTGGTGTTCTTCTACTGCCTGGGCGCGTTGTACGACGACCGCCGCGACCGCAGCATCCTGTTCTGGAAATCCCTGCCCGTTTCGGATGCCAGCACCGTGTTGTCCAAGGTCGTCAGCGCGACCGTGCTGGCACCGATCATCGCCGTCATCATGAGCATCGCCGTGGGCATGCTGCAGTTGCTTATCGTGGCGACGACGCTGTCGTTCCATGGCGTGAACATGTGGCAGTTGCTGGTACTGGCCCATCCGTTCCGCGTCATGGCCAACCTGCTCGGCTACATCCCGCTGTATGTCCTGTGGGCGTTGCCCTCGGTGGGTTGGCTGCTGCTCTGCTCGGCGTGGGCGCGCAACAAGCCCTTCCTGTGGGCAGTGGCGTTGCCGGTGGCCACCGGCCTGCTGGTCAGCTGGTTCGGCCTGATGGGACTGTTCGACCTACCGACCACCTGGTTCTGGAAAAACATCGTGCAGCGCGGCTTGTTCAGCGTGTTTCCCGGTACCGGCAGCTTGATCGGCACCAACGGAGCATCCATCGCACACCATGTTGCCGGCCATTCCGGACTGGGCTTCATGGACCTGGCCAACACCTACCAGTTGCTGGCTTCGCCGAATCTGTGGTTCGGTGTCGTGGCCGGCGCGGGCCTGATCGCCGGGGCCGTCTGGTTCCGCCGCTGGCGCGACGACAGCTGATCATTGGCGGGTAGCCGTGAGCGACCCGCACGGCCATCCGGCATGCCCGCCCTGATGCCCACCGCAAATCAACCGGAGTCCGAGATGCGCATTCACCTGTTACCTGTCATGTTGCTGGCCGCCGCATGCCTGACCGGCTGCGATGACCGTGACCACCACGAAACCGTCGCCAACTACATCAGCATCCACGACGGCAGCGTCGCCGTGCATGCGCCCGGTCGAGCCGATGCCGATATCAGCGCAGCGGGCGACCTGAGCATCGCGGACACCAACGTGCCGGTGAGCGCGGCGCAACGCGACCTGCTCAGGCATTACTACAGCACGGCCCTGGCCCTGCGCGATCATGGCATCGCCACCGGCAAGGCCGGCATCGCCACGGCGGGCCAGGCCTTGAAGAGCGTGGCGTCCGGCCTGGCCAGCGGCAACCCCGACAAAATCGATAGCGAGGTCAACGCCAGTGCGGCCAGGGTCAAGGCCCAGGCGGCGCTGGTCTGCAACGATCTGGCCGACTTGCGAACGGTCCAGGAATCGCTCGCTGCACAACTCCCGGCCTTCCAGCCCTATGCGCAGATCAAGGCCAGCGAGGCCGACAAGTGCAGGAGTGGCTTGAAAGCAGATCATGACAGCGACTGAACGGGGGGGGGCGCCGGTCGTCGATCCGGCCGGGAAATCCGATATCTCCACCGGCGTCCTGAGCGCACCCTCGCCGTTCGGTTTGGATTTGCGCGTATCCCGTGTAGGAGCCCACCCTGTGGGCTCCTACAACAGGTGACGATGCATCATGGGCCTACCTATTTGCCGCGAATGCCGCCGCGGGTCAACGCCAGCGGATCGAGCAACTTCTGCAACTCGTCTTTCGACAGACCGGTGGTCTCCAGCGCCACGTCCAGGATCGGCCGCTTTTCCTTGTACGCCCGCTTGGCGGTCGCCGCACCTTTCTCGTAGCCGATCACCGGGTTCAGCGCGGTGACCAGGATCGGGTTCATCGCCAGCGCCTGATCGACCCGCGCCTTGTTGACCTTGAAACCGGCGATCGCCTGGTCGGCCAGCAGGCGCGACACGCTGGCCAGTATCCCGATCGACTGCAGCAGGTTGTAGGCGATCAACGGCAGCATCACGTTGAGCTGGAAGTTGCCGGACTGGCCGGCGATGGTGATCGATGCGTCATTGCCGATCACCTGCGCGGCCACCATCGCGGTCGCTTCCGGCATCACCGGGTTGACCTTGCCCGGCATGATCGACGAACCGGGCTGCAACGCCGGTAACTCGATCTCGCCCAGACCCGCCAGCGGGCCGGAATTCATCCAGCGCAGGTCGTTGGCGATCTTCATCAGCGCCACCGCCAATGTCTTCAACTGGCCGGACAGTTCCACCGCCGCATCCTGCGCCGCCATGCCTTCGAAATAGTTTTCCGCCGCTTCAAACTTCACACCAGTGAGCTTCTTCAGCTGCAGCGCCACCGCCGATCCGAACTTCGGATCGGCATTGATCCCGGTACCGACCGCCGTACCGCCTTGCGGCAGGCGACGCATGCGTTTCAGCGCATCCTCGATGCGCTCGATCGCCGATGCGATCTGTGCCGACCAGCCCGACAACTCCTGTCCGAACGTGATCGGCATCGCGTCCATCAGGTGGGTGCGGCCGGTCTTGGGGGTGTTCTTCAATTCGCGGGCGCGCTTGTCGATGATCTTCCTCAGATGCTTCAACGCCGGCAGCAACTGCTCGCCGGTGGTGAGCGTGGCGCTGACGTGGATCGCGGTCGGGATCACGTCGTTCGAGCTCTGCCCGTAGTTGACGTGATCGTTCGGGTGCACCTTGGCGCCCCCCTTCACCGCCAGATGCGCGATCACCTCGTTCGCATTCATGTTGGTGCTGGTGCCCGAACCGGTCTGGAAGATGTCGATCGGGAACTGCGCGTCGTGGTCACCCCCGGCCACCGCCAGCGCGGCCTTGCGTATCGCCGACGCCTGGTTCTTCTTCAGATGCCCCATCGACAGGTTGACCTCGGCCGCGGCGGCCTTGATCAGGCCCAGCGCGCGGATGAAAGGCCGCGGCAGATGCAGGCCGGAGATCGGAAAGTTGTCGATCGCCCGCTGGGTCTGGGCGCCATACAGCGCCTCGGCCGGCACCTGCAATTCGCCCATGCTGTCGTGTTCGATGCGTACGTTGTTCATAGTCAAATCCTTGGGAAAACAGTTCAACTATAGGCGCGGCCTGTAAATGGCGCGACAACCCCCATCGCAACGGCCGCCTGTAGGAGCCCGCTCGCGGGCGATGCTCTTGTTTTCAATGAACACCGTAACAAAGAGCATCGCCCGCGAGCGGGCTCCTACACAAAAGCGATGGCAGCCGTGATTCGAGCTCGGGCCGGGACCGAAGCCATGTAAAATGCCGTTTTCCCCGCTGCCGGACCCGCCGATGACCTCGCACGCCCTGACCGCCCTGTCACCGCTGGACGGCCGCTACGCCAGCAAGGTTGAGCCGCTGCGCCCGATCTTCAGCGAGTACGGCCTGATGCATCGCCGGGTGCAGGTGGAGATCGCATGGCTGCTGGCGTTGGCCGCCGAGCCCGGCATCGTCGAACTGCCCGCCTTCGCGCCCGCGCAGATCGCCACGCTCAAGGCCATCGCAGCGAACTTCAGTGTCGAGGACGGCAGCCGCATCAAGGCGATCGAGGCGACCACCAACCACGACGTGAAGGCGGTCGAATATTTCATCAAGGAAAAGATCGGTGCCGACGCCAGCCTCGCGCAGGCCAAAGAGTTCGTGCACTTCGCCTGCACCAGCGAGGACATCAACAACCTGTCCTACGCGCTGATGCTGCGCGATGCGCGCGAGACCGTGCTGCTGCCTGCATTCGACAAGATCATCGCCAGCCTGCGCGCCATGGCACATGCCCACGCCAACCTGCCGATGCTCTCGCGCACGCACGGCCAGACCGCCTCGCCCACCACGCTGGGCAAGGAGCTGGCCAACGTGGTGGCACGGCTTGAGCGCCAGCGCCGGCAGCTGGCCGCGGTGGAGATATCCGGCAAGATCAACGGCGCGGTGGGCAACTACAACGCCCACGCGATCACCTACCCCGAAGTGGACTGGCGCGGCTTCTCGCAACGCTTCGTCGAAAGCCTGGGCCTGGGCTACAACGCCTACACCACCCAGATCGAACCGCACGACGGCATCGCCGAATACTGCGACACCGTGCGCCGCGCCAACATCATCCTGATCGACCTGGCGCGCGACATCTGGGGCTACATCTCGCTGGGCTACTTCAGGCAGACGCTGAAGGCCGGCGAAGTCGGCTCCTCCACCATGCCGCACAAGGTCAACCCGATCGACTTCGAGAACGCCGAAGGCAACTTCGGCCTCGCCAACGCCCTGCTCGGCCACTTCGCCGAGAAGCTGCCGATCAGCCGCTGGCAACGCGACCTCACCGACTCCACCGTGCTGCGCGCGCTCGGCACCGCGTTTGGCCACACCCTGGTCGCGCTGGAATCGCTGGCCAAGGGCCTGGGCAAACTCACCGTCAACACCGACCGCCTCGCCGCCGACCTCGACGCCAGCTGGGAAGTGCTGGCCGAAGCCGTGCAGACCGTCATGCGCCGCTATGGGCTGCCCGAGCCGTACGAGCAGCTCAAGGCGCTCACCCGTGGACAGGGGATCATGCGCGAATCGATGCGGGCGTTCATCACCGGGCTGGAGCTGCCTGCGGATGCGAAGCAGCGGCTGCTGGCGCTGACGCCGGGCGGGTATGTGGGGTTGGCTGAGGGATTGGCGCGGGATATCTGAAAGTGAACTTGGATCCGTTTGGGTTTGATCCGTTTGGGTTTACCGTGACGGTTTCTCCTGCGGCGAACCGACGCTGGACGCCTACCTGCGCGAACGGGCCGGACAGCACCAGCGCGACGGCATCGCCACTACGCATGTGCTGATCGACGACGCCGATGCGGCGCGCATCCTCGGCTATTGCAGCCTGGCGGCGGCGCAGATGAACCTGCCCGACCTGCAGCCTGCCGACGGCAAGCGTCTGCCGGGCTATCCGGTACCGGCCGTGCGCATCGGCCGGCTGGCCGTTTCGCGCGATGAGCAGGGCAACGGGTACGGCAGGCTGCTGCTGGGCCATGCCGTGAATTGCAGCATGCAGCTGCGCCATCGACTGGGCGTGCGCATGCTGCTGGTGGATGCCCTGCACGACCGCACCGCCGCGTTTTATCGCGGTTACGGCTTCCGTGCCACCGCCAGCGGACATCCGCGCACCTTGTATCTGCCGCTGGGCCTGGGCAAGTGAAAAGCCCCTCCCCAACCCTCCCCTGCGAGCAGGGGAGGGAGCAGATTCGTTTGTTTTTATCCGCCTCTTTCCTTGGATTGGCTCATCCGGCCTGGCAAGGCCGGCGCCTGCGATCAAGCTGCCGACGAGGACTGAATCAAGCCTTCCTCGATCATCGCCGCCTGCACTTTCGGCCGCGCCGCAACGCGCTTCTGGAAGGCCAGCAGGGCCGGGAATCCGGACAGGTCCAGGTCCACGTGTTTCGCCCAGTTGGTGACGGTGAACAGGTAGGCGTCGGCGGCGGTGAAGTGGTCGCCGAGCAGCCAGTCCTGCTTCGCCAGCACGGCATCGAGCGGGGCGTAGCGCTTGCGCAGGTAGTCCTTGCGCTCCTCGCGCACTTCGGCGGGAGTGGCCGGCCTGAACAGCGGGCTGTAGGTCTTGTGCAGTTCGGAGTTGATGTAGCCCAGGCTCTCCTGCAGGCGATAGCGCGGCAGCGTGCCGTTGGGCGGAGCCAGGGCGCTCTCTGGCTTGAGATCGGCCAGGTACTGCACGATCGCCGTGCCCTCGGTCAGCAGCTCGCCGTTGTCCAGCAGCAGTGCCGGCACGTAGCCCTTCGGGTTGACCTGCCAATAATCCTGGCCGCTTTCGGTGCGCTTGACGTTGCCGTCGACTTTTTCCAGCTGCAGGGGAATACCCGCTTCCAGTGCCACGATGTGCGGCGAGAGCGAACAGGCGCCGGGGGAGTAATAGAGCTTCATGCAAAATCTCCATGCGAGGTATGTTGGGGTCTGGCATCGCCGGCGGCCGCAGCAACAACGCGCCGCCGCGGCGTGGCGAAGCGCGCATCATAGTCGCCAATGGTTACTGATGGATACCATGTAACTGCCAGTTAGTGCAGAATGCGGTATCCGCACAGTTACCGGCAAGGACCGGAGGAATGTCCGCATGGGTCTGCCCGTACGCAAGAGCAAGGTCGCCGTACCGCCGCCGGCCTGCCCGCTCACCGAGAGCCTGACCCTGCTGCGCGGCGCCTGGGCGCCCAACGTGATCTGGTATCTCAGCGCCGAGCCGCGTCGTTTCGGCGAACTGCGGCACGACATCCCGCGCATCTCGGCACGGGTGCTCAGCGCGCGGCTGCGCGAGCTCGAGTCGCGTGGACTGGTGACCCGGCGTGTGCTCGACAGCTCGCCGCCATCGGCCGAATACGCGCTCACCGATCTGGGCCGCGAGATGTTGCCGGCGATCCATGCGCTGGCCAGCGTGGGGCAGAAGCTGATCACGCAGTGGAGCAAGGCGCGGGCGGGCAAGGTGAAGGTGGCTTCGCGCGGGAGGTGACGGCGGTCTTTTGTGCGCAAAGTCAGAAGCAAGGAGCAAGAGCCCCCTCACCCTGGCCCTCTCCCCGCGCAGGCGCGGGGAGAGGGGGGGGGCAAGAGCGCGGCGCGGGGAGAGGGGACACAAGCATCGAGTGCGTTTATTCGATGTCGTCGGAGCCCTCGATGACGCCCTCGAACAAGAAGGTGGACAGGTAGCGTTCGCCGGTGTCCGGCAGCATCGCCAGCAGTACCGAGCCCTCCGGCGCGTCCTTGGCCACTTTCAGCGCCGCGGCCAGGGTGGCGCCGGCCGAGATGCCGACGAAGATGCCTTCCTGCTGCGCCAGCGCGCGCGAGGTGTCGCGGGCCAGCACGTCGTCGACCAGCACGATGTCGTTGACCACGCCACGGTTGAGTACCTTCGGCACGAAGTCCGGCGTCCAGCCCTGGATCTTGTGCGGCTGCCATTCCTTGCCGGCGAGCAGCGCCGCACCTTCCGGCTCGGTGGCGATCACTTTCACTTCCGGACGCGCCACCTTCAGCACTTCGCCCACGCCGGTGAGGGTGCCGCCGGTGCCCCAGCCGCTGACGAAATAATCCAGCCGGCGGCCGGCGAAGTCGCGCAGGATCTCCGGCGCGGTGGTGTTGCGGTGGTAAGCCGGATTGGCCTCGTTTTCGAACTGGCGGGCCAGGAACCAGCCGTGTTTCTTCGCCAGTTCCTCCGCCTTGATCACCATGCCGGTGCCGCGGGCGGCCCCCGGCGTCAGCAGCACCTTGCCGCCGTAGGCGCGAATCAGCTTGCGCCGCTCGACCGAGAAGGTCTCGCTCATCACCGCCACGAATTTGTAGCCGCGCGCCGCGCACACGGCCGCCAGCGCCACGCCGGTGTTGCCAGACGTGGCTTCGACGACGGTCTGGCCGGGCTTGAGTACGCCGCGCCTTTCGGCGTCGAGGATGATCGCCAGCGCCAGGCGATCCTTGACCGACCCGGCCGGATTGAACGCCTCCACCTTCACGTAGATCGTCACGTGCTTCGGCGCCAGCCGGTGCAGTTTCACGATCGGCGTATTGCCGATGGTGTCGAGAATGCTGTCGTAGATCATGGAATGCTCCTTGAAACCAGGAAAATGAAACCAGGAAATGGACCGCGTCGCCGATGATGCGCCGACGCCGGTGAAATTCAACGTGTGGCGCGATGGATCGCGGTCAGCAGACCGGCGCGGGCCGGTGCATCATCCCGTTCCGGTTGCCGGCTCGCCGGCGCCCGGATGGCATGCATGGCCGCACCCACGGGCGGCGCGCCGAACCAGGCCAGCGACGTCGCCAGCGCGGCGACTTCGCCCAGGATCAGCAGGGCCGGCGAACGCACCGCATGCGTGGCCGCGCGTTCGGCCAGGTTCGCCAGCGTGCCGGTGATCACGCGCTGTTCGGCACGCGAGCCGTTCTCGATCAGTGCAAATGGCGTCGATGGCGCGCGTCCGTGTTCGATCAAGCGCTGCTGCAGCTCGGCCAGCCCGGCCACGCCCATGTAGACGGCCAGGGTCTGGCGCTCCTGCGCCAGCGCGTGCCAATCCAGCGTGTCGCGCGAGGCCCGGCAATGCGCGGTGACGAAGCGCACCGATTGCGCATGATCGCGATGGGTCAGCGGAATGCCGGCGTATGCCGCGCAGGTGACGGCGGCGGTGATGCCGGGCACCACTTCGAAGGGAATCTTGTGTGCGCGCAGGAACTGCAACTCCTCGCCGCCGCGGCCGAACACGAACGGATCGCCGCCCTTCAGCCGCACCACGCGCCGCCCTGCCCGCGCGTGCTCAAGCATCAGCGCGTGGATACCGTCCTGGGTGGTGTGATGATTCCCGGCCTGCTTGCCGACCTCGATGCGCTCGGCATCGCGCCGCGCCAGATCCAGCACCTCGGCGCTGACCAGGCGGTCGTGCAGGATCACGTCGGCCTCGTTCAGCGCGCGCAGCGCGCGCAGCGTCAGCAGGCCCGGATCGCCCGGTCCGGCACCGACCAGCACCACCGAGCCGGCGGACTCGGTCGGCGCCGCCGCCAGCGCACGCTCCGCCGCCGCCAGCGCCTCGTCCGGCCGGCCCTGCCGCAGCAAGGTCGCCACTGGGCCGGCGAACAGGCTTTCGTAGAAACGTCGCCGCGCCGCCATGTCCGCAAAGCGCACGCGAATGCGCTTGCGCAGCTTCGCGGCCAGCGTGGCCAGCGCACCCAGCGAGTGATCGAGCAGGCTCTCCAGCCGCTCGCGCAGCAGCCGCGCCAGCATCGGCGCATCGCCGCCGCTGGAGATTGCGATGGTGAGCGGCGCGCGGTCGATCACCGCCGGCACATGGAAACTGGACAGCGCCGCATCGTCCACCACGTTGGCGAAGATCCGCCGCTGACCCGCCGCGGCTGCCACCTGCCGGTTCACCGCGCGGTCGGAGGTCGCCGCCACCACCAGCCAGACCTGCTCCAGCCAGTCGTCCCGGAACGCTTCGCGACGTTGCGCGATGCGGCCCTCGGCCACCCAGCGCTGCAGCTGGCCGGTCAGCTCGACGGCGTTCACCGTCACCACCGCCTGCGCGGCCAGCAGCGCTTCGATCTTGCGTTCGGCAACGGCACCCCCGCCCACGACCAGCACCGCGCGCTGCGAAAGATCGGCGAACAGCGGGTAGAGTTTCATGGTCGGGGCCTGCACACGGCTGCAACGGGGACCGTGCCACCCTACGAAGCCGCATCGCTACCTGCAAATGATATATATCGCCCTGCTTATGCCGCGACGTTATGAGCCGGCCATCCCGCGGGAAAACTTGACACACTGCAGCATCGGACGTATAGACGTCCATAGCATGAATATGAATGCAACCGACCAGCAGACCATCCGGGGCGACGTCCCCGCCGCCCGCGATGCCGTGCCAGGGATGATGCCCGTCCGTGCCACGCGATGTTCCCGTGTTCCGTTCGCGCGCCAAAGCACCGACCCCGACCGTTCACGAGCCATCCGCCATGACGCTTGTCCAGCTGCGCTACCTCATCGCCATCGCCGACTCCGGTCTCAACATCACGCTGGCCGCCGAGCGCGTGCACGCCACCCAGCCTGGCCTGAGCAAGCAGCTGCGGCAGCTTGAGGACGAACTCGGCTTCCAGTTGTTCGTGCGCAAGGGCAAGAGCCTCGATGCGATAACCCACGCCGGCGAGCAGGTGATCGAACGCGCCCGCGCCATCCTCACCGAAGCGGCCAACATCCGCGCGATCGCGGCGGACCTGCGCAACGAGGCGCACGGCGAATTGCGCATCGCCACCACCCACACCCAGGCCCGCTTTGCCCTGCCCTCCGCGATCGCCGCACTCAGCAACCTCTATCCGCAGGTCAGCGTGCACCTGCAGCCGACCCGCGATGCCGACGTGCTGGCGCAACTGGAAGCCGGCCACGTCGATATGGCGGTGATCAGCAGCGCCGGTGTCCCGCCCGCATCCGGCATCGCCCTGCCGGCCTACCACTGGCACCGGGTGATCGTGACGCCGCAGGGGCATCCGCTGGCCGCGCGCGAACAGCCGCCCACACTGCACGAACTGGCCGCGCTGCCACTGGTCAGCTACGAATCCTCGCTGAAGGCGGAATCGTCCCTGCGGCGGGCGTTCGACGCGGTCGGCCTGACTCCGCAGATCGTCATGACCGCCGGCGACGCCGACCTGATCAAGACCTACGTGCGCGCCGGCCTGGGCATCGGCGTGCTGGCCGAGATGGCCATGCAGGACAGCGACACCGACCTGTGCCCGCTGCCCGCCGACCACCTGTTCCCCCGCTGCACCACCTGGATCGTGCTGCGCCGCGAAAGCGTGCTGCGCGAATACATGCTGGAGTTCATCGGCCAGTTCGCGCCGCACCTGGATCGCCGCGAAGTGGCAAGAACGCTGGCCGCCGATGCGGCGGCGGAAAACGACTGGCCCGGCGTGCCGCACTGGCGGCAGCGACAGCCGGCAACCACTGCCTGACGCGACGTGAGTGCATCGCGGGGCGGCCACGCGCCGCATCAGCATCATGCATGGATGACACCGGAGCCGTCATGATCGACGGCCCCGGCGGCGCGTGCGTTACAAGCTGACGGGTGTGACTTTCACCGGCTGTCCGGTCATCACGGTCGGTGCACCGACGGCGTAGGCGGCGCGGTTGTAGGCAATCACATCGCCGGCCAGCAGCGCGTTGAAGCGGCTGATCCGGTCGCCAACCTTCGCCTCCAGCTCCTGTTCGAGCTCCAGCAATGCCGGTGGCGGCAACTGGCCTTGCAGGCTGTTGAAGCCGTAACCGGCCAGCGCCTGCATGCCACCGTGCAGGTCGGAAAGTTCCTTCAGGTCGTCCTCGATGACGTCGTGCTGCACGCCCTTGGCGTAGATGCTGTCCTTGAACTTGCCCAGTTCGCCGTCGAGCTTCTTCGCCTGCGCCAGGACACTCGCGTAGCGGGCGTCGTCACCCGCGTTGGCCTCGAACTGCTTGAGCGTGGCACGCATCGCGGTGACCCGGTTGAGCATGTCGTTCAGGGCGCTGAGCCCGCTGCGTGCGGCCAGCGCGTGCTGCAGCACGGCTTTCTGGGCCGCCATCGCCGGCGCCTGGTTGGGGTCGGCCTTGACCAGCACGCTCTCGCTGGCGCTGTGGCCGGCTGCGCTCACCGTGACCCGATAGGTTCCCGGCAACACCGCCGGACCGCCGGGGTTGTTGCCGTCCTTGGCGGCCTTCTTCTCGCGCTCGGACTGGTCGAAGTCGAGCCGGGTGGCGCCGTCGTAGCGCATGTTCCACACGGTGCGATTCACCCCGGCCTTGGCGTTGGTGTAGCGGGTGGCGATCAGGTTGCCCGCCGCATCATGCACGGTGATGGTCACCGCACCGTGCTTGGCCCCCTTGGCCGCCTTCACCGCCTTGGGCACGCTGTAGTCGATGACCACGCCGTCGGGCGCATTGGGCACGGTATACAGCGGCTCCGCGCCCTCGCCGCGCGACCAGCGCATGAACTCGGTGCCGGCGCGCGGTGTGAACAGGTGCAGCGGCTGCTTCGCCACGCTGTCGCCGTATTCGGCCAGCGGCGCGAAGTGGTCGAACACGAAGATGCCTCGGCCGTGGGTGGCCAGCACCAGGTCGCCCTGCACGAATTTTACGTCGAACACCGGCACCGTCGGCAGATGCGCCTGCAGCGGCGACCAGTGGCCGCCGTTGTCGCGCGAGACGAAGGCGCCGATGTCGGTGCCAGCCACCAGCACGCCGGCGTGCGCGGGATCCTCGCGCACCACGAACACCGGCGCGTTCGGCAGGCCCTTGTCGATGCGCGTCCAGCTCTTGCCGTAGTTGTCGGTGCGCCAGACATACGCATGGCGATCATCCAGCTCGTGCGCGTCGAAGCCCACGTAGGCGGTGCCCGCTGCGCTGGCCGACACGCCGACCTGGTACACGCGCGCCCACTTCGGCGCGCCACCGGGGGTCACGTTGCTCCAGTGCGCGCCGCCGTCGCGGCTGACCTGCACCAGGCCGTCATCGGTGCCAGCCCACAGCACCTGGCCATCGGACGGTGCCACGCTGAGCGACAGCACGGTGTCGTAGGTTTCCGCGCCGGACAGGTCGAGGTTCACCGGGCCGCCGGAGAGCGCCTGCCTGGCCTTGTCGTTGCGGGTAAGGTCGCCGCTGATCGGCGTCCAGTGCAGGCCGGCGTCGGTGGACTTGAACACCACGTTGCCGCCCAGGTAGACGGTCTTCGGATTTTGCGGATCGACCGCGATCGGGCTAGTCCAGTTGAAGCGGTATTTCGCCTGGTCGAGCGGCAGGTCGTTCACGAACGCCGGGCCGTGCAGGTAGGGCATCACGAAGTCGCTGCGCTTGCTGGCGCGATGGAACACTGCCATCGCGCCGTCCTGCGAGTCGTTGTAGATCAGGTCGTCGCCGGCCGGCACCACGTACTGGCCGTCGCCGCCGACCACGTTGAACCAGTCGTTGCCGCTGACCACCTTGTCGGCCAGCGAGCTGGATGGCCCGCACCAGCCGCTGTTGTCCTGCAGGCCGGCGCACAGGGTGTACGGCGTCTTGCTGTCGGCCGCCACCATGTAGTCCTGCTCGATCGGTAGGCCATCGAGGAAGCGCCAGCTCTTGCCGCCATCCTGGCTCAGGTACGCGCCGCCGTCGTTGCCCTGGATGATGCGCTGCGGATGGGTCGGGTCGATCCACAACGCGTGATGATCCACGTGCACGCTCTTGTCGACGACATGCGCGGTCTTGCCGCCGTCGTCCGATTCCATCAGGTAGAACGACATGAAATAGAGCTTGTCGGCATTGACCGGCGACACCTCGAAGCGCGAGAAGTAGAACGGCCGCACGTCCAGCGCGTGGTTGTCGCTGACCTCGCTCCATTTGTCGCCCAGATCGTGCGACACGAACAGCAGGCCCTTGCCCGGCTTGGTCTCGATCAACGTGTAGACACGCTCGGGATCGCTCGGCGCCGTGGCCACCGCGATGCGTCCCAGCGGGCCTTTGGGCAGGCCTTCGCCGAGTCGCTTCCAGCTGGCGCCGCCGTCGGTGGAACGCCACAGGCCGCTGCCCTTGCCGCCGTCGACCAGGTTCCATGGATGACGAACCACTTGCCAGGTGGACGCGAACAGCACTTCGGGGTTGCCCGGTGCCATCGCGATGTCGATGGCGCCGGTCTGGTTGTCGACGAACAGCGTCTTGTGCCAGCTCTTGCCGCCGTCGGTGGTTTCGAACACACCGCGTTCGGCGTTCGGTCCCCACGCATGGCCCAGCGCGGCCACCAGCACGTGATCGGGATTCAGCGGGTCGACCACGATCTTGCCGATCTGGCCGGCATCGCGCAGGCCCATGCGCTTGAAGGTCTTGCCGGCGTCGGTGGACAGATACACGCCAGCGCCGTCCATGATGTCATTGCGGATATTGCTTTCGCCGGTACCCACCCAAACCAGGTTGGGGTTGGACGGCGCCAGCGCCAGCGCGCCGATCGAGGCCGACGCCTCGTGGTTGAAGATCGGCTTGAAGTGCTCGCCGCCGTCGCTGGTTTTCCACACGCCGCCGGCGGCGGCGCCCACGTAGTAAGTCAGCGGGTTGCCGGGGATGCCGACCACCGCGCTGACGCGACCGCCGGCGATGGCCGGTCCCAGGTTACGGAAGTGCAGTTGCGCGAACGGCCCCTTGTCCGGTGCCTGAACCGGCGCCGACTGCGCCGGTGCCTTGGCGGCAAAGGCCGGCATGACGCCGATGGCGGCAAGGATCGCCAGGGGAAGAATACGGAAGCGGTTGCGCATGGTTGTCTTTTCCTCGGTACGAAAGCGGGACGCGCAACGGTATAACCGCGGCACGCAGGCGATTTCGACGACTGTGCAGGCAGCGTCTGCCGGATGACAAGTGACGAAAGTCCCGTATGCCCATGGCCGGTGGCGGGCACCTCGCGGGACAACCGCCTTGGCCGGCACGGTCGGCCGGGCGCGGAGATCCCGGGCTGCCTGGGAACCTGTCGGATCGCCCAACCGCCCACCCTTGACCGCGTTTGCACCGGCAGCCTGACGGGTTTGCGACCGTCCAGGCAGGTCACACCGGCTGCCCACAGCCGTCGCGACGCGATCACGCGGAGGTTTTACACTGCACGCATGCTGAAAATCGATTCGCACGCGCACATCCTGCCCCGCGACTGGCCGAACCTCGCCGCCAAGTACGGCGACGACCGCTTCCCGGTGATGACGCATACCGAGGATCGTCACCGCATCTACAAGGATGGCAAGTTCTTCCGCGAAGTCTGGGACTCGGCGTTCGACCCGCAGCACCGGATCGACGACTACGCCCGTTTCGGCGTCGGCGTGCAGGTGATCTCCACCGTACCGGTGCTGTTCTCGTACTGGGCACCGGGCCATCAGGCACTGGAGCTGCATCGCCATCTGAACGACCACATGGCCGGCATCTGCCGCGACCATCCGCGCCATTACGCCGGCATCGGCACGGTGCCGCTGCAGGCGCCGCGGCTGGCGGTCCGCGAACTGGAACGCTGCATCGACGAGCTGGGCCTGCAGGGCGTGCAGGTCGGTTCGCATTGCGGCACGTGGAATCTGGATGCGCCGGAGCTGTTCGCGTTCTTCGAGGCGGCCGCCGACCTGGGCGCCGCCGTGCTGGTGCACCCGTGGGACATGATGGGCGCCGCGAGCATGCCGAAGTACTGGATGCCATGGCTGGTCGGCATGCCGGCGGAACAGACCCGCGCGGCCTGTTGCCTGGCCTTTGGCGGCGTACTGGAGCGGCTGCCGAAATTGCGCGTGATGCTGGCCCATGGCGGCGGCAGCTTTCCGGCGACGATCGGCCGCATCGAGCACGGCTTCCGCATGCGGCCGGATCTGGTCGCCACCGACAACCCGCGCAACCCGCGCGACTACCTCCAGCGTTTCTATTTCGACTCCTGCGTGCATGACGAGAAGGCACTGCGTTATCTGCTGGATGTGACGGGGGCCCGGCAGGTGATGCTTGGCACCGACTATCCTTTCCCGCTGGGGGAGCAGCAACCCGGCAGCGGCATCGAGGCACTGGAACTGGGCAACGCCGATCGTGCCCGACTGTTCCACGGCACCGCGCTGGAGTGGCTGGGCCTGCCCCGACATCGCTTCGCACCCGACATCATCCCCGAGGAATCGACATGAGTTTCCTGCCCAGCACCATTTCGATCGCCGCCCTGGCCACCACCCTGCTGCTGGCCGGCGCGGTCCACGCCGCCGACGTCAGCATGGCCCATGGCAGCGTCAACTTCAGCACGCCGGACAACTGGCTCGACATCATGGAAACCCAGGGCGATCCGGAAGTGCGCGTGTTCCAGGTACCCGACCCTTCGCCCACCGGCAAGAGCAGCCTGGCCCGCGTCACCGTGACGGTGAAACAGGTCGCCGATGTCAACGGCTTCAATCAATACATGGCCGAAGCCACCGCGAAAGCCCTGTCATTGCCCGGCTACAAGGCCGCGGCGGTGGTGCCCAGCCCGAACAGCGAGACCTACACGGCAAAGGAAAACGGAATGCAGTTCAGTTACATCGAACACTATTGGCTCAAGGACGGTCACGCCATCCAGCTGCGTTGCGTGCGCCCCATGCTGAGCCAGGCCGGCGACGCATGGAAAATCGCGTTCGACAAGGGCTGCGAGGCGATCGCCGCGCGATTGAAATAGCTGAGCGACCGTAGGAGCGCACCCTGTGCGCGAAGGCTCTTGTCACGGTCGCTGCAAAGAGCCTTCGCGCACAAGGTGCGCTCCTACGGGCTCCCATCGAAGCTGCCCTCCCACGAAGCGATCCCCTTTCATGGCAATGCTCGACTATCAGGCCACCACCGACTGGGCCCACGCCCGCGATGCCGCCGACCCGCTGCGCGCGTTCCGCGACGAGTTCCTGATCCCGCCGCACCGCGGCCGCGACGGTGCACCGGTCGACAGCGTGTACTTCTGCGGCAATTCGCTGGGCCTGCAGCCGCGGACCGTGCGCGAAGCGGTCAACGCGGAACTGGACTACTGGGGCGAACTGGGGGTGGAGGGCCATTTCAAGGGACGTCTGCCGTGGATGGACTACCACGAGTTCCTGCGCGACGACCTCGCCGCCATCGTCGGCGCGCAACCGTCCGAAGTGGTAACGATGAACACGCTGGGCGTGAACCTGCACCTGATGATGGTGAGCTTCTATCGGCCCAGCGCCGAGCGCCCGGCGATCCTGATCGAGGCCGGTGCGTTCCCCACCGACCGCTATGCGGTGGAATCGCAAATCCGCTTCCACGGTTTCGATCCCGCCGATGCCCTGATCGAGCTTGCGGCCGACGAATCGAACGGCGCGATATCCCTGCAGGCGATCGAGCACGCACTGGCCGAACACGGCTCGCGGATCGCTCTGGTGATGCTGCCTGGCGTGCAATACCGCAACGGCCAGGCGTTCGATCTCAAGGCGATCGCCGAGCTGGCGCACCGGCATGGCTGCAACGTGGGTTTCGACCTCGCCCACGCGGTCGGCAACCTGCCATTGCAACTGCACGACAGCGGCGCGGATTTCGCGATCTGGTGCAGCTACAAATACCTCAACGGCGGTCCCGGGGCCGTCGGCGGCGCGTTCGTGCACGAACGCCATGCGCAGGCCGTGCTGCCGCGCTTCGCCGGCTGGTGGGGCCACGACAAGGTCACACGGTTCCAGATGGGCCCCGAGTTCGTGCCCACGCCCGGCGCGGACGGCTGGCAGCTGTCCAACCCGCCGATCCTGGCGCTGGCGCCGCTGCGCGTCTCGCTGGAAATCTTCCGCCGCGCCGGCATGCCGCGGCTGCGTGAAAAATCGCTGCAGCTCACCGGCTACCTGGAATGGCTGGTGCGCACCCAGTTGACCGGCGTGCTGGAAGTGGTGACTCCGGCCGATCCCGCACGCCGGGGTGCGCAACTGTCGCTGCGCGTCGCCGGCGGACGCGAACGCGGCCGCGCCTTGTTCGAGTACCTGATGCAGCAAGGCATCATCGGCGACTGGCGCGAGCCGAACGTCATCCGCATCTCGCCGGTGCCGCTGTACAACCGCTTCGCGGATTGCCTGGCGTTCGCCCATGCGGTGCAGGCGTGGCAGCGCATCGGTTGATCGAACAGGCTGGCGCGCTCACTTGCCGTAGGCGCTCATGGCAGCGGGCCGCGCGGCTACCGCGCTCCCCCATCTCTTGTTCGGCACCGCTTGCATGCTGAAATGCAGTTCGCCCCCGGCGAGGATTTCGCCATGGTGCAGGTACGTGCGATGCAACGGCCGGCCATTGAGCGTGACCGCACCCACATACGGGTGCGCGTCGTCCAGCGGCGCCGCACTCACGGTGAAGGTGTGCCCGTTGCCCAGATGAATCGCGGCGCGTGCCACGAACGGCCGACCGATCGCGTATTCGTCGCTGCCCGGCGCCACCGGATAGAAACCCAGCGCGGTGAACACGTACCACGCCGACATCTGGCCCAGATCGTCATTGCCGCTCAGACCATCGGGGCGCGGCGCATACTGGCTGTCCATGATCTGCTTCAGCCGTTGCTGCGTCTTCCACGGTGCGCCGGCGTAGTCGTACAGATAGGCGACGTGGTGGCTGGGTTCGTTGCCGTGCGCGTACCAGCCGATCAGCCCGGTGATGTCCTCGACATTCTTGAACAGCGCGGGATCGACCTTGGCGTCGAACAGCTGATCGAGCTTGGCGACGAACCTCGCATCGCCGCCCATCGCCGCGATCAGTCCGGCCACATCCTGCGGCACGTACCACGAGTACTGCCAGGCATTGCCTTCGGTGTAATCGCTGCCGTAGCCGGCGAAGGTCGGATCGAACGGTTCGCGGAACCGGCCGTTGCTCAGCCGCGCCCGCATGAAGCCGGTTTTCCGATCCCAGGCGTGGCGCCAGTTGCCGGCGCGCTTGTCGAATCGCGCGGCGATGCCGCGCTTGCCCATCGCCTTGGCCATTTGCGCCAGCGACCAGTCGTCGTAGGCGTATTCCAGCGTCTTGGAGGCGCCCTCCGGCTCCTTGTCGATCGGCACATAACCGAGCTTCATGTAGTCGGCCAGATCGCCGTACGGCCCGTAGCTGGCGCTGGCGACCATCAAGCGCATCGCCGCCTCGGCATCGAACCCGCGCACGCCCTTGACGTAAGCATCGGCGATCACCGGCACCGCGTGGTAGCCGATCATGGTCCAGGTCTCCAGGCCCTGGTAGGCCCACACCGGCAGGATGCCGAACGGACTGGCCTGGCCCGCGGCGATCAGCGAACGGATGAAGTCCACGCTGCGCTCGGGATGCAGCAGCACCATCAGCGGCTGCTGCGCACGATACACATCCCACAGCGACCAGGTCGAATAGAACTCGAAGCCCTGCGCCCGATGCACGGCGTGATCCGGGCCGCGATAGTCGCCATTGACGTCCATGCTGAGCGTCGGTGACAGCATCGCGTGGTACAGCGCGGTATAGAACATCGTGCGGGTCGCCTTCGGTGCGTCGACGTCGATCACCGCCAGCGCCCGGTTCCATGCCGCGGTGGCCTCGGCACGGCGGGCGTCGAAATCCCAGCCCTGGCCATCCTGATCGAGATTCGCCAGCGCATTCGCCTCGCTCACCGACGAGATCGCCACCTTCACTTCCAGCGGCTGCCTGAGCACGCCGAAATCGAACACCCCGACCAGCGCGCGACCGTTCTGCGCGTCGCGATCCTGCGGCCGGTTGCCCGGCCCGTTGAAGCCCTTGTAAAGGACACCGGTCTCACGGTCAACCAACTGGCGCGAGGTCATCGGTTGCGAGAAACGCATGGCGAAGCAGAGCACGCGACCCGGCGCCCAGCCGCGCGTTTCGCGGCAGCCGGTGACCGCGCCGTCGGGATGCACGCGCAGCCTGGCCCACAGCACCTTGCCGGGGTAGTCGTAGATGCTCGAGCGCAGGTCCAGCAGCAGATGCGCCGGCCGGCCGGCCGGGAACGTATAGCGATGCCAGCCGACCCGGCGCCCGGCGACAAGCTCCGCACGTATGCCGTAATCGCTCAGCGTCACGGCGTAATAGCCGGGCTGCTCCACTTCGCTGGCGTGACTGAAGCGCGAGCGGTAACCGCTGCCGGGCTTGGCCGGGTCGCCCGGATCGAGCTTCACCGCGCCGCTGATCGGCATCACCAGCACGTCGCCCAGATCCGAGTGGCCGGAACCGGAAAAATGTGTATGCGAGAAGCCCATGATGCTGGAGTCGCCGTACTGGTAGCCGGCCGCCCATGGGTAGGCATGCCGGAAATCCGGCATCGCGGTGTCGGGCGACAGCTGGATCATCCCGAACGGCACCGTGGCGCCGGGAAACGTGTGGCCGGCGCCGCCGGTACCGATGCGCGGATCGACCTCGGCCGCGTGGCCCATTTCCGCAACGCCGGCAACACCGGCCGCGCCAGCGGGAAAGCAGATCATCGCCGCGAACACCAGCAGCAGTGGCAGGGACAACAGTCTCGATCCGGGCATCGGCCATCTCGCCATATCATGGTGGAAGCAGACGGTAGCACTACTTCCGCGGATGCTGCAGCGCGCGATGGGTCAACCGATGAAAACGGTTACATTGCGTGACAATCGGCTCTGTGAAGCCGGCAACCACCGACAACGGAAAACGTTCAATGGCCTTTGCCACTCCCACGCAACCACTTCGCGCCGACGTCCCCGGCCATCGCAACGAGCGCTACACCTATTACCCGATGGCGCTGGGCGTATTGACCACGATTTTCTTCATCTGGGGCTTCCTGACCAGTCTCAACGACATCCTGATTCCGCATCTCAAATCGATCTTCCAGTTGGGCTACGCCCAGGTGATGCTGGTGCAGTTCACTTTCTTCGGCGCCTACTTCCTGATGGCGATGCCCGCGGGCCGACTGGTGGCCGCACTGGGCTACAAGCAGAGCATCGTCGCCGGCCTGGCGATCGCCGGCATCGGCGCGCTGGGCTTCTGGCCCGCCGCGGGCCTGCATTTGTATCCGGCGTTCCTCGGTGCGTTGTTCGTGCTGGCCACCGGCATCACCGTGCTGCAGGTGGCGGCCAATCCCTACGTGGCGCTGCTGGGCCCGGAGAAAACCAGCTCCAGCCGGCTGACCCTGGCGCAGGCGCTGAACTCGTTCGGCACCACCCTGGCACCGCTGTTCGGCGGCCTGCTGATCCTGTCCAACGTGGTCAAGAGTCCGCTCGAGCTGGCCGCGCTGGCGCCGGCCCAGCGGCTACTCTACGACACCCAGCAGGCGCAGGCAGTGCAGTTCCCGTACATCGGGCTGGCCGTGGTGCTGTTCCTGCTGGCGGTCTTCGTATGGCTGTTCCGCCTGCCGGCCCTGACCGAAGCCACCGACAGGGGCGACCACGCGCGGCACAGTTTTGTCGAGGTGCTGCGCCATCCGCACGTGCTGTTCGGCGTGCTGGCCATTTTTTTCTACGTCGGTGCCGAGGTATCGCTGGGCAGCTTCATGGTCAATTACCTGTCGATGCCCGACATCGGCCACATGAGCGAACAGCAGGCCGCCCACTACGTGTCCTTTTATTGGGGCGGCGCGATGGTCGGGCGCTTCGTCGGCTCGGCGCTGATGGCAAGAATCTCGCCGCGCAAGTTGCTGGCCACCTTCGCCGCGATCAATGCCCTGCTGGTGCTCACCACCATGCTCGGCGGCGGCGATGTGTCGGTGTACAGCATCATTGCGATCGGCCTGTTCAACTCGATCATGTTCCCGACCATCTTCGCGCTCGGCATCGAGCGCCTGGGACCGATGACCAGCAAGGCCTCCAGCCTGCTGATCATGGCGATCGTGGGCGGCGCGCTGATCCCCTGGCTGCAAGGCAAGCTTGCCGATCACATCGGCCTGCAACATGCGTTCGTGCTGCCGCTGCTGTGCTATCTGTACATCGTTTTCTACGGTGCCAGCGGCTCCCGGGTGCGTTCGATCCCGCAAGGGCACCTCGAATAACCCCGATTTTGTGGGAGCGGCTCCAGCCGCGATGCTCTTGGCTTGGTCAGAGCAAGAGCATCGCGGCTGAAGCCGCTTCCACAAGCGCGAGCTGCCGCAACGCCTCGCTTTTTCGCCCCGGGAAACCCTACCCATGACCGCGCGACCCATCCTGTGTTTCGGCGAGGCACTGATCGATTTTCATGCCGCAGGCAGCGACGGCCGCGGCTTCGCGCAGCACTTCGTGCCGTTTGCCGGCGGCGCCCCGGCCAATGTCGCGGTAGCGGTGGCGCGGCTCGGCGGCGTGGCGCGTTTCGCCGGCATGCTGGGGCGCGATCGGTTCGGCGATTTCCTGCTCGACAGCCTGCGCCATGCCGGCGTGGGTACCGCTGACATCGCGCGCACCGACGCGGCGAATACAGCGCTGGCGTTCGTCACGCTGGATGCGCGCGGCGAGCGCAGTTTCACCTTCTATCGCGGACCCTCGGCCGATCTGCTGTTCCGGCCGGAACATTTTCGTGCCGATGCTTTCCGCAATGTGGCAGTGTTCCATGTCTGCTCCAACAGCATGACCGACCCGGCGCTGGCCGCCACCACCCGCGAAGGCATGCAGCGCGCGCACGACGCCGGCGCGCTGGTCAGCGTCGACATCAACCTGCGCCCGGCGCTGTGGCCGCCCGGTGTCGACCCGCAGCCGCTGCTGTGGCCGGCGCTGCATCTGGCCGATGTGGTGAAGGCGAGCGCCAAGGAATTCGCCGGCCTCGCAGTGGACGGCGAGCAGGCCGCGCTCGACCGCCTGTGGCGCGGGCGTACCCGGCTGCTGGTGGTGACCGACGGCGCGCGACCGCTGCGCTGGTTCCATCCCGATGCCGAGGGCGAACTGCCCTGCTATCCGGTCGCCGCCGTCGACAGCACCGCTGCCGGCGATGCCTTTGTGGGCGCCTTGCTGTGCGGGATGGCCCGGCTCGATGCCGGCCCCGACCGGCTCGATCGTCTGGTGCGCGAGCTGCCTCATCTGCACCGCATGCTGCGCTTCGCTGCCGCCGCTGGCGCGTTGACCGTGACCCGCCGGGGTTCCTTCGCCGCGATGCCGCGCGAAGACGAGGTATGGGCTTTCATGGAGGATCACGCATGAGCGCAGCACCCGCCATGCCCGATGTCCGCTCCGCCGCGTTCCTGCGCGGCCACATCGCGCAAACGATGGCGTTCTATCACCCGCGCGCGATCGATCCGGCGGGCGGCTTTTTCCACTACTTCAAGGACGACGGCACGGTCTACGATCGCCGCCATCGGCACCTGGTCAGCAGCACGCGCTTCGTCTTCAACTACGCGATGGCCGCGATCGAATTCGGCAACGCCGACTATCTCGACGCCGCGCGGCACGGCCTGCGCTATCTGCGCGAGGTGCACCGCGATCCGCGCAGCGGCGGCTACGCCTGGACGATCCGCGATGGCCGGCCCGAGGACCGCACCAACCACGCCTATGGCGTCGCCTTCGTACTGCTGGCCTATGCCAGCGCACGCCGGGCCGGAATCGCCGAGGCCGCCGCGTGGATGGACGAAACCTGGCAGCTGCTGGAACAACGTTTCTGGGATGCCCAAGCCGGGCTGTACCGCGACGAGGCCGATCCCGACTGGCGCTTCAGCCCTTACCGCGGACAGAACGCCAACATGCACCTGTGCGAGGCGCTGCTGGCCGCCTACCAGGCCAGCGACGAGCCGCGCTACCTCGAACGGGCGCTCGCACTCGCCGATCACATGACGCGCCGTCAGGCCGGCAAGGCCGGCGGGTTGGTGTGGGAGCATTACGACAGCGACTGGAACATCGACTGGGACTACCACCGCGACGACCCGAAGCACCTGTTCCGACCCTGGGGATTCCAGCCCGGCCACCAGACCGAATGGGCCAAGCTCCTGCTGATCCTGGAGCCGCTGCTGCTTGAGCGCGATCGTGAGGAAAACTGGTTGCTGCCGACCGCGATGCGCCTATTCGACACCGCGCTGGCACGCGCATGGGACAGCGTGCACGGCGGCATCTGCTACGGCTTCGCCCCGGACGGCAGCGTGTGCGACGACGACAAGTATTTCTGGGTGCAGGCCGAATCGCTGACCGCCGCCGCGCTGCTGCACGCGCGCACCGGCCTGGCCGGCTACGACGATTGGTACGAAAGGATCTGGGCATACGCCTGGCAGTATTTCGTCGATCACCGGCACGGCGCCTGGTACCGCATCCTCACCCGCAACAATCGCAAGATCGACGACGAAAAAAGCCCCGCCGGCAAGACCGACTACCACACCATGGGCGCCTGTTACGAGCTGCTGCATCTGTTTGCTGCGTAGGGTGTGTTCTGCGTTCGGGCTGGCCCTGCCTGTCGTAGGAGCGCACCCCGTGCGCGAAGCCTCTGCCAGCGCTCGCACAAGGGCGTTCGCGCACAAGGTGCGCTCCTTACGATGCTCTTTTGCGAGCCTCGCGCGGTCATGGCGTGACGACGGGAAATGTTAGGGCCAGCCTTGGGCCTCACCGCTGCGCGCTCCGGGGCCAGCCTGCGGCTGTCCAAATTCGTTCCAGACGAATTTGTCGAACCGTGCGTTCGTCCACCACCTCTCTCCGCCAGATACGCAAAGCGCCCCGTTTGGGGCGCTTTGCGTATCTGGCGGAGAGAGAGACTGTCCGCCTGACTTACCACCGAATCCCATAACGTCCCATTTGCGACTTACTCGCTTCCAGTCGTTGCGATTGCTCGCATACAGGAGTCCCATACTGTCCCTTGACAACCCATCAAAGCCCGCGCAATCTGTATGGGGCACAGGTAGGGTCAACCAAGTTCGACGGACAGTTTATGGGCACTCAGGTAAACCGCCTCACGGCGCAGAAGGTCAAGACCGCCAAGCCCGGTATGCACGCCGACGGCGGCCTGCTGTATCTGCTGGTGAAGTCCGACGAGCGGCGCAGCTGGATCTTCCGCTACCGCGATCGCGTCACCGGCAAGCTGCGCGACATGGGCCTGGGCCCGGCATGGGACGTTACCCTGGCAGAAGCCCGCGAGCGTGCCACCAGCCTTCGCCGGATGCTGCGCGATGGGCAGGACCCGCTGGCGGTCAAGCACACGCAGAAGGCCGAAGCCCGCGCCCTGCACGAGAAGCGCATGCCGTTTGGACGCTGCTCCGAGTTGTACATCGAGACGCACCGCAACGGCTGGAAGAACCCCAAGCACGCCGCGCAGTGGACAGCCACGCTCACCACCTACTGCCAGCCGATCTGGAAGCTGCCGGTGGACGCGATCGACACCGCGCTGGTGATGAAGTGCCTCGATCCGATCTGGACCACCAAGACCGAGACCGCCAGCCGGCTGCGCGGGCGCATGGAAAGCGTGCTTGCCTGGGCGACCGTTCGCGGGCTGCGCACCGGAGACAACCCCGCGGCATGGCGCAACCATCTGGATCAGCTCCTGCCGGCGCGAAACAAGGTGCAGAAGGTCGAGCACCGCGCCGCGCTGCCCTACGCTGAGGCCGCCACCTTCATGGCTGAGCTGCGCCAGCGGGACAACCTGGCCGCGCGCGTGCTGGAGCTGCAGATCCTGACCGCCAGCCGCCCCGGTGAAGCCGCGGGCGCCCAGTGGGCCGAATTCGACCTGCACGGCGCTGTCTGGACGATCCCCGCCGAGCGCATGAAGGCCGGCAAGGAGCATCGGATACCGCTGGCGCCGGCCGTGGTGAAGCTGTTGAAGGCCTTGCCGCAGATCAATGGCAACGTGTTCCCCGGCGTGAAGAACCGGCCGATCACCACCGACGCAGCGATGAAGGTGCTGAAGGACATGCGCTCCGGAATGACCGCGCACGGCTTCCGGTCGACCTTCCGCGACTGGGCCGCCGAGACCACCAGCCACCCGCGCGAGGTGATCGAGGCAGCGATGGCGCACCGGCTCAAGGATGCCGCGGAAGCCGCCTACCAGCGCGGCGACCTGCTGCAGCGCCGGGCGGTGCTGATGAAGGACTGGGCCGGCTACTGCGCCGCCGTGCGCAAGGGCAGCAACGTGACGAACATCAAGCGCAAAGGGAGTGCCGCATGAAGCCGTCCATGCTCAAACCCGGCGATCGCGTGCGCCGCATCGGCAGCGACCTTGTGCTGGCCTTCATCAAGCGCCAGCCACGGCATCGAGACCAGCCGGCACGCTGCACGTTTAAGTGCGATGCGTGGCGCGGTGCGATCCCGGATGGCACCGTTACCGCCGATGATGCCGACGTGGCCAGACATTACGAGCTGATCTCACGCTAACCTGTTGCGCCGCGCCTAGGCTCGCCACCAAACCGCGCGCCTTCCCCGTCTGACGACCTTCGATCCCTACTGAATTCCAGGCCCTGACCGAGCGATCGATCCGGCAGCTCACGGCTGGCCTGTCGCCCGTTGCAGATCCCGCTCCGCAATCAGCGCTGCGATGAACGCGTCGATCTCCGATGATGGCCAGCGCGATGACTTGCCGAGCTTCACCGGCGCGGGGAAGCGGCCTTCCCTGACCAGTGTGTAGATGGTGGAGGTCTTGAGACCTGTTCGGCCGCACACACCATCGGTGGAGGGGCAGCCCGGCGGTGCCTTGATCGGCAAAAGGGATTCGGTGGTCATGCTTCGTCCTTCCGTGAGTGTTTGGTCGATAGTGGCGCGCATCGCACGATGACGCAGCTCAAGAATACTTGACGATGTGCCGTCCCGCGGAGCATTCTCCAGTTGTCGCCGCAAATTCGGCGACCAGGTTTGGCGACCTGATCAGACGTAGGCGCAAGGCGCCGAATGGCGCTTTTTTCATGCACGCTCTATGGCGGGCGTGTGGGGCAGCCCTCGGGCTGGCCGGGTACCTACGTTCCCCGGTTCGCCAACCCTGCACGTCCGCCACCCCGCACGGCACCGTGCCCGGTGGTCACTTCAGTCGACGATGCGAGGTGGGTCATGGGAATTGAAATTGGAGCGGTGAACGGTGAATTTTCGATGCAGCGTGTCGATCCCGTTGCGGGCGGAGCTGTCCGCCTGGGCGTGATCGAGGTGGAGAAGGCGCAACCACGTGCCGCCGGCTTCCGCGGGCTCAACGACTTGTTTATCCACCTGTGGACTCGCCTGGACGAGGCCCACACGATCAGCAATGGCTTGTCACACACCAGCGAACCACTCAGCGACTCGATGCGGCGCAACCTCGCTGCGCTGGCCACGATCGCCAACGTCGACAACGCCTACGCCTCGATGAAGAGCTTGCTGGCCGAGGCTGCGAAGGCAGACGGCAGCTACACGGAGAGCCTGCAAGCCAGCCTGTCCCAGGCGCTGAAGGAGAATGCGGAGCTGCGCGCGGCCGTGGGCAGGGCGCCACAATGACCGGGCGCAAGGAGTTGCGGGTCGGAGTGTGCAGCCAGCTTGAGCTCGGCATTCGCTTCGCGTTCTGGATGGAGTCGCAGCCGGAGTGCACCGTGGAGCGCGTGATGCGTGTATGGGAGGTCAGCCGGTCGACCGCGTATCGGTGGCTGGCGGCCTATCACACGTGCCAAGATCTGAGGGCGGCCCGGCCACGACTGCACGAGCAGACTGATAGAGCCGGTCACCACTTCACGCACTGACGGCTCAACGCCGCGCCTAGGACGGCCATCCGAAAACCGGGCACCTTCCCCGGCTGGCGCGGCACTTTTCGAAGGGCGCAGAGGTGTGCGCTGTGGAAGATGAAGATGAGGCGGCACGAGCATTTGTCGCTGGTGTAGACGAAGCCAATCGGCGCGAACGCGGGGAGTTCGATGGTTTGCTTGGTCAACTCCCGAAAGACTCGTCGGTGCTATTGCGCGACATTATTTCGAGAGTGCGCACCGAGCTGCTGGAGCTTTACTCGGAGGACGATGCTCGATCGCTATTGATCGAGTCGCGCCCTCGCAAAGGATTCCACCGTATGCGACCCATCGCTGAGTCGAACCGCCGAGTTGCCGAGCTGGTGCTGGATCTGCTCAACATGATCCACAGCGCAGTCGGCCTTGCCGGAACCAAGTTTGCCGAGGTTGTGCTTGGCCCTGCCGGCGCTCGCGACCGGATCGTACAAGATGGAAAGCGCAAGGGCGCGAAGAAAGCAGCCGAAAGTCGGGCCTCAGATGCCGCGGTTTGGCAGGAGGGCTGTATCCAGAAGGCGCGATCACTGTTGAAGGATGGGCGAACACCCCGAGAACTGGCCGGCATCCTGGCGAAGCAATATCGCAAGTCGCCGCAGCAAGTGAATGCGGTCTTGAAAAAAGCGAAAGTGAAGTAAGTTCACTTTCGTTTGTGCGCCTACTGTGCGGGTCACTACAAAACGGAGTGACCCGTGATGACTGACCAAACCATCCCGTCCATGGGCTTCCTTCGTCAGAAGGACATCGTCGGCCACATCGTCCCCGTGGGGGCAAGCACCCTCTGGCGCTGGGTGAACGCAGGTACCTTCCCCAAGCCCGTCAAGCTGAGCGACCGGGTTACCGCCTGGCGCTGCGAGGACGTGCGCGCATGGGCTGAGCAGCAAGGCGCCACCGGCACCGCGGCGGCCGCATGAGCTGGCCCCAGACACGACGAAGCCCCGCGGTAACGGGGCCTCGAGATCGCACACAGAACACCATCGGCGGGAACATTACCACCATCGGATTGCCGGTGTCGCCATTTGCCCGCCGGCGTGCAGCGCTTCTTCTCTTGAAGCACGAGGCCAAGGTGCTCCTAATCGCCACTGGCAAGCTCGGCGACGGTGATGCGCTGGACGATGCCGAGCTCGACCGCATGCGGATCGCTGCGCTGAAGGTTTCCGACGCTATCGACGCTCTCACGCGAAGGTCGTCGACATGAGCGGCGTCTCGCAAACTGAGTGGACGGCTGAAGGCTCCGATGCGGAGGATGTTGCTGCGATCATTGCCCACCTGACCCGGATTGCCTGGAGAGACCACCGCCACGGTGGAGAGGTGACCGTCGTCATGATGACGGATTCCATCATCGGTGCGCTCTGCAGCTTCCTGAAGCTCCAGTACACGCAAGTGGCTGCCGATGCCAGAGTGTACGCAGGGCAGGTGCACCACGGCGCGCCGCCGCGTAGGGAGGCATGACCCATGGCCGGTGACTGGATCAAGATGCGAATCGATCTCGGGGAAGATCCCGCCGTGATCGGTATGGCGGACGCCCTGGGGCTGGATGAATTCGCGGTGGTGGGTCGCCTGCATGCACTGTGGGGATGGGTGGATTCTCAGTCACGCGATGGTCACGCAAGCGGCGTGACAGAAAAATGGATCGATCGCAAAGTGCAGCGCGAAGGATTCGCCGAAGCGATGGCATGCGCCGGGTGGCTGAGAGTGACGGAGTCGGGGGTCGAGTTCCCGCATTTTGATCGCCACAACGGAGAAACGGCTAAGCAGCGCGGTTTGGCGGCGATGCGCCAGAAGCGTAGCCGCGAAAATGTCACGCAATCCGTAACGCAGTCCGTAACGGATGAGTCACGCAGCGATCGTGACGCAAACGTGACCAGAGAAGAGAAGAGAAGAGATAGAAGCTCTCTTGAGCAGCGAGCTGCTCGATCGACCGCCAGAAGCGCGGATCGATTCGATGAATTCTGGGCGGCGTATCCGGTGAAGAAGGGGCGAGCGAAGGCGCTGAAGACCTGGACGACGAAGAAGCTCGACGCGATCGCGGACAAGATCATCGCGGACGTGAAGCAGCGCATCGCCGAGGATCGGCAGTGGCTCGACGGATACGCCCCCCATGGCTCGACCTACGTCAACGGCTGCGGCTGGGAGGATGCGATCGAGCAGCGCGGCACAGGCCGCGGTGAGCGCTCCGACAACACGCCCGAATACATGCGGGGAGCGATCTGATGCGCGCCGTCGAGATCAGCGCCGCGCTGTCGGCCCAGGTGGAATCCGTGGTGCGGCACCTGCTGCCCAAGGGCCGGCGCATCGGCCAGGAGTGGCGTGTCGGCGGCGTCGACGGTGACGAAGGCAAGTCGATGGGCGTGCACATGACCGGCGACAAGGCCGGCGTGTGGCTCGACGGTGCCACCAGCGAATCGGGCGACCTGATCGGCCTGTGGATGGCTGCCCGGCGCGTCGACCTTCGAACCGCATGCAGCGAGGCGATGGAGTTTCTGGGGATCCGCGAGGATCGTCCCGAACACCGCGCCAAGACCTACAGGCGCCCCGACAAGTCCGGCGTGCATCGACTGAATACCGACCATGCGGCATGGCTGCGGGACGCCCGAAAACTGCCGGAATCGAGCGTCGAGGCGTATCGACTGGCAAGCCGCGGCGATCGGCTGATGTTTCCCTACCTGCGCAACGACGAACTGGTGTTCGCCAAGTACCGCAAACTGCCGAAGCAGTTCAGCGCGGAAGCGGACTGCGATCCGATCCTGTTCGGCTGGCAGGCGATCGACCCGACCGCGCGCGCTGTGGTGATCTGCGAGGGCGAGCTCGACGCCATTGCCTGGCACGCCTACGGCATCCCCGCGCTGTCCGTTCCCACCGGCGCCGGCGCGCATGCCTGGATCGAGGGCGAGTTCGACAACCTCGCGGTGTTCGACACGATCTACCTGAGCATGGACATGGACGGGCCTGGCCAGAAGGCCATCCCGGAGCTGTGCGAGCGGCTCGGGCGCGAACGGGTGAAGGTGGTGGAGCTGCCGGCCAAGGATGCGAACGAATGCCTGATGACTGGCATCGCCGAGCCGGTGATCGCCGCGGCCCTGCGCGACGCACGCACTCAGGATCCCAGCGAGCTGCGCAACGCGGCGGAGTTCGAGGATGCGATCTGGGCGGAATACAACCGCGTCGACGAAGGCCTGCGCCTGCCCTGGGCCAAGACACACGAGGCGCTGTTGCTTCGCCCTGGCGAGGTCTCCCTCTGGGCCGGCGTGAACGGTCACGGCAAGAGCGCGGTGGTCTCGCACATCGTTGGCCACCAGGCAATGCAGGGCACCCGCT
>DATKVA010000001.1:0-118959 GCA_035530315.1 Rhodanobacter sp. | reverse complement strand
ACATCAGCCCTGCGCGGCCTGCCATGTCGGCGGCTTCGGCCCCGAACTGACGGTATTCGGGCGCGAGTTCAAGATCAATGGCTACACCATGAAGGTCGGCAACGACACCAAGGTGCCGCTCTCGGCGATGCTGGTCGAGTCCTTCACGCATACGTCGAAGGCACAGACTTCGCCGCCGGCCAATGGCTTCGGTACCAATAACAATACCGAGATCCAACAAGCGTCGGTGTTCCTGGCCGGTCGTCTGACCGATCACATGGGTGTGTTCGCCCAAGCGACCTATTCGGAGAACGGCGGCTTGCTCGGTTGGGACAATGCGGACGTGCGTTACGCCAGCCCGTTCAGCCATGGCAATCACAGCGGCACCTGGGGCATTTCGGTCAACAACAACCCGACCATCAGCGATGTCTTCAATTCCGCACCGGGCTGGATCTATCCCTACATGGGCTCTGACCTTGCTCCCGGTGCGCCGGCGGCACCGATGCTGTTCGGCGGCCTCGCCGGTCAGTCGGTCGGTGCGACTGCCTATGCCCAGATCGATGGCAAATGGTATATCGAGGCCGGTGGTTACCGTTCCCTGTCGGTCGCCTTTACCAACCATGTCAATGCCGGCTACGACGGCAAACTTTCGGGTATCGCCCCGTATGCCCGGGTGGCCTACACGTGGAACATTCCGCACGGCAACTTCTCGCTGGGTGGTTTTCTGCTGGACATGAAGCGGGGCGGTGTGGGTTCGGATCTGAACGGCAACGTCATCCCGGTGGCCGGCCCGACCGACAACTTCAACGACGTGGGTCTCTCGGCCGACTACCAGCACTTCATGGGCGACAACATCGTCACGGTCAACGGGCTGTACGTCCACGAGAAACAGACCCTCAACAACACCTACGACGGCGGTAACGGTTCCTCGAATCTGCATGACACGCTGGACTCGTTCAACCTCAAGGGCAGCTACTGGTACCAGAATACCTACGGCGTGACGCTGGCCGGGTTTGCCAGCAATGGCAGCAACGATCTCACCCTATACGGCAACAACGGTTCGCCGAATACCCAGGGTGGCATGGTCGAACTCAACTACAACCCGTTCGGCAAGGCCGACTCGTGGGAGCAGCCCTTCGTCAACGTGCGGCTGGGCCTGCAGTACACCTACTACACCAAGTTCAGCGGCCTCGTGCACAACGTCGACGGCGCCGGGCGCAATGCCAGCGACAACAACACGCTTTACTTCTATGTCTGGTTGGCGATCTAAGCCGCAAGACAGGTGTTGAGACATGAAAGGGTGGCTGGCCGCGAGGCCAGCCACCCTTTTCATTCGCCCTCGACGTGGCCTATCCGCTCGGAATTGAAAGCCGCTACTTGCCGGCGAGGAGCGCCGGCCGTATGGCCAAGTCGTCCGGAATCGCCCGGCAGCAGAAGGTGAGGCGCTGACTGGGGCATGTTCCGGACCGGACCCGGGTTGGCAGGGTCGGGATGCAAGAAAGGATGGTCACGATCGTCGGAGCTCGAAATTTGAATGGAGTCCACGCACGTCCGGCAAGCCCGAGACAGGGTGCTACTGTGCCGATGGGTAGGCGGTGCCAATGCAATTCCCGTACGCCAGATGTGGGCGACGGCTGACAGAAAGGGCCCTTTCACCGTGGCACATTGAGGGGCGATACCAACAGGCAGCGCCCGTCGTATCGGTATTCGGTCTGTTCAGGGGATGGGGCGGACTCATGGTGATCGATCCACTCAAACGGTCGACTGCCGGTAACGGGCAGGTATGTCGACTGGACATCATGCTGTTCCGGCACATGCGGTTGGGGCCGGCGACCAAATTTGCCAGGGAGACGGCGTTTGAAAAGCATCTATGCTCAGGTCACCACGTCGCAGTGGTAATCCGGGGGCGGACATTGGCGGTAGTGCCGGCACGCGTATTCAGTCATCCCTCGGCATGCTGCTGAGCGATCGCAGGGGCGCTGGTGCGGTTTGGCGTGCCGATGTATGTCGGTGGCTCCCTACGGAAGGTGGCCAGATCGAGACTGCCGTGACAGTAATTCGCGGCTTGCTGGTTGTTCGCATGGCAATCAAGCATGCTGTGTCCCGCCAGGGCATTTTCGAATGCCGGCAATACGGTGTTCTGCATCCTGTTTTCATGCAGCCCAATCCGAGGAGGTCGTGAAGTGATCAATATTGTCCTTGTGGACGATCACGAGCTGGTTCGCACCGGCTTCAGGATGATCCTGCAGCAGCAATCGGACATCTGTGTCAGTGGCGAGGCAGGCAGCGCCGAGGAAGGTTTGCGATTGATCCGCACGCTGACGCCGGACATCGCATTGGTTGATGTGCACATGCCCGGCATGAGTGGCGTTGAACTCACCGAACGCGTATGCCGGGCAAAGCTTTCCACACATATCGTCATTGTGACGGTGGTCGATGATGCGCGGTTTCCCAAGCGTCTGCTCGACGCGGGCGCGCTCGGCTACCTGACCAAGGGCTGCAGCGCCGAGGAACTGGTGTCCGCCGTGCGCCAAGTGGCCGGAGGCCAACGTTACCTGGCACCTGCAGTTGCCCAGCAACTGGCACTGGCGACCCTCGATGGCAGCACTTCACCTTTCGACGTATTGTCCAGTCGCGAACTGGAGGTGGCGATGATGCTGGTACGCGGCAAGCCACTGACAATCATCGGCGAACAACTCAATCTGAGTCCGAAGACCGTTTCTACCTACAAGCAGCGGCTGATGGAAAAACTGCATGTCGATCATATTCTCAGCCTGGCGCACCTGATGACAGTGCATGGCCTGCTCGATGCGCCCAACCATGAGGTGGGCAACTGAACTGCCGATTTGGTTAGCGCAGCGACCGGGTACGGCGGGCCTGAATCCAGTCACAAAAAACCGGACTTGCGTCCGGTTTTTTGTGACTGGATCAATACACGCGGTCAGTCATGTGAGGCGTCATTGTGCCCGCTGCCGACAGGCCCGGTCATGACCGGCCGGCCTTGGTGCGGATTCGTGGTGTCGGAAGGCGGCACCTGTGCCAGCAAGTCGCCCTGCTTGGGGCGGTCTGCGGCAAGGCTTTCCGTCGCGGCAGCAGGTTCCTGCAGGTGCATCTGTGCCGTGGCTGCTGATGTCACGGTCACGGCAGGCACCGGTGCAGTGTGCTGGTTGCTGAGGACGGCTGCCGCAGTTGTCAGCATGGCCGGTCTGGCGGCATCAGGCATCTGCCCGGCATTGTGTGCCTGCGTAAGGACAGATGCTGCCAGCGGTGCCGTGGGCGGCACGGAATTGACCGGCGGCATGGACACGGCATCCGATTGTTCGGCGGCGCCACGTGTATCCGTGTTGCTGGAAACGGTGGGCGTGATTTCCGGAGCAACCACGATCACAGGTGTGGGCGCGGTTGCAGGCGCAGGTGTGGCTTTGGCGGTTCCGCTCTCTTCACCGCCTTTTTTCGCTGCCATGTCCTGCCCCGGGATCGGCGGCAGCGTGGGAAGGTTGAATGGCACGGCAGCCGGCGCGGCGGCGCTGACCGTCACGGGGTCAGCGTATGCACCGGCTGTTTTCACCTGATTGCCGGCCGCGGTGTCGACCGTCGCGTCGATCGTCGTTTTCGTTGCGGTCGGGGCTGCCTGCCGGTCTGCTTCGGTTGGCGGGGATGACTTGCCGGCATTATCCATACTGCCATCCGGTGCACTCGTTCGCGCAGCTGCAGCGACGATGGGTGTCGCCACGGCAGGGAGCGTCGTGCGTGCCGATTCTTCATGGATGGCCGATGCCGTTGTGCCTGGAGCGGTGGGCACGGCATCACGGTCCTCGTCATCCAGTGCCTGAACCTTGGCAACGTCGAGATTCGTGCTGTTCGCGGTGGATTCGTCATGCCGGCGCCGGCGGCGGCCACCGCGACGACCACGACGACGACGTGCCTGGGTGCCGTCGGCATCAAGTGTACTGTCGGCAGACTCCGGTACGGCGGACCCGCCCGGCATTGCCGGCAGCCCAGCTTCAATGGCGGCGACCTCATCGGGCAGGGTGGCAGCGGGACGCTCGTTCGCCGCTGCACGCGATTGACGTTCCGCCTTCGGTTGCTGCGGATTCGCCTTGCGTTCGGCCTTGGCCTGGTTGCCTTCCGTCAGCGTCGGCCTGGGTTGGCGTTCCGCTCTGGCGGTCTGGGCCTGGGCCTGTTGTGGCTGCCGCGGCTGCGTCTCGTTGTTGCGCTGACGACCGTTGCGGGCCTGCTGTTGCGCGGCCGATTTCGATGAATCTTGCGGTGACGGTTCCCGCCGCGGCTGGCGTGTCGAGGCGGCATTTTGGGTGTTGCTGCCGCGGCCTGTACGTTCGCCGCGCCGGTTGCCGCGCGCAGCACCATTGTCGTCGGTGCGCTGGGGGGCCGGTGCCCGGGCAGCGGGTTCGGCACTGCCGCGGAACCATCCCAGCAGCCGCGAGATGATGCCAGTGGATGCCGGAGCCGAAGCAGCTACCGGTTGACGCTTGACGGCGGCCGGTTGCGTGGCGGCAGGTGTCGGTATGCTTTCTTCGCGCAACGGGGCCGGTCCGGACAGCACGATGCCGCTGACAGCCGGTTGTTCGCTGCTGCCGAGGGTCTGGCCCATCTTGGGCAGTTCAGTCGCGGCAACCGAAGTCAACCGCTCGTAGCTGGGTTTGCTGTGCTCGCCCATGTCCGCTTCGCGGATGCGCTGGATTTCGATATGCGGGGTTTGCAGTTTCTCGTCGGCGATGATCATGACATGCACTTTGTGGCGCATTTCGATCTCGACCACGCTGGCACGCTTTTCGTTGAGCAGGAAATTGACGACGCTCGATGGCGCCTGCACCAGCACCTGGCCGGTGTTTTCCTTCATCGCATGTTCTTCGATCAGGCGCAGGGTCGACAGCGAGAGCGATTCGACCCCGCGGATGTGGCCGTGGCCCTCGCAGCGCGGGCACACGATTTCGGTGGCTTCGCCGAGACTCGGACGCAGGCGCTGACGCGACATTTCGAGCAAACCGAAGCGGGAGATGCGCCCGATCTGGACGCGCGCACGGTCAAGCTTCAGGGCCTCCTTCAGCCGATCTTCCACTTCGCGCTGATGCTTCGGGCTGTCCATGTCGATGAAATCGATCACGATCAGGCCGCCGGCATCGCGAATGCGCGCCTGACGCGCGATTTCCACCGCCGCTTCGCAGTTGGTGTTGAAGGCGGTCTCCTCGATGTCGCTGCCCTTGGTGGCCTTGGAGGAGTTGACGTCGATCGCGGTCAGCGCCTCTGTCTGATCGATCACGATCGAGCCGCCGGACGGGAGCCGAACCTGCCGATCGAACGCGTTCTCGATCTGCGTCTCGATCTGGTAGCGCGTGAACAGCGGGGTATCGTCGGTGTACAGCTTGAGTTTGCGCAGCGCGTTCGGCATCACCTGCTGCATGAACTCGCGTGCATCGTTGTACAGCGACTCCTCGTCGATCAGGATCTCGCCGATGTCGCTGCGCAGGTAGTCGCGCAGGGCGCGGATGAACAGCTTCGACTCCTGGTAGATCAGGAACGGCGCCTTCTGCGAGCTTGCTGCAGCGGAAATCGATTTCCACAGCTGCAGCAGGTAATCCAGATCCCACTGCAGTTCTTCGGCATCGCGGCCGAGGCCGGCGGTGCGCACGATCAGGCCGACATCATCGGGAACGGTGACGTGTTCGAGGGCCTCTTTCAGCGCCTGCCGATCCTCACCCTCGATACGCCGCGAGACGCCACCAGCCTTCGGGTTGTTCGGCATCAGCACCATGTAGCGGCCGGCCAGGCTGATGAAGGTGGTCAGGGCAGCACCCTTGTTGCCGCGTTCCTCCTTCTCGACCTGCACCACCACTTCCTGGCCTTCCTTGAGCAGTTCGCGGATGGACGCCTTGTGAGGGTCCACGCCGGGCGTGAAGTACTCGTGGGAGATTTCCTTCAGCGGCAGAAAGCCGTGACGTTCGGCACCGTATTCGATGAAGCAGGCTTCCAGCGAAGCCTCGACACGGGTGATGCGGCCTTTGTAAATGTTGGATTTCTTCTGTTCCCGCGAAGGAATTTCGATATCCAGGTCATACAGGTTCTGGCCATCGACAATGGCCACACGCAACTCTTCACGCTGAGTCGCGTTGATCAACATACGTTTCATGGTGGTAATCCTCAGCCTGGCCGCGCGTCGCGTGCCGCGGTGGCGCCGATGTGGCGGCCTGCCGTGGATCGCGCCGCTGCGGTTGAGCGGCAAAATAACGGCACCGTTTCCGGTGTCGGGATGATTCGGTCAGCTTCGTCTGCCACCCCGATACCTCACGGCATCGGGACAAACGGCAGCCATACCGTTACGATGAAAGAGAGCCGCGACCGGCCGCCAGAAGGCAACCGGCGCATTCCTCGCCGACGTTACGGGCGGGCACTCGACCCGTTCCAGACATCGATGGGCAGAATGCAGCGCCTGTCGAGTATCCTATTTCAGCAGGTTTTTTTCAATGCAGACGGCAACTTCACCCGACGCACCTCACGGTGTACGTCAAGTCGTGGTCGGCCCGGAACGGGACGGCCAGCGCATCGACAATGCGCTGGTGACCATGCTCAAGGGCGTGCCCAAGAGCATGATCTACAGGCTGCTGCGTACCGGCCAGGTGCGCGTCAATGGCAAGCGGGCCAAGCCGGATACTCGTCTCACTGACGGTGATACGCTGCGCATTCCGCCGGTTCGGGTGGCGGAGCGGCCCGAGGGGCAGGCGCCGGCCAGCGGCTTGTTGACACAGGTGGCTGAGGCGGTCATCTTCGAGGACAAGCATTTCCTGGTCATCGACAAACCTTCCGGTGTGGCCAGCCATGGCGGCAGCGGGGTCAGTCATGGTGCGATCGAACTGCTGCGCGCGGCACGGCCCAAAGAGCACCTGGAACTGGTTCACCGACTCGATCGCGATACCAGCGGGGTGCTAGTGTTCGCCAAGACCCGTGCCGGATTGACCGGCCTGCAGGCACTGATCCGCGCCGGGGAAGTGACCAAACAATACCTGTGCCTGATGCTCGGCCATCCGTCGAAGGCAAAATTCGATGTCAACGCGCCACTGCTGAAGTCGGTACTGCAGGGCGGCGAGCGGATGGTGCGGGTGGCCGATAACGGCAAGCCCTCACTGACGTTTTTCCGCGAAATGGACCAATACCCCAGCGCGCGCCTGATGCAGGCCACACTGGGTACCGGAAGAACCCATCAGATCCGCGTGCATGCCGCGCACATCGGCCATCCGCTGGCCGGTGATCCCAAATACGGCGACCGCGAGATGAACAAGCGCTTTCGCGAGATGGGCCTGCACCGGATGTTTCTGCATGCCTCGCACATGAGTTTCGACCTGGATGGGCGGGCTTACAGCTTCTCGGCACCGCTGCCGGATGACCTCAAGGATTTCCTCGATGTGCTGTCGGTGAAAGGCAAGCGGCTGCTGTGGATGAAGGAAAAGTCGCGTACCGACTTCTGATCAGTGCGCCAGCAGGGCCTCGATCCGCCCGGCACAGATGAAGTCGTTCAGCGACAGGCCGCCGACATCGTGAGTCGACCATGACACCCGGCAGTGGCCATAGCCGGCTTCGAGATCCGGGTGATGATCTTCGTGGTTGGCCATGAAGCCCACCGCATTGATGAAGCCCAGCGTGTGGTGGAAGTCGGTGAAACTGAAATCCTTGGTGATGGCCGTGCCGTCGTCGCGCAACTGCCAGCCCGGCAATTGCTGCAAAAGTCGGGATACCTGCGCGGCGTCGAGTGCGTGCTCCTTGCCCTTGCGCGGTTGGCAATGCCGGGTGGCCAGCTCAATGATGTTCATGCGGATCTCCAGGGACCGAAAGCTCAAGGACCGAAGCGTCGAAGTTGCGTGCGAAAAAGTCAAAGCGCGCATTGGATTTGAAATGGGACTAAAATGGTGCTGTTTCATCGGCAGGGCCCGCCGCAGCCGACGGGTGACAACGGAGCAGACATGATCGACATTTCCGAACGCGCGCAGCAACACTTTCTGCGACTTCTTTCACAGCAGGGCATCGATGGCCTGGGCATCCGCCTGTGCGTGACGGCTGCCGGTACGCCGGCGGCCAACTGCGAGCTGGAGTTCTGCGAGCCGGCGGATCTGCTCGGCGGGGAATGGACGATCGAGTGTGCCGGTTTCAATTTCCATATCGACGGCGACAGTGCCCGCTGGCTGGACAACGCCACCATCGACTTCGAGCCCAATGCCACCGGTGGTCAGCTCAACATCCGCGCACCGAAGATCAAGGGCAATGTGCCCGGTGCCGAAGCCGGCTTGATCGAGCGGGTGCGCTATGTGCTGGAGGCCGAGGTGAATCCGAAGCTGGCTTCGCATGGCGGACGGGTCACGCTGCTGGAGATCGATGCCGATGGTGCCGTACTGCTGCAATTCGGTGGCGGCTGCCATGGTTGTGGCATGGTCGATGTGACGCTCAAGCAGGGCGTCGAAAAAACATTGCGCGAGCGCGTGCCCGAAATTACCGCCGTACGCGATGCGACCGATCACGCGGTTGGCCAGAAGCCTTATTACAGCAAGGCCGAGGGCAAGTCTGCGATCGCCTGACTCATCGGACGGCGGTTTGAAAAAGCAAAGGCCCGCAGAAGCGGGCCTTTGCCTTGCAGGTGCGGGCAAGCACTTACTTGTTGTCGCCCTGGATATGTCCCTTCAAGGTACTGAGCTTGGTCGGCAGGCTTGAGAAATAGGCGGCGACGTCCTCGATATCCTGATCCGACAGCGTGGACGCCATGCCCTTCATGATCGGATTGTTGCGCTGGCCATCCTTGTATTCATGCAGTACCTGCTGCAGGTAGAGGTTGTACTGCCCGGCCAGACGCGGGTACTGAGGGTCGATTCCATTGCCATCGACACCGTGGCAGGCGAAGCAGGTAGCTGCCTTCTGCTTGCCATTCTGGATGTTGCCGCTGGCCAGCAACTGGCAGGAGGCAAACGCCAGCATGGCGCCGATCGAAAACAGGGTAAGCGCACGTCTCATGCGGAGGTTCCTTGAAAACTACTTGGCGAGGCTGGAAAGGTAGGCGGCGATGTTCTGGATGTCCGTGTCGGACAGACTCTGACCCTGTGCATCCATGGTCGGATGCTTGCGGTCGCCGCTCTTGTATCCATGCAGCGCATTGATGATGTACTGCTCATTCTGCCCGGCAATCTTCGGCACCGGATATTGCGGGTAGGCATTGCTGTAGCCGGGGACGCCATGGCAACCCGCACAGGTATAGATTAGTTTGCGACCGGCAGCCTTGTCCCCTTCGGCATGCGCGCTGGTGGCGGCGATCAGAGCGGTGGCTACGGCCAAGCCTAGCAGTTGCAGTCGAGTCATCGAAATCATTCCCGCGGATATGCGCTGGTACAGAGTGATACAAGCCATCAAGTATAGACGTTGCACGATGAGGCAGACAACACGCCGATGGCGAGTATCCGACCGGTGACCGGATCACCGCAACTGCCGCGCATTGCTGTCTCGGCGATTTCTTGGACGTGGGGTCCGCAAGCCATCCCATGCCGCCGTCCGACAAGGCTGTCGGCAGCTGGGCGGACCGGGTTCGGCGCATCCAGCCAAGAGGCGGACGCACGCGTATTGATGATCGGCGCATCGACCCCATATACTTGTCAGGTTATATCAGCTTCCCCGGGGGTGTTCTGGCTTCGACGGGGGTAGTGAGATGACTTGGTGCATGCCGAGGGGGCAGCTTTCCTCGTTAATCCAGCAGCAAACTTCTAGTTGCCAACGACGACAACTACGCTCTCGCCGCTTAAGGCGTAAGCCCCGAACCCACTTGTGCTCGTGCTTGTCGGTGTAGGGTCATTATCACGAGATCGCCGAAGACTGCCGCCTGGCGGTATCAGGTCAAATCAATCAGGCTGGTTCCGCGGTGCGCCTTGCCCATCGTGCTTGTCGCGGAACGAGATCGAACGGTGAGCTAAGCATGTAGATCCGGGCATTGAACGCTCTCGGACGCGGGTTCGACTCCCGCCACCTCCACCAATCCAGCCCCCTAAGTGATTGATTCATTTAGGGGGCTTTCTTCGTTTTGGCGGGGAATGGGTCTGTTTTCGTGCGGGTTTGGGACACTTTTGGGAATCGCACGGAGTGCCGCAACTGCGGATAGGGTATTTCATTCGCGCTTCTTGTAAACGCAGGCGCTCTGGCGGCATAGTCGATCGACAGCGCCACCACAATCGGAGAATCCATGCGGGTACGCCTCGAAGATGTGGCACGCGCGGCGAGCGTATCGCCCAAGACCGTATCGCGTGTACTGAATGACGAGGCCAACGTGAGCGACGACACGCGCCAGCGTGTGCTCGCCGCCATGCAGGCGATGGACTATCGGCCGCATCCGTCGGCGCGCAGTTTGGCCGGACATCGCTCCTTTCTGGTGGCGATGCTGTACGACAACAACGACAACCCGGCTTCGACCTATCTGGCCGAGATCCAGGACGGCGTGCTGGAGGCCTGCGACGAGCACCGTTACTCGATGATGGTGCGTCCGCTGCGCATGCGCAGCGGCGACTTCATCCGGCGGCTGGATGCGCTGATCGCCGACCATCACCCCGATGGCGTGGTGCTGACTCCACCGATCACCGATTACGCGCCCCTGCTCAAGCGCCTGCGCGAGGCCGGCGTGCCGCATGCCAGCGTGTCGCCGGCACATCGTGGCAAGGGCATCATCGGCGTCAGGATGGACGAGCAGCAGGCTGCACGAGCGATGGTGGAGCACCTGTTGGCGCTGGGGCATCGGCGCATCGCACATGTGGTAGGCATTGCCGACCACGGTGCGAGCCGTTGGCGGCTGGCCGGCTATCGCGAGGCGCTGGCCGCGGCCGGCATCGCCGAAGATCCGGTGCTGGTGGTGCAGGGCGCCTTTACTTTCGGTTCCGGGGTCGAGGCGGCGCGCAAGCTGTTCGCGCTGAAGAAGCGACCCACCGCGGTGTTCGCCGCTAATGACGACATGGCCGCCGGCGTGATGTGGGCGGCCGGCGAATACGGCATCAAGGTACCGCACGATCTGTCCGTGTGCGGTTTTGATGACATCCCGCTGGCGCGCCAGCTATGGCCTGCGCTCACCACGGTGCGCCAACCCGCCCGCGAGATGGGCAAGCTGGCCGCGTTGCAACTGCTGGAGGTAGTGCGTGGTCGCGGGCCGGGGCGGCTGGCGCAGGTGGGGTTTTCGTTGGAGGTTCGCGACTCGACCGCACGCGTGCCCTGACATCCGATAGGTATCCGCTGCTGGCGGACGGCGCAGGTCGGCATTCGTTCGGTCATGTTGCTTCGCGAATTGACAGCGCTGTCATTTGTGTCACTCTTCGGCCTCGATACGCGCGATCTGCGCGCTTGCCAGGAGTTGCATCGTGCCGTCGTTCCGTCATCAGCCTGTCGCTCCGCGTCGCATCTTTCTGGCCGTCACGCTTGCCGCGGCGCTGCTCTTGCCCATCCGGCATGCCTGCGGTGCCGCCACGCCTGCAGTCGTGCATCCGTCGCTGTGGCCGCAGACGCACTGGCCGTTCGCCAGCGACGCGAAGCTCGAAGCGCGCGTGCAGGCCTTGCTGCACAAGATGACGGTCGAAGAGAAGGTCGGTCAGATCATCCAGGCCGACATCGGCAGCGTCACGCCGGACGACGTGCGCACTTATCACCTCGGTGCGGTGCTGGCAGGCGGTAACTCCAAGCCGGGCGGTCGCCGCACCGCCGATCCTGCCCAGTGGCAGGCGGCAGCCGATGCGTTTTACTACGCGTCGATGGATACGCGTGATGGCGGCATGGCCATACCGGTGCTGTTCGGCGTGGACGCCGTGCATGGCGACAACGACACGCTGGGCGCCACACTGTTCCCGCAGAACTCCGCGCTGGGTGCGATGCGCGACCCGGCACTGGTGCGTGCGATCGCCGCCGCCACCGCCGAGGAAGTGCGCGCCACCGGCATCAACTGGGCATTCGCACCCACCCTGGCGGTACCGCAGGACGATCGCTGGGGCCGCACCTACGAAGGTTATTCGGAGAACCCCGCGCTGGTGGCGCAGTATGCCACGGCTGCCGTCGAGGGTTTGCAGGGACGTCCCGGTACGCCGGCCTTTCTGGACAGTTCGCACGTGATCGCCAGCGCCAAGCATTTCCTCGGCGACGGCGGCACCTTGAATGGCAAGGATCAGGGCGACAATCCCGACGACGAGGCTGCTCTTATCCGCATTCATGCGGCCGGCTACACCAAGGCGATCGACGCGGGCGTGCAGACCGTGATGGCTTCGTTCTCCAGCTGGCGCGGCACCAAGATGACCGGCAACAAGGCATTGCTCACCGACGTGCTCAAGCAGCACATGCATTTCGGCGGCTTCGTGGTGGGCGACTGGAATGCGCAGGGCCAGGTGCCCGGTTGCAGCAACGAGGATTGCCCGCAGGCGATCAACGCGGGCCTGGACATGTTCATGGCGCCGGACAGCTGGCGCGGCTTGTACCGGCATACGCTGGCCGAGGTGAAATCAGGCACGATACCGACGACGCGGCTGGACGACGCCGTGGCGCGCATCCTGCGGGTGAAGTTTCGCCTGGGCCTGTTCGCGCAGGGCGCGCCGTCGAGCCAGCCGCTGGCCCGGCGCGCCGCCAAGGTGGTCGGCAGTCCGGCGCATCGCGCGTTGGCGCGGCGCGCGGTGCGCGAGTCGCTGGTGCTGCTGAAGAACCGGAACCACCTGCTGCCGATCGATCCACGCAAGCGGATCCTGGTGGCCGGCGACGGCGCCGACAGCATCTCCAGGCAGAGCGGCGGCTGGACGATCAACTGGCAGGGCACCGGCCTCACCAACGCGGATTTTCCCGGCGCCACCTCGATCTGGGCCGGCATCCGTGCGCAGGTGGATGCCGCCGGCGGCAGCGCACAGTTGTCGCCCGATGGCAGTTACACGCAGAAACCCGACGTCGCCATCGTGGTGTTCGGCGAGGACCCGTATGCCGAGTTCCAGGGCGACCTGCCCAATCTGGCCTTCCATCCCGGCGACGATCGCGATCTGGATCTGTTGTGCCGTCTGCACCGGCAGGGCGTGCCGGTGGTGGCGGTGTTTCTCAGCGGGAGGCCGCTGTGGGTGAACCGCGAGATCAATGCCGCCGATGCCTTCGTGGCGGCGTGGTTGCCGGGCAGCGAAGGCGAGGGCGTGGCCGACGTGCTGCTGCGTACCCGCGACGGTCGCATCGACCACGACTTCCACGGCAAGCTGGCCTACTCGTGGCCGCGTACCGCGGTGCAGACGCCGCTCAACATGGGCCAGCCCGACTACCATCCGCAGTTTCCCTATGGCTATGGCCTGACCTACGCGGACGATGGCAACCTCGCCCGGCTGTCCGAGGCCGCCGGCGTGGCGCTGGACAGCGCCCGCGCCGGCGTCTACCTGATGCGCGGCCGCCCATCGCCGGGCTTCACGCTGCAGCTGCAGGGCGCCAGCGGCGCCGCCACCGCGGTCACTGCCACGCCCGCCGCCAGTGCAGACGGCAGCCTGCGCATCGACGCCATCGACGACAAGGCGCAGGAGGATGCGCGCGAACTGACCTGGTCCGGCGGCAGCGCAGTCGTGGCGCTGACCTCCACTGCACCGCTGAACCTGGATCGCCAGACCAATGGCGACATGCTGCTGGTGACCACCCTGCGCATCGACGCACTGTCCGCGCAGGGCAGCTCGATCGGTGTCGGCTGCGGCAGCGGCTGCAGCGCTCAGCTGCCGATCGGACCCCAGCTGGCGAAGCTCCCGCGCGGCCAGTGGCTGAAGCTGGGCATCCCGCTGAAATGCTTTCGCGCCGCCGGCGCCGACATGACCAAACTCGATCAACCGTTCACCTGGCGCAGCGGCACGGGCGAGCGCATCGCCATTACCTCGGCGTCGCTGGGGATGGTGGCGGACAGGACGTTGGCTTGTCCTGCGCGGTGACGGGATGAGCGCGATCAAACGATAGCTGTGACGCGTCTCTCTTGGCGGGCAGCAGACTTGGAGGGGAACGCAAAAAATCAGCTGGCAGGCGGAAATCGGCCAACAACGGCCGATAGCCTGATACTTGGGAGCTGGACAGTCGGGTCGCGAAGTGTGTCGTTTCGGCAACCGAAAGCAACGGGCTGCGAGCGGGGGTCAGCGCTTGGCTTCCACGATACCTTGCAGGAATTTAGCGTACTGTTCCCGCGCCGCTGCGCTGTCGAGCAGCACCGTGCCATGACGTTCGCCGTTCGCGATGTACAAGACCTTCATCGGTCCCGGTGTCGATGATTTTTTGTACAGCTCTTGCGCAAACCGTGGCGGCGTTATCTTGTCCTTGCTGCCGACCAGCAGCAGTAGTGGGCCGTGATAGCGCTGGAGTTCGCTGATATTGCTCACAGTCCCAACCGACGGCGCGATATGGATGCGGATGAAAGGCACTGCGTACCAAGGTACCTGATTGTGTATCCAGTCGGTCGCGTCCGTGGCCGTGCTTTCCAGCACCAAGCCACTGACCGGACGGTGGTTCGCCACATAGGGTGCGAAGAAACTACCCAGGGAAAGCCCTTCCGCGACGATGGCAGAGCCACGAACGTCTGGTTCGGCGCGCAGAAAGTCGTACGCCGCAAGCGCATCGGATTCTGATAACGCAGGCGAAATCCGGGTGCCGTCGCCCTCGCTCATGCCGTACCCGCGGTAATCCACCAGGAAGGCGTTGACACCCAGAGACTCAAACATCCGGCCTGATTCAAGGCCGCCCGTCCCGGTCTGGAAAACGTTCCCGTCAAAATTGAGGATGGTGACCTTATTACCGGGTTTGGTCAGCAGAAGCCCAGACAACAAGGTGCCATCGGATCCGTGAAACGATGCGTATCTGGCGACGTAACCCGTGGTACTCAACTCGCGGAGCGCCTTGGGTGCCATCGCGGCGTAGCCAGGATGCGACCAGGTTGCGTCGGTCACGTTGATAGTCGCGCAACCCGCCAAAAGCAATCCGGCAATCGCCCCCATCAGAGCACAACGCATGCTTTGCTTCATGACATCCTTATCCTTGAGATTGAGGAATCTGGACCGCTTCCCATCGCCAGGGTTCAAGTGAGGTGTGGACGCGAGGATCACTCCGGGCCGACCTCGGCTCTCCGCCGATCCCAGGGACGAAACCCTCAAGCGCGAACCAATCTGGAACACACGATGGATCGGCACGCCAGATGATCCATGGCAATGGCACAACGTGGCCCCATTCGAGTCGCAGGCGAAGTGCTGCAGCGGCCGATCCATGCCAGAACGCATCCGGCGTTGAATCGACTAGTTCGGAGCCATCTGGGTAGCCGCTGGGGCCGGCCAATTCCGCACCTGTAGCCAGGACTTCTGAACTGCAGGCGGCAGCTTGTCCATGTGCTTCAGGAACAGTGCAAGTGTCCAGATCTGCTGGTCGGTCAGCGAGTACCTCCACGACGGCATGCCGGTCAGCCGGATACCGTGTTTGATTTTCCAGAAGGAAACCCCTTCCGGATCGTCTTCAACCCCATCAGTGGCCAATTGTGGCGGCTTCGGATAAAGGCCTTTCGCTATCGGTGATGGCGAAGCAGTCCCTTGCGCCGAGCCATGGCAAACCGCGCAGTTTTGCGCAAACAGACGAACTCCATCGAGGAGGTTCCGATCGTTCAGCGCCACCGGATTTGGCCCCTTCGGCGCCTCACGCAGCACGGACGCATCCAGCGAAGTGCCGGCCATCCAGGTTTCCAGCCAGCCGGGTTGTGCGTCCGCATTGGCCGGAATAAAGCCGCTTCGAACCAGGAAGAATGCCCCGAGCAGGGCAATGGCAAACGCCAGTATGACTCCCGAAACGATACCTTTCAGCATGACGACTCCTCAACTTGGCCTTGACGGCGTTGGACCTCTTTATTTATGCGATTCGCCTTTGATCATGCTCAGCTTCCGGCCGTTGTTTGACCGACTGTAACCCAGGTTGAGCTGATGTCGGTTAACACGGGCCGCGGTCACCAGCCTCTGCCCGGAAGCTCGGGGCAAAAGCATCAAGCGTTCGGAGTTGACGAAAAGCCTGCGATGGAGTCCTGCGTCCGGCTGCAATGGGTGGCGAATTCAGCCAATCACCGCATGCTCCGTTGTCGGCAGCCTCGTCAGGCAAACGATCGACCAAGAGATGGCGCTTGGGTGCTGACCTCAAAAGATAGCCTGCCACGCCCGGCATTTTCGCCGATTTCCGGAAACTTCTGCCTCACCCTTGTGGCTGGAAAATTCCGGGGTCACGCTGCACCCGCCCAAAAAAAGACGCCCCGTTTCCGGGGCGTCTCGGTGTCGACAATGTGGTTCGCAGGGGAGGTTAGAACCACACGTCCAGGGTGACACCGTAAGTGCGTGGCGGCAGGTATTGCGAGGTGTAGATGAAGCTGCCGTCGGGCAGGGCAAAGCGTGCTGCACTCGTGCGTATCTTGTCGTTGCTGAGGTTCTGCACGTAGGCGGTGACCGACCAGCGATCCTGCGGTTCGGAGTAGCGCAGCGACACGTCGTTGCGGATGTACGCCTTCTGCTGGTCGCCGCTACCGAGGTTGAACGCGCTGAGCCACTGCGAGCTCTGGTACTGGCTGCTCAATCGCGGGGTGAGGCGGCCGCCGTTGGACAGGTGGAAGTCATGCTCGTAGACCGCGGTCAGCGAAGTGCTCGGCGCATGCGGCAGGTCGTTGCCGGAGATATCGATGCAGTTGCTGATGCCCGAGCCGACCGGGCAGGGGGGCAGGCCCTGGTAGTCGTTGCTGCCGGCGTAGTGCAGGGTGCCGAGCTTCTTCTTGGGGATGGCCGAAAACACCAGGTTGAGGCGGTTGTTCTTGCCGGCCAGCGCCAGCTCCGACTCGAAGCCCAGTACCTTGGTGGTGCCCTGCACGTTGGAGAAGCCCAGTCCGCGGTTGCCGTTGGGGAAGGTGATCGGTGCAGCCAGCTGGAAGTTCTTGAACTGCTCGTAGTAGATCGCGCTGTTCCAGGTGAGATGGCCGCCCAGATAACTGAACTTCGAGCCGATCTCGTAGTTGGTCAGCGTCTCGGGCTTGTACAGCGCGCCGGCGTCCTGGGTGCCGCCGGACTTGTAGCCGGTGGACACGCTGGCATACAGCAGACCGTGCTGGCCCACGTCGGTATCCAGTCGCGCCAGCCAGGTCACCTTGCTGTTGCTGTAAGTGGCCGTGTTGAGGGTGGAGACAGCGAAACCGGTGGCCGGGCTCGGCGCCACGTCGGGCGAGATCGGGTACTGCGGCACGTTGGGGTCGTAGGCCCAGCCCCAGCCTATGCCGCCGCGGTTTTCCTTGCGGTCGTGCGACCAGCGTGCACCGCCGGTAAGCCGCCAGCGGTCGGAGATGTGCCAGGTGGCCTGGCCGAATACGGCGGTGGACTTCACCGTCTCCTTCGGCTGCACGAACGAGCCCTGCCAGGCCACGGTGCCCTGCGGGGTGCCGTTGAGGATCGGGATGTCGAAGCGGATGCTGTTGTCTTCCGCCGCGTAGTAGGCGCCCAGTATCCAGTCCACCGTGTTGTCGCCGGTCGACTTCAGATCCAGTTCCTGGCTGTTGCTCTTGTAGTGGGAGAAGTTGGTGCGGTCGGCCTGGTAACTGGCGCCGGTGTTGAAGCTGGTGGGTACCTGTGCGCCGTTGTCCTGGTCGAAGTTGCTGGCGCCGGAGAAGTGGTTGAAGCCGGCGATGTAGCTCAGCAGCATCGAATCGCCGAGCTTGATGTCCATGCGGCTGCGCAGCGTGCCGGAGTCACGCTTCAGGTAGGGCGCGGTGTCGATCAGCGCCGACCAGAAATCCTGCCCGGCACGCGGATGCTGCATCAGGCTCATGCCGGGCGTGCCGCGATCGCGGAAGTATTCGTAGGACAGGTTCCAGGTGAACGCATCGCTGGGTTGCCACAGCGCGCTGACGCGGGCGGCGGTCTGATCCTGTGCGTTGTACTTGTTGCCGCCGGTGACGTAGTCGTTCGGGTTGATCGGCTGGAACGTGGACAGGGTGCCACCGCTGGCGAGGTAGGTGCTCTGCTGTTGGGCGATCGAGGGCAGCTGGCTGGACGGATTCTGAAACTTCACATAGCCGTCGTGTTCTTCATGTGCCACCGCCACGCGCATGGCGAACGTGCTGCTGATCGGCAGGTTCACCGTGGCGCGCGTGCCGACGTGGCTGTAGTTGCCCTCCTCGATCTGCGCGTTGCCATAGAAGCCGCTGAGGTCGGGCTTGGCGGTGACGAAGTTGACCACGCCGGCGGTGGAGTTGCGCCCCCACAGCGTGCCTTGCGGGCCGCGCAGCACTTCCACGTGGTCGATGTCCAGCAGCAGGCCGGCTGCGGCTTCGGGGCGCGGCGAGTAGACACCGTCGATGAACATGGCCACTTCGGGGTCGGCGTATTCGGTCTTGGCGCTGTCGTTGCCGATGCCGCGCATGGTCAGCGTCACCACGCCGTGATCACCCTGCGAGGTGGCCTCGAACCCGGGCACCAGCTTGGTGATGTCCTGCACGGTCATCACCCGTTCCTTGTCGAGCGTGCCGCCGCCGATCAGGCTGATCGCGATGGGCGTCTTCTGCAACGGCGTCGTGCGCTTGGTGGCGCTGACCACGACCATGTCCAGGTCCTTGATCTTTTCCTTTTTGGCGGATGCCGTGTTCTGCGGCGCCGTATCCTGCGGGGCCGCATCCCGTTGCGCCGCGTGGATGGCGCTCGAGGCAAATATGGCAGTCATGGCGACATACAAAGCCGAGTAGCGTAATTTCATTTCACCCTCTCCCCAAATTAGCGTGGACATGCGTTAGTCTGATCTATGACAGCGCTGTCAAACCCCCTGATGACAGCGCTGTCATAAGTGGCGATCCTACCCGTAAATTTCACGTTTGGCTTGCTGCGAAGCAGCAAGTGCAGATCTCCGGTAGCCCAAGGAGTCGAGATGGCACGTCTACAGAAGATACTGATCGTTGGCGGCGGTACGGCCGGCTGGCTCACCGCATGCTATCTGGCCAAGGCGCTCAACAGCGCGTCACCGCAAGGCATCCGGGTGGAACTGGTGGAGTCGCCCAACATCGGCCTGCTGGGCGTAGGCGAGGCCACGTTTCCGTCGATCCGCGGCACGCTGTCGGCGATCGGTCTGGACGAACGTCGCTTCCTCGCGGGCGCCACCGCCACCTACAAGCAGGGCATCTGGTATGTGAACTGGGTGCGCCCGCCGGGCACGCCGGGACGCCAGCATTATTTCCACCCATTCAGTGTGCCCAGCCAGCGCAGCGGCAGCCTGGAACTGCTGCCGTACTGGCTGCTTGGCGCAGCGCCCGAAGGGGTGTCGTTTGCCGACGCGGTGACCATGCAGAGCCAGTTGGTGGAACATGGTCGTGCACCCAAGCGCATCGGCGATCCGGATTACCAGGGGCCGCTCAATCACGCCTTCCACTTCGATGCCGCGTGTTTCGCCGCGGTACTGGCCGAGCACGGCCAGAGCCTTGGCATCATCCGCCACCTCGCCACGGTGGAGCGCGCCGAACTGGATGAGCATGGGGCCATCGCGCGCATCGTCACCGCCGAACTGGGCGCGCTCAGCGCCGATCTCTACGTGGACTGCACCGGGTTGCGGGGCAGCCTGATCGGCGACGCGATGCAGTCGCCGTTCCGCAGCCGGCGCGACGTGCTGTTTGCCGATCGCGCGGTGGCGCTGCAGGTACCGTATCCGCGGGCCGACACGCCGATTCCGTCTTGCACCATCGCCACCGCGCAGGAGGCCGGCTGGATCTGGGACATCGGGTTGCAGCAGCGCCGCGGCATCGGCTACGTGTATTCGTCGCGGCATGCCGGCGCCACGCGCGCGGAAGAGGTGATCCGTAGTTACGTGGGCGATGCCGCGGCCGGGCTGGAGGCGCTGCACATCAAGTTCGAGACCGGTTACCGGCCCGAGCACTGGCGCAAGAACTGCGTGGCGGTGGGTCTTGCCGGCGGTTTCGTGGAGCCTCTGGAATCCACCGGCATTGCCCTGATCGAGTTGGCCGCCTATATGCTCACGCACCAGCTGCCGGGCGACGTGGGTGACATGGAACGCACGGCCCGGCACTACAACGCCATGATGGTCGCGCGTTACGAGCGCATCATCGACTTCATCAAGATGCATTACTGCCTGTCGCAGCGGCGCGACTCGGGCTTCTGGATCGACAACGCCGACCCGGCCAGTATCCCCGATACGCTGCAGGATCGCCTCGCGCTGTGGCACCACCGTCCGCCGCACCGGCTGGACTTCGTTACCGATCTGGAAATGTTCCTGCCGGCCAGCTGGCAGTATGTGCTCTACGGCATGGAATTCCACACCGACCTCGAACCCATGCGCAGCGCCTACCCGCACATGGACGCCGCCCGCCGCGAATTCGCGATGATCCGGCAGGCGGCCAGTCGCGCGCTCGACGATCTGCCGGAGCATCGGGTGCTGGTGGAGCACATGTGCGGGCAACCTGCGCAGCGAAAATAAGTTGCCGAAGTCCCACGTCCGGTTGCAGGGGCGTGGCTCAGTGTCCGATCAGCCTGCTGTTCGCGTTGAGTTGGGCGTTCAGGCCCTTCTGCTGCCGCTTGGTGATGAAGCCGCCGTTTGCCTTCGCGGCAGCGCGCTGTTGCTGCGCTATCGAACGATCGTTGAGACGCAAGGCATGGGCCTGGCCATGGGACAGATCGCCTTCGCGGACCTCCCTGGTGATGCGATGGTTCTGGCGTTGTGCGCGGTCAAGCACTTGATCGCGACGGGGGTGGTGCTTCGCAAAATGGCCATCGTGGTCGTGACGTTCAGTGGCGATGGACGGCATGGCAACGACAAGGGCGATGAAGCCGATCAAGAGCAGGCTGGTGCCGCGAGCGGAATGGCGCATGACGATCTCCCATGATGATCCGATGCACGGATGTGCTCCGGTCGAGACACAAACGCCGGCAGCGCGGAGCAGTTGACAGCCGGAATGGGGGACAATGCGATTCGTTCAGCTTGGACTGGGCCGCCCGGCCTCTCGATCGCAACGATCCCGATCGTGAGTGAGCCCGGGACAGGGAGCGAGCCCATGCCATGCAGGGCGATCCATCGTGCCGCTACGCGTGGGTGTCCTGTCCGCGGCGGCCCGGATGCCGGCATCGCGGGTTTGCAGTCAGCTGCGGGCGCCACAAAAAAGGCCACCCGATGCGAGGTGGCCTGATCCGTGGTTTTTCTTGGTCGGGGAGACAGGATTCGAACCTGCGACTTCTACGTCCCGAACGTAGCGCTCTACCAGGCTGAGCTACACCCCGTGGGAAGCCGCGTATCTTAATCGCCGTGTCCGGTCTTGGCAACTGTGGCATGTGTCCGGGCGACGACAGTGCTACGGGAGGCGCATGGCGTTCTGCTAACCTTGACGGCTGCCGTCGCACGGTCAGTCGTAGGGCGGAATGTTCCCCATCGTCAGTAGAGGATTTCATGGCGCTTACCCCGGCCCGCACCATGCCCGGCGTGCTTGAGTTGTTGCCGCTGGACCAGATCGCCTTCCAGCGCATGCTCGACGTGATCCGTCGCAACTACGAGCGCTTCGGCTTCCTGCCGATCGAAACGCCGGTGATCGAGTACTCCGACGTGCTGCTCACCAAGACCGGCGGCGAAACCGAGCGCCAGGTGTATTTCGTGCAGTCCACCGGTGCGCTGAACGCCGCCGGCAGGGTCGACGAGGGGGTGCCTGAACTGGCATTGCGCTTCGACCTCACCGTGCCGCTGGCCCGCTACGTGGCCGAGCACGAGCGCGATTTGAGCTTCCCGTTTCGCCGTTACCAGATGCAGCGGGTGTATCGCGGCGAACGCGCGCAACGCGGGCGCTTCCGCGAGTTCTATCAGTGCGATATCGACGTGATCGGCAAGGACAGCCTGTCGGTGCGTTACGACGCCGAGATTCCGGCGGTGATCTACAGCGTGTTTCGTGAGCTCAACGCGGGCGCGTTCACCATCCAGCTCAACAACCGCAAGCTGATGCGCGGCTACTTCGAGAGCCTGGGCATCACCGACGGCGAAGAACAGATGCTGGTGCTGCGTGAGGTGGACAAGCTGGACAAGCGTGGCGCCGATTACGTGCGCGACACGCTGACCGGCGAGTTGTTCGGTTTCAGTCCCGAGGTGGCGCGCAAGATCCTCGACTTCGTGCAAGTGCGCTCCAGTTCGCTGCAGGATGCCTTCGACAAGCTCGATGCGTTGGGCGCCGGGCCCGAGACGATGGAACTCGGCCGCGCCGAGCTGAAGCAGGTGCTGGGCCTGATCCACGCCTTCGGCGTGCCGGAGACGCATTACGCGCTCAACCTGTCGATCGCCCGCGGCCTGGATTACTACACCGGCACCGTCTACGAAACCACGCTCAACGACCATCCGCAGATCGGTTCGGTCTGTTCGGGGGGGCGCTACGAGAACCTGGCCGGGCAATACACCAAGTCGCACCTGCCGGGCGTGGGCATTTCCATCGGCCTCACCCGTCTTTACTGGCAGCTGCGCGATGCGGGCCTGATCAATACCGCGCAGAGCACGTTGGACGTGCTGGTCACGCAGATGGACGAGGCGCAGCTGCCTGCCTATCTCGCCCTCGCCGGCGAGTTGCGTGCTGCCGGTATCGCCACCGAGGTGGTGCTGGAAGGCGGCAAGCTGGGCAAGCAGTTCAAGTACGCCGACCGCGCCGGCATCCGTTTCGTGATCGTGCTGGGCGAGGACGAGCTCGCCAAGGGTGTGGTCACGGTCAAGGATCTGCGCCGGGCGGATCAGTTCGAGGTGGCGCGCGCGGACTTGATCAAGACGTTGCGGGTGGAACTGGAGCAGGCCGCGGTGATGGGTTGAAGGCGACACCGCCTTGCCGTCATTCCCGCGCAAGCGGGCATCCATCTCCGACGTGCGGCAGGATCGAAATGAGCGACCAGCTTCGCTGTTGATGAAGCGCCTCCCGCGTTCGCGGGAATGACAGCAGTTTCAGTGTGCGAACACGTTTGGAGCATTCTTCAAGTGAGCGAAACCATTCTTCTCGACGGCAGCAGCCTCACGCGCGCGCAGCTGATTGCGGTGGCGCGGCTGGGCGCGCCGGTGGCGCTGGATCAGGTACAACTCAAGCGCGTGCAGCGCGCGGCCGATTTCCTCGCCGCGAAAGTCAGTTGCGGCGAACCGATCTACGGCGTCACCACCGGCTTCGGCAGCAATGCCGACAAGCTGCTCGGCGCGCATCGCCTGCGCGACGAGCTGCCGGGCGCCGCCCCGATCGAGGATGGGCTGCATATTCCGCAAGACACTCTGCTGGAGGAATTGCAGCACAACCTGATCATCACCCACGCGGTCTGTGTGGGCAAACCGTTCGGCGAGGACGTGGTGCGGGCGATGCTGCTGATCCGCATCAACACGCTGATGCGCGGACACTCGGGGATTCGCGTGAGCACGCTGGAGGCGTTGACCGCGATGCTCAACGCCGGCGTGGTGCCGGTGGTGCCGGAGAAAGGTTCGGTAGGCGCCAGCGGCGACCTGGCGCCGCTGTCGCATCTGGCGATCGTGCTGCTGGGCGGGGGCGAGGCGTTTTACCGGGGCGAGCGCATGCCCGGCGCCGCGGCGCTCGCGCGCGCCGGCCTCGCGCCGATCCGCCTGTCGTTCAAGGAAGGCCTGGCGCTGAACAACGGCACCGCGCAGATGCTGGCGACCGCCGCGCTGGCGCTGGACACGCTGGAACAGCTGCTGGATACCGCCGACCTGGCCGCCGCGATGACGCTCGATGCGTTCGCCGGCCGCAGCGGCGCGTTGCGCGCGGAGGTGCATGCACTGCGTCCGCATCCCGGTCAGGTGGAAACCGCCGCGCATGTGTGCGAGCTGCTGGCTGGCTCCACCTTGATCGACATTCCCTATCACCTGGTGCCGCGGTTCAAGCCGTGGAGCGCCGAGGCGTGGAGCGAGCCGGACGATCAGGCGCTGAGCTTCGATATCGGCTGGGACTGGGTGCCGGCCAACCAGCGGCATGGTCGCGAAGCGTTCTACAGCCGCTTCCTGCCGTTCAAGGGCGGCAAGAAGCATCAGCCGCAAGACGCCTACAGCCTGCGCTGCATGCCGCAGGTGCATGGCGCGGTGCGCGATGCGTGGCGCCAGGCGTGCCGGGTGATCGACATCGAATTGAACTCGGTCACCGACAACCCGCTGATCTTTCCGGACAACGACGACGCGCAGTTCATCGAGGAGCAGGTGATCTCCGCCGGCCACTTCCATGGCATGCCGCTGGCGCTGGCGATGAGCTATGTGAAGGCGGCGATTCCGGTACTCGCCTCGATCTCCGAGCGGCGCCTGAACAAGCTGGTCGACCCGGCCACCAACGATGGCCTGCCGGCCTTCCTCACCGGCAATGAGGATGGCACCGACTCCGGCTTCATGATCGTGCAGTACACCGCCGCCGCGCTGGTCAACGATCTGGCCACTCGCGCGCATCCGGCCTGCGTGTACTCGGTGCCGACCAGCGCGAACGCCGAGGATCACGTCTCGATGGGGGCCAATGAGGCGCGCCATGTGCTGGAGATGATGGACGACCTCGGCCATGTGCTGGCGCTGGAGCTGTATACCGCCGCGCAGGCGCTGGACTACCGCCAGACCATGTTGAATGCCGCGCGTCGGCTGGCTGCCCGCAGCGGCTGGCCGGCGCTGGCCGCAAAAATCGCCAACGCCCCGCGCGAAGGGCAGCCGCATTACGCGCAATTCGTCGCCGAAGTGGGGCGGCTCGCCGCCGCGCTGACCGCGACCGGCGATTTCCATGCCGGCAGCAAAGTGCGCGATGCTCACGCGATCCTGCGCCGGCACATCGGTTTCATGCACCGCGATCGGGCGATGGATGGCGATGTGCAAACGGTTTGTGCGCTGGTGCAGCAGGGTGCGTTTCGCCAGTCACGCACAGATTGAATCTTTACTTCATCAACGGAAGTCCAACCATGAGCCTGATCCAGACCCCGGTGTCGTACGGCGAGTTGATCGACAAGATCACCATTCTCGAAATCAAGTCGCGACGCATCACCGACGCCGCCAAGCTGGTCAATGTGCGCAACGAGCTGGAGCTGCTCAATGCCATCTGGGCCAATGATGCGGCCTCGCAAACCGATATCGGCAACGAGCGTGCGCACCTGCTGGCGGTGAACGAGGCGCTGTGGGATATCGAGGATCGGATTCGCCTGAAGGAGCGCGCGCAGGCATTCGACAAGGAGTTCATCGAGCTGGCGCGACTGGTGTATTTCCGCAACGACGAACGCGCGGCCTACAAGCGCGAGATCAATCTCAAGCTCGGCTCGCAGCTGGTCGAGGAAAAGTCGTACCAGGATTACCGCGCGCTCTGACGGTGCATCTTGGCGTGGTTTTTGTGGGCTTTTTGTGGGAGCGGCTTCAGCCGCGATGCTCTTGGCTTGGTTGGTCAGAGCAAAAGCATCGCGGCTGAAGCCGCTCCCACAAAGGCCGCTCCCACAAAAGGCCGCTCCCACCATCAGGCCTATGGCAAGCCGAGGTCGTGCGCGGCGGCTTCGAAGCGTTCGATCACCTCATCCACGCCGATCAGATCCATCACGCCGGGGCGCTCGATCTTGCTGCCCCATGCCAGCTCGCTGGCTGGCTTGCCCCGGTATTTGCGCGCCGCCGCGTCGTATTTGTCCACGCACCAGCGGCGGTCGGAGTAGGGGCCGGAGCGATCCGGGTTGCTGGCGGCGTGCAGGCCAAGCACCCGGGTGCAGACTGCATTGGCCATGTGCATCGGGCCGGAATCCGGCGCCAGCAGCAGCTGCGCCCGGGCGAGCATGGCCAGCAATTGCTTGAGCGTGTCCTTGCCGGTGAAGTCGAGCGGCGCGTGCCGGCAGGCGGCCAGTATCGCGTCGGCCATCGCGCGATCGGGCGCGGACGGTCCACCGACCAGCGCCACCCGCCAGCCACGTGAGGCCGCATGGTCGATCACCGCGGCATAGCGCTCGGCGCGCCAGTTGCGCAAGGCATGACTGGACGTCGGGCTGACCAGCAGGGTCGGCGCCTCGCCAGGCAATTGGGCGGCTGCCCAGGCATGGGCCTGGTCGGGAATCGGGATATCCCAGCGTACCTCGGTCTGTTTCAGCCCCAGCGGCTCGCAGAAACTGCCGATCGCATCGAGTACATGTTCGCCAGTGCGCGCCGGGATGCGCTCGTTGATCACCAGGCCGTGCAGGTCTTTCGAGCGGGCGCGGTCGTAGCCGATGCGCCGATCGGCCCTGATCCCCAGGCTCAGCGCGTTGGAACGCAGCGCCACCTGCATCTGCAGCAAGGCATCGAAGCGCCGTCCGCGCACCGCCGCGTGCACGGCGCGCATGCCGGCCCAGCCCGCGCGCTTGTCGAACGTGATGAACTCCACGCCGGGCAGGTCGCCGACCAGCCTGCGTTCGAGCGCGCCGACGATCCATGTCAGCGAAGCAGTCGGCCACGCCCGCTGCAAGGTGCGCAGCAGCGGCACCACATGGGTGACGTCGCCGATGGCGGAAGTGCGCAGCAGGCAGATCGAGGCGGGGTCTGTCATGGGGCTTGGGCTAGAATCGCTGGGAGTGGACGGTGACGGGAATCCGGCAGCACTGATGATGCAGGAACGAATACACGAAGACGCTGCCGGCGCGATTCTGTTCGACGCCACGGTGACGTCGCAAGTCGATCATGACTGGTTTGCGCCGGCGTATTGGCGTGAGCGTGGCGCCTTGCGCACGCTGGCTGGCGGCCGCGGTGGCGTGGCGATCATCAGCAGTGCGGTCGGCGAGTGCGTATTGCGGCATTATCGCCGCGGCGGCGTTGTGGCGGCGCTGATGGGCGATCGCTATCTCTGGATCGGCGCCGATCGCACGCGCCCGTTCGTCGAGTTCCGCCTGCTTGGCGAGATCGCGCGACGCGGCCTGCCGGCGCCGGCGGTGGTCGCGGCACGTTATGTCCGGCATGGCCTGTTCTACACCGCCGACCTGATCACCTGTCGCATCGCCGACGCCCACACGCTGGCCGAGTGTCTGGCGGCAGGGCAACTGGATGAAACACTGGCTGCGGCGGTCGGTGGGCTGGTGGCGCGTTTCCATCGTGCCGGTATCTGGCATGCCGACTTGAATGCGCACAATGTGCTGGTGACGCCGGGCGGGCTTTACCTGATCGACTTCGACCGCGGCCGGTTGCGTACGCCGGCAACCGCGTGGCAGCAGGCCAACCTGCGGCGTCTGCGCCGTTCGCTGCTGAAGCTAGGAGCGGCAGTGCAGGGCGAGGCCGTGTTCGGGCAAACCGTGTGGCAACCACTGCTGGAACGCTACGGGCGTACATTGGGCGCATGAACTGGCATCTGCATTTTCTCGGTGTGGGGGCGTCGCATGCGGTGGAGCTTGGATCCTCCGCCGCGGTACTCGAGCGCGACGGCGAGCCGGTGCTGCTGATCGACTGCGGCCCCGACACGCTCGATCGCTACATGGCAGCCTACGATGCGTTGCCGCCGGCGTTGTTCATCACGCATACCCACATGGATCACGTGGCCGGGCTGGAGCGGTTGTTTTTCAAGCTGTGGTTCGACGAACGCCTGCGCGGTCGCACCAAGGTCTTCGTGCACGCCGCGCTGCTGCCATGGCTGCAGATGCGGGTGGCCGATTATCCCGGTGCGCTGGCCGAGGGTGGCGTCAACTACTGGGAAGCGTTCCGCCTGCTGCCGTGCACGCGCGGCTTCTGGCTCGACGGACTGTGGTTCGACGTGTTCGCCACGCGCCATCATGCACCTGCCACGTCGTATGGGCTCGCGCTGGCCGGCAGCTTCATCTACACCGGCGACACCCGGCCGATCCCCGAGGTACTGGCGCAGCATGCCGGCGGCAACGAATGGATTGCGCACGATTGCAGCCTCGTAGGCAATCCCTCGCACACCGGCATCGACGACATCGAACGCGAATATGACGCCGCCGTGCGTTCGCGGCTGGTGCTGTACCACTATGGCAGCGCCGTCGATGGCGCGGCGCTGGCCGCGCGTGGTTACCGCATTGCCGCTGCCGATGGCCGGATCGCCCTGGCTGAACCTTCCGCACCGAGGGATGACGCCGGTTGAATCGGCTATCGATCTGTAGGAGCCCGCTCGCGGGCGATGCTTTGCTTTCGGGGCTCGGGACTTGCAAGAGCATCGCCCGCGAGCGGGCTCCTACCAAGAGAGGCCATTCCTTGCCTGTATCCGGGCCAGCCGCTATCCTTCCGCTTCTTTGCCGGGTGGATTGCCCGACAAAGGTAGTTGGTTTCAAGATGTGGAGAGGTGTCCGAGTGGCTGAAGGAGCACGCCTGGAAAGTGTGTATACGGTAAAACGTATCGCGGGTTCGAATCCCGCCCTCTCCGCCAGTTGAAAAAAATGCGCGACGGCTCCGGCTGGCGCGCCGGGCTGAAGAAGCCCGCGTCTATGGTGGCCCCGTCGGTCCCCCCGCGACGATAGTTCGCAAACTCCGCCAGGTCCGGAAGGAAGCAACGGTAGCGAATGATTCGGGTGCCGGGGTGTGGCTGGCGGGGCCGCCGCCTTTTCGGGACATGCATCGTCGCCCACCTCGGTGGGCTCCTACCGAAACCCCTCCCGACTTGGCACAATCGGGGTTCGCCCCAAGGTGGAGAGCCTGCTCATGACATTCCAGCAGTCCGCGTTGTTTCGCTCAGGCCGCCATGCGGCGGTGCATGGCGCATGGCGGCCCGAGCGAAGCAACCCTTCGGGCCGGGTCTGTTTGCGCGCGGGACCGCGTCATCACTCAGTCGTGTATCGACATACACTCCTTCGTTCTTCCTTGTCCTTCGCGCAAGCAGCTCCCGGCGCGGGCTACTGGAATGTCATGAGCAGGCTCTAAGGCATGTCTTATCAGGTACTCGCCCGCAAGTGGCGCCCGCGCAAGTTTGCCGAGCTGGTCGGGCAGGAGCATGTGGTGCGCGCGCTGACCAATGCGCTGGACACCGGCCGCATGCACCACGCCTACCTGTTCACCGGCACCCGCGGTGTCGGCAAGACCACCATCGCGCGCATCTTCGCCAAGTCGTTGAATTGCGAGCGCGGGCAGTCGGCCGATCCGTGCGGCGAGTGCGCGGTGTGCACGGCGGTGGACGAAGGCCGCTTCGTCGACCTGCTGGAGATCGACGCAGCCAGCAACACCGGTGTGGACGACGTGCGCGAGGTGATCGAGAACGCGCAGTACGCACCGTCGCGCGGGCGCTTCAAGGTGTACCTGGTCGATGAGGTGCACATGCTGTCCAAGAACGCGTTCAACGCGTTGCTCAAGACGCTGGAGGAGCCGCCGCCGCACGTGAAGTTCCTGCTGGCCACCACCGACCCGCAGAAGCTGCCGGTGACGGTGCTGTCGCGCTGCCTGAAGTTCAACCTGAAACGGCTGCTGCCGGAACAGATCTCCGGTCAGATGCGGCACATCCTCGGCGCGGAAAACATCGCCTATGAAGACAGTGCGATCGCCGAACTGGCGCGTGCTGCCGACGGCTCGTTGCGCGACGGCCTGTCGCTGCTCGACCAGGCGATTGCCTACGGCGGCGGTGCGCTGCATGCCGACGACGTGCGCGCCATGCTCGGCAGCGTCGCACGCGGGCAGGTGCTGGGTGTGCTCGATGCCTTGGCGGCCGGCGATGGCGAACGTCTGCTGGCCGAATGCACGCAGATCGCCTCGTATTCGCCGGATTTCGGTGGTGTTCTGGACGATCTGGCGGGCGTATTGCACCGCCTGCAGCTGATCCAGCTGATCCCCGGCTACCGGCCGGACGAAGACAGCGACGACGACAACGCCCTGACTGCGCTGGCCGAACGGATCACGCCCGAAGACGTGCAGCTGTATTACCAGATTGCCACCTCGGGCCGGCGCGATCTGGCATTGGCGCCGGATGCGCGTACCGGCTTCGAGATGGCGCTGTTGCGCATGCTGGCGTTCCGTCCCGGCGATGGCGCGCCCGGTGCACCTGCCGAGCGGCCTGTCGCCAGCCGCGCGACGCAGCCCTCGGTGTCGCAGCGGCCCGGCACGGCAGCGCAGGAGCGCCAGACCAGTCGCCCGCCAGCGCCAACACCCGCACCCGCTGCACCGGCGCCGGAGCGAGCCGCCGAGATCAAGGCGCCCGTGATGCTGGACGCCAATGGCTTGCCGAACTGGGAAGCCTTGATCGAACGCGCCGGCCTGCGCGGCCCGTTCGGCCTGTTGGCGCAGAATGCGGTGTTGCGCGAACGCGACGGCCAGACCCTGGTGCTCGCGCTGCAGCCGGCGCACATGAGCCTCGCGGTGGAGCCGATGGTGAGCCAGATGGAGGAGCGCATCGGCCAGGCGCTCGGCGAGCGCATTCGCCTGCGCTTCGTCGGCAACAGCCAGGGTTCCGCGGCGCAGACCCCGGCAGCCCGCGCCGCACAGGCACGCGACGCCGCGCAATCGGCCGCCGAGCAGGCGATCGATGGCGACCCGCTGGTGCAATCCCTGAAACGTGAACTGGGTGCGCGCGTGGTGCCGCAATCCGTCAAACCTTTTGCCAGTGATCCCGGAGCCGTGTGATGAGAGGACAGATCGGTCAGCTGATGCAGCAGGCCCAGCGCATGCAGGAAGACATGAAGCGTGCGCAGGAAGAAATCGCCAAGCTGGAAGTCACCGGCAGCGCCGGTGGCGGCCTGGTCAGCGTGGTGATGACCGGCGCGCACGAGGTGCGCCGGGTGCAGATCGACCGGCAGATGTTTGCCGACGATCCGGAAATGGCCGAGGATCTGGTGGCCGCCGCGATCAACGATGCGGTGAACAAGGTGGCCGAAGCCAGCAAGGAAAAACTGGGCGGCGTCACCGCCGGGATGAACCTGCCCGCCGGCTTCAAGATGCCCTTCTGATGTTCTAGGAGCGCACCCTGTGCGCGATGCTTTTGCTCCACCCATGAACAACAAAAGCATCGCGCGCAAGCGCGCTCCTACCACGGGGCAAACGAGACGACCATGAGCGGTTCATCCCTCCTCGCCGAATTGATCGAAGCACTGCGCTGCCTGCCCGGCGTGGGCAGCAAGAGCGCACAGCGGATGGCCTTCCATTTGCTGGAGCGCGAGCGCGAGCGGGGATTGAAACTGGCCAGCGTGCTGGAGCAGGCGATGCGTCGCATCGGCCACTGCAGCCAATGCCGCAATTTCAGCGAGGAACCCCTGTGCTCGTTGTGTGCCAGTGCCAGCCGCGAGCGCAAGCTGCTTTGTGTCGTGGAATCGCCGACCGACCTGGCGGCGATCGAACAGGCCACCGGCTATCGCGGCCAGTATTTCGTGCTGATGGGGCGGTTGTCTCCGCTCGACGGCATGGGGCCGGAGGAGCTGGGTCTGCAGCAGTTGACCCGGCGCCTCGGCGAAGGCGAGATCGAGGAGCTGATCATCGCCACCAATCCGACCGTGGAAGGCGAGGCAACGGCGCATTACCTGGCGCAATTGGCGCGTGCCGGCGGCGTGCGGCCGACCCGGCTCGCCCACGGCGTGCCGTTGGGTGGCGAGCTGGAATATGTCGATCGGGGCACGCTGGCGCACGCCTTCGGCGGCCGGCAAGTGCTGGATTGATTCACTACGGGATTGATTCACTACAGAGGGAACCGCATGAGCGACACGATTTTCAGCAAGATCATCCGCCGCGAAATTCCGGCCGAGATTGTTTACGAAAACGACGAGGTGCTGGCCTTTCGCGACCTGAACCCGCAGGCGCCAGTGCATGTGCTGTTCATTCCGAAGCGTCCGCTTGCCACGCTTAACGATGCCGTCCAGGCGGACGCGCTGTTGCTCGGCCAACTGCTGCTGGCCACCGCCGACTATGCAAGGCAGGAAGGTTTCGCCGAGCAGGGCTACCGCGCGGTGGTCAACTGCAACGAGGATGGCGGGCAGACCGTATTCCATCTGCATGTGCATCTGCTGGCGGGCCGCCGCATGCACTGGCCGCCAGGTTGAATCCCGCACATGTAACGGGGTTCCCGTTCATGAAAACGCCGGCGAACCGCCGGCGTTTTCATGAAACTGTCAGTGCTTGTCCTCAATAGGGATAACCCCACGGTCCGCCCCAATACGGATAACCCCAAGGGCCATAGTAGCCCGGGCCCCAGCCCGGCCCCCAGAACGGGCTATAGAAACCCGGTGGATAACGCACCTCGATGGGCCGCTTCGGCCACAGGTAGATCACATCGGCTTCTACCCGCGGATAGGCATAGTCGTACTGGCCCACTTTCTGCGACACCGTGCCATGCAGCGTGCCGGTGACCGTCAATTCACGGCCGCGGACGAATACTTCCGGGTCATAGAAGCCATCATGGCAGGCGACGAAGCGGCCCTGGGTTTCGCCCGAGGTGCCGGCTTTCGGGCGTGCCTGATTGTCCAGCGGGTGTGACAGCACGTAGAAGCAGGTCTGCTGCGGCCCAGGCACGGTCTTGATGATCTCGCCGCCCCAGCGCACACGGGTACCACCGGCACCGCCCTCCTGCGCGCTGGATGTGGTTATGTCGGTATAGGTGCCTTCCAGCGGCTTGGGTATCGTCGCGCATCCGCCCAACAGGGCGATGGCTGCGGCGAGGGTAAGGGGGCGGTACAGAGACATGGCTGTTTCTCCATCATGGGCGACGACAGGAGCCATCGCGTCGACTTTCATTTGACCACACCGGCGACCCGAAAATTCCCTGCGGCACGTCGAAAGGCACGCAACAATTCAGCCGGCGGTTCGTCCTGAGCGTAGCGCAGCTCCAGGTAACTCTTCATCAATGCAGCAAGCTCCTCGCGCTGTGCCGGCAGCGCGCGTGCGGCGCGATGCAGGTAATGCTGCGGACCTTCGCCGGGGCGGCGGACAATACCCTTGCGTGCCAGCTTGCGCTCGATCCCGCGCAGGGCGTCACGCAACGGATCACCCGGTCGTCGCCGCAACAACGCCCAAGCCATGCCGATCGCGATGAACAACGCACTGCTGACCGCCAGCAGCACGCCCAGCGTGGCCGTATCGGTATCGCGGATGCCGAACGGCGTCAGCAGGCCGCGCTGGCGCAGCGCATCAAATCCTATAACGCCCTGGTCCCACCAGCGGTTGACGATGTCCCAGCGATTGTGCAGACCTTGCAGCCAGTCGCTGCGGTACCATGCCAGCTGATCGCCCGCCGCGGCAGCCGCACCCAGCGTGACCCGTTCCGGGCGTGCCGCGGCGGTGGGGTCGACGCGCACCCAGCCGCGCCCGGCCAGCCATACCTCACTCCACGCATGGGCATCGGAGTTGCGCACCAGCAAGTAGTTGCCGAGCTTGTTCCAGTAGCCGCCCTGATAACCGGTGACCACACGTGCCGGGATGCCGGCGTCGCGCATCAGCACGGTGAATGCCGAGGCATAGTGTTCGCAGAAACCCTCGCGGGTGGAGAACAGGAAATCGTCCACGGCGTCGCGCCCGAGCGGGGCCGGTGCCAGCGTGTAGCGGAAGCCGTGGTTGTGGAACAGCGACAATGCGGCCTGCACGATCGCCGCATCGTCGCTGCCGTAGCGTTGCCGCCACTGGAGGGCCAGCGCACGGGTGCGTGGATTGAAGCCGGCCGGCAGGCGCAGACCCAGTCGGCGCGAGCGCGCGTCCAGCGTGGGCTGCAGCCGGTAGTGCAGCGCCGAACGCAACCGATAGTTGAGCGGGTCGTTCACCGGCTTGTCGGCCAGCACCTCGCGATCCGGCTGCAGCTGCGCTTGCGCCGGTGCGGCCAGCGGCATGTCGAGGGTCGGCAGCATCCGCCGATGGGTCGGCTCCAGGTTGATCCGGTAGCCGATTGTGCTGTCGGCTTCGATGGGAGCCGTTGCCGCGGGATGCCTGGTGGCAACGTAATGCCAGCTGCGGCCGTCGTAATCCCACATCACATAGGCGCGGAAGTAACGCAGGTCCGGCGCCGGCGGCGCACCGTCGAAGCTCACCCGCAGCGCGGGATGGTCGTCGATGAGCAACTCGGTGAAGTTGCCCGGCGACATGCTGTCGCTCAGTCCGGTGCGCGCTTCGCCGGGCGCGGGGGCTCCCCACAGCGGGCTGTCCAGCCGCGGCACCAGCATGAACGCGAACAAGGTCAGCGGCAGTGCCGCCGCCAGCAAGGCAAGGCTGGGCAGCAGGGTGCGCGGCAGGCTGGTCGGTAGCTGCGCCGGCTCCAGTGCGCGCAGGGTGGCCAATGCCGGCAGCAGACCCAGTGCGACCATGATCGTGGTGAGCAATCCCTGATCGAACAGCAGTGCGGCCATCAGCGCGAAACAGGCGAAACTGATGCCGACGCGCACGTCGCGCGAGGTTTCGGTCTCCAGCAGCTTCAGGACCAGCAGGCCGATCGCCAGTGCCGCGCCTGGCGCGCGCCCGAAGATGCTGCCGTAGCTGAGGATCACCGCCAGTGTCAGCAACACCAGCAGCGGCAACTTGAGCCAGCGTGGGACCCGGCCGATACGTTGCCGTCGCTGCCACCAGCGCCAACCCAGGAGGATAGCCAGGGCAATGCTCAGCCACCACGGCAGGTGCGGCACATGCAGTGCGAGCACCAGTGCCATGGTCAGGCTGAGCAGATCGAAGGCACGGTCGTCGATCGGCGCTGTGGCGGCTTTCCGGTGCTGCGGCGTCGTCGTCATGGCATGCGGGCCAGCGCGTTCATGCAGCGCGCGTAATGCAGTGGTCCGCTCCCCGCCGGGATGACGGTGCCGGGCAACCACAGGCTGTAGTTGCGTCGCTGGGCCTGCGCTTCGCCCAGCCAGCGCGCCAGCCGGGCGATGCGTGCCTCGTTGTCCATGCCGGGCAACTGACGCCAGTCCAGCTGCCAGTGCGGGCGGTTTTGCGGTTGTTCGAAATCCTTCACCAGCAGGCTGTGATGATGTGCGCTGGCTTTCCAGGCGATGCGCCGCTGCGGGTCGCCGGCGCGGTAATCGCGCAGTGCGGCCAGTTCATCGCCTTGATGCAGGCGCATGTGCCGGGCATCGTCGGCAACGGCGTGTGGCGGCGGCCCGGAAAGCTCCGGGCGTGGCCATACCAGTACCGATGGGTCGGGATGCAGCCAGCTCCATGCGCGGAACAGGCCGAGCGGCCAACTGCTCCACACGCGAAGCCGCGGCAGTGCCTGCCAGCCGCGCTGCGTCGTAGGCAAGGCCAGCTTCACGTTTGCCGTGGCGTTGGCGTCGAGCGCGAATGCCGCCGACGCGTGGCCCAGATCGAGGCGGATCGCCTGGCGCGGGCGGCTGGAGTCGAACGCCAGCGTGAGTTCGATCGGCTCGCCGGCGATGGCGTGGCCGGCGCCGATATGCGCGAGCCGCAAACCGTCGAGGCTGCGAAACGCCACCAGCATGCTGGCGGCACTGGCGGCGCCGAGCAGGCAGGTCAGCAGCAGTGCAGCATTGTTGGCGTAGTTCAACGCGCCGACCAGCATCACCAGCAGCAGGACGGAAAAGCCGAGGCCGAAGCCGGTCGGAACGATGTAGATGCGTCGTCGATGCAGTTCGATCGGCAGGCTCTCGCTGCGGCGGTAGCGGGTGAGCGCGGGCAGCCGGCCTTCGGCCCACGCTTGCAGGCGCTGCAGCATGCCGTGCATCAATCCACCGCCACCTCGGCCAGCAGCTGCCGCGCCAGCGCGTCGCCGTTGCCGCCGCGTGACGACAGCAGGCGATGCGCGGCCAGCGGCACGAACAGCGCCTGGATGTCCTCCGGCAGGACGTGCGTGCGACCGTTGAGCAGGGCCCATGCGCGCGCCGCACTGAGCAGGGCCAGGCCGGCGCGCGGCGACAGGCCTACGCGGATTTCGCCGTGCCGGCGACTGGCGCCGAGCAATGCCTGCAGGTAATCGAGCAGGGCCGTGCTGGCGGTGATGCCCTGTGCCTGTCGATGCAGCGCGAGCAGCGCCGCACCGTCGAGTTGCGGGGTCAGCTGGGCCAGCAGATCGCGGCGGTCGCTGCCGGTGAGCAGTGCGCGCTCCGCCGCCGCATCCGGGTAGTCCAGCGACAAGCGCAGCATGAAACGATCCAGCTGCGAGTCGGGCAGCGGAAAGGTGCCGTTGAGGTCGAGCGGGTTCTGCGTGGCGACCACGAAGAACGGTTGCACCAGGGCATGCGTCTGGCCGTCCACGGTGACCTGATTCTCGGCCATCGCCTCCAGCAGCGCGCTTTGTGTCTTCGGGCTGGCGCGGTTGATTTCGTCGGCTAGCAGCAGGCCGGTGAAGATCGGCCCGGGATGAAACCGGAACTGGCCGGTTTCGCGTTCGTACACGCTGACCCCGATGATGTCCGACGGCAGCAGATCGCTGGTGAATTGCACACGCTGGAAATCCAGTGCGAAGGTCGCGGCCAGCGCGTGCGCCAGGGTAGTCTTGCCGACGCCGGGTACGTCTTCCAGCAACAGGTGGCCGCCGGCGATCAGGCAGGCGAAGGCCAGTTTCACCTGACGCGGTTTGCCCAGCAGCACCTGGTTGACTTGGGCCATGGCAGCGGTCAGGCGCTGCTGCAGGTTCCCATCGCGCGGTTGGGTGATGGCGGACATGGGCTCTACTTGATCGTCGTGGAAGAGGCGGGTGGGGCGCCGGCATGGCCGCACCAGTGTAGCGTTCGGTTTCCGCAGTTGGCGAACCGGAACTGTTGCCGGGTTCGCAGTTGAGCGAGGCCCGCAGCCATGGCCGGCCACTGCCGCGCAGATCATGGCGGCAGCCTGTGCCGCCTCGAACAACCCCGAATTGTGTAGGAGCGCACCTTGTGCGCGAATTCTCTTGTTGAACATCCATAAAGAGCACTCGTGCACAGGGTGCGCTCCAAGTGCCGGGAACCGGGTTATTCGTGATTCCTTTGTGCCTCTGCGATCATGGCAGGGCGACACCGCACTCGCGCAGCAATCTTGCCAGGGCAATCAACGGCAATCCGATCAGCGCGCTGGGATCGTGGTTGTCGATGGCCTCGAACAGGCAGATGCCGAGTCCTTCGCACTTGAAACTGCCAGCGCAATCGAGCGGTTGCTCGCGTTCGACGTAGCGGGCGATTTCCGCGCTGTCCAGGCGGCGGAAACGCACGCGGGTGTGGTCGACGTGGGTATGCCGGCGGCCATCGCGGGTGTCGAGCAGGCACAGTGCGGTATGGAACTGCACTTCGCGCCCCGAGCTTGCCTTCAGCTGGGCGCGGGCGCGTTCGGGCGTGCCGGGTTTGTCGAGAACCAGCCCGTCGAGCTCGGCGACCTGGTCGGAGCCGATCACCAGCACGTCGCGCAAACCCTCCGCCGCGGCATCGGCCTTGGCGATGGCCAGTCGCAGTGCGCGTGCCGGCGCTGTTTCATGCGGCAAGGGGGTCTCGTCGGTGCCGGGCGCGCATTGCTCGAAATCCGCGCAAAGCCGGCGCAGCAGTTCGGCGCGGTAGCGCGAGGTGGAGCCCAGTACCAGCCGAACTGGCATCGGTCGTGCTGGAATCATGTGTTGGGTTCGCGGCGAATGTGTTCGCTCATGGCGCTGTCCAGATCGTGCTGGGCCTTGGTGAGCGCCAGCAGCAGCGGCTGCAGGCGGTCGCGGGTGTCGTGCATCGAATGGGTGGCCCGGTCCAGTTCGAACTGATTGGCATGCCCGGCCTGATCGCGGATCCACAGGCGTTGCTGCAGCAGCGCGCGCAGTCCGGCATCGATCGCATGCTGCGCGTCCTGTTCACTGGCGGCGGGCAGGTCCGGATTCAGCGAGATCACGGCATGCGCCTGCTGCAGGCCGGTTCGGCAGGTTTTGAGATCCGCCTCGAGCCGATCGGCCATGTCAAGCAGTCTCTGCAGGCTGGCTGTGTGTTGTGCCTGGCGCCAGCGCAGCCGCAACGTCAAGCCGACCATCACAACCAGCAACACCAGTAACCCGGCTGTGCCGAGCCTCAGATAGTCATTCACGGGAGATCGATTCAGTGGTCGAGGAATTCAGTCTGCCGCATGGATGCCCGATCAGGCAAAATGAGCTGCCGAACCGAGCGGTCCTGGATGCTCCGGCAATGCTTGTTTGGCCATGCCGGTTGACTTCAGGTGGTCTGAAACCTAGAATTTCGCGATTATGTCCGTGACACTGCCAGAGTCCGTGGACGCTTGGCGCATGGTTTCGGCGCGGCGTTCGTTCGAAGGAATGCTGCCCATCGCGGCCATGACCCGCTTGCGCGAGACGCTGGCGAGTACCGATGGAACGGTGCGGTTCGAGCTGGACTTCGGGCGTGACCGTCTTGGTACGGACTACCTCGACGTTCATGCCGAGGCGTCCCTCACGCTGACCTGCCAGCGGACATTGGAACCGTTCGCATGGCCGGTCGCGGTGCATACAAGGCTTGGCCTGATCAGGCTGGAGCGCGACGAGGCCGGCCTGCCGCCCGATTGCGAACCGCTGCTGGTGGCCGAGCATGGCCGGTTGAATCCGGTCGAGGTGATTGAAGACGAATTGCTGCTGGCGCTGCCGCTGGTTCCGGTCAACCCGGACAGCAGCCTGCCCGATGAAGTGACAGGCCACGACCCGGGACAGGCTTCCACCGGCGAGGGGCACAACGAAAATCCGTTCGCGGTTTTGCGCGAACTGAAGAAATAACCACCGGCCTGGGTCGTCCGATCCAGGTCATGCCGATTCAGATCATCAAGCTTCAGCTGGAGAAATATCATGGCAGTTGCCAAGAGCCGCCGTACCCCATCCACCCGTGGCATGCGCCGTTCGCATGACGCGTTGCAGACTGTGCAGCTGTCCACCGATCCGACCAGTGGTGAGGTGCATCTGCGCCATCACGTCACCAAGGACGGTTATTATCGCGGCAAGAAAGTCATCGAGACCAAGGGTGCGGTATCGGTGGAGGATTGATCGTTTTCGTGGAATCCCGGGGATTCCCGGGGTACGATCGACAAGACGGCGCGGCGACGCGCCGTTTTGCGTTGAGGGACACCGCAATATTTCGCCCACCTCCCGTTTCTGTTGATGGATAGTTGAATGGCCCAGATTTATGCCCGCATCATCGCCACCGGCAGTGCGTTGCCCGAGCGTGTGGTAACAAACGCCGACCTGGAAAAGATCGTCGATACCACCGATGAGTGGATACAGAGCCGTACCGGTATCCGCGAGCGCCATATCGCCGCTGACGGCGAGACCACCGGCGATCTGGCGTTCCTTGCCGCGAAGAACGCACTCGAAGCCGCCGGCGTCAAGGCGTCCGAGCTCGACCTGATCATCCTGGGCACGACCACGCCGGACATCATCTTTCCGTCCACCGCCTGTCTGGTGCAGCATCGTCTTGGCGCGGACGGCTGCGCGGCGTTCGACGTGAATGCGGCCTGTTCCGGCTTCGTCTATGCGCTGGGCATTGCCGACAAGTTCATCCGCAGCGGACAGTCGAAGAAAGTACTGGTGATCGGCGCCGAAACGCTGACCCGGATGGTCGACTGGACCGAGCGCGAGACCTGCGTGCTGTTCGGCGACGGTGCCGGAGCGGTGGTGCTGGAGGCTTCCAGCGAACCGGGGATCTATGCCACTTGCCTGCATGCCGACGGCGGCTACAAGGATCTGCTGTACAACCCGGTCGGCGTGTCGGTCGGCTTCACCGACGAGCCGAACCACGGCGTGCGCATCCACATGGCCGGCCGCGAAGTGTTCAAGGTTGCAGTCAAGACGCTCGATTCGCTGGTTGACGAAACCCTGCAGGCCGCCGGCATGCAGGCGTCGGATATCGACTGGCTGATTCCGCACCAGGCCAATCTGCGGATCATCCACGCGACCGCCAAGCGGCTGAACATGCCGATGGAGCGGGTCATCGTGACCGTCGACAAGCACGCCAACACCTCGTCCGGGTCGGTGCCGCTGGCGCTCGATTACGCCGTGCGCTCAGGCAGGGTGCAGCGTGGCCAGAACCTGCTGCTGGAGGCATTCGGCGGCGGCTTCACCTGGGCCTCGGCGATGCTGCGTTACTGACCGGGCATGCGGCACGGGTTCCCGACGATGCCGCCCGCAAGGCGGCACCGTCGTTTGCCGAGCCGGGAAATTCCGCATACAGCTGCGCATGGCGGGCGATGCTGGCACCATGACAGTTTCGTCGATGGAGTTCGCTGACCCATGAGTCCCGCTTCCGCATCGCTCGCGTTCGTTTTTCCCGGCCAGGGCTCGCAATCGGTCGGCATGCTGGCCGAACTGGCCGCAGCGCACGCCGAAGTGCAGACGACTTTCGCCGAGGCATCGCAAGGTGCCGGGCTCGATCTGTGGGGTCTGAGTGCGCATGGGCCGGAGAGCGAGCTCAACCGCACCGAAAACACGCAGCCGGCACTGCTGGCCGCGAGCGTGGCGGTATGGCGGGTCTGGCAGAAACTGGGCGGTGCGCAGCCGGCGCAGCTGGCGGGCCACAGCCTGGGCGAATACAGCGCGCTGGTGTGCGCGGGCGCGCTGTCGCTGCATGATGCGGCGGCGCTGGTCGCCGAGCGCGGTCGTCTGATGCAGGCGGCCGTGCCCGCTGGCATCGGCACCATGGCGGCGATCCTGGGCGGCGACGACGCGCAGACCGCCGCGGTATGCGAAGAGGTCGCGCAGGGGCAGGTGGTCGCCCCCGCCAACTTCAACTCGCCGGGCCAGCTGGTGATTGCCGGCCATGCCGAAGCGGTGGATCGCGCGCTCGCGCGGCTGGCCGAGCTGGGCGTGAAGAAGGCGATCAAGCTGGCCGTTTCGGTACCGTCGCACTGCGCCTTGATGCGCGATGCGGCCGAGCGGCTGGGCGAACGGATGGCCTCGATCCGCTGGCAGTTGCCGTCGATGCCGGTGGTGCAGAACGCGGAGGCACGCAGTTACGGCACGGTAGAGGAGATCCGTGGCGCGCTGCAGCGGCAGCTTTACCTGCCGGTGCGCTGGAGCGAGTGCGTGCAGGCGTTGGCGGCCGGTGGCGCCACACGCATTGCCGAGTGCGGGCCGGGCAAGGTACTGGCCGGCCTGATCAAGCGCATCGATCGTGCGGTCGATGCGCGCGCGATCGGCACACCGGGCGAGATGGATGCCGTGCGCGGCGACTGGATGTGATCGGTGTCCGGCGGCGCGGTCGACCCGAGTCCGGTCGGCTGCCCAATGCATGAATTCCCCTTAGTGAACTTCAGGAACCCATTCAGATGAGCAACACACTGCAAGGCGAAATCGCACTGGTCACCGGCGCCAGCCGCGGCATCGGCGCGGCGATTGCCGACGAGTTGGCGGCGCTGGGTGCTACCGTGATCGGCACGGCGACCAGCGAGGCCGGCGCGATGGCGATCGGCGAGCGGCTGGCGGCGCAAGGTGGCCACGGGCGCGTGCTGGATGTCACCGACGGCGCTGCAGTCGATGCGCTGGTCGAGGGCATCGGCAAGGAATTCGGCGCGGTCTCGATCCTGGTAAACAACGCCGGCATCACCCGCGACCAGCTGTTGATGCGGATGCGCGAGGAGGACTGGAACGCGATCCTGGACACCAACCTGAGCTCGGTCTATCGCACGTCCAAGGCAGTGATGCGCGGCATGATGAAGGCGCGCAAGGGGCGCATCATCTCGATCGCATCGGTGATCGGGCTGACCGGCAACCCGGGCCAGTCGAACTATGCCGCCGCCAAGGCCGGCATCATCGCGTTCTCCAAGTCGCTGGCACGCGAAATCGGCACGCGCGGGATCACCGTCAACGTGGTGGCGCCGGGCTTCATCGACACCGACATGACCCGTGCGCTGCCCGAGCAGTCGAAGCAGGCCCTGCTGGGGCAGATCGCGCTGGGGCGGCTCGGCGAGGTGGCCGATGTCGCCAAGGCGGTGGGTTTCCTGGCCTCGCCGGCGGCGGCGTACATCACCGGCGAAACCCTGCACGTCAACGGCGGGATGTACATGGCGTAAGGCCTAGCAGCCTGTCGGGCTTTGGCTGGTCGAGGCGAGAATTCGGCTGTGTGAGGACAGACTACGACGCTTCTTGGCCCATAGTGGTGCTATGGGCCAAGAAGTGGCGGAAATAGGGACCGCACAGACGGATTCGCAGCCCGGCCGAGCAAAGTCCGACAGGCTGCTAGCGGCGCGGTTGTCGCCAGCGGGCGCGTTTTAGGCGACAATTGCACTTTCGCGTCGGCCTCGATGGCCGGCACTGGGGCATCCCCGCCGTAGCAACACCGGTGGAGCATGGCGGCCACCCGGCTTAGCCACTACAATGTCGACGGCCTTTTCAGGCATCCGTCGGCACAGACAAACACAACTCCTTGCGAGGTATGGGCAACATGAGCACCATCGAAGAGCGCGTCAAGAAAATCGTCATCGAACAGTTGGGCGTGAAAGAAGATGAAGTCACGGCGAATGCTTCGTTCGTGGACGATCTGGGCGCAGATTCGCTGGACACGGTGGAACTGGTGATGGCGCTCGAAGAGGAATTCGAAACCGAAATTCCCGACGAAGATGCCGAGAAGATCACCACCGTGCAGCAGGCCGTCGATTACATCAAGGCCCACTCCAAGGACTGAGCGGACGCGGCTGGTCGATCCTGGACGATGCCGTCCCGAATGGATCGACCGGTGATGGACCGGTGCATCTCCCTGTGCCGGTTCATTCACACGTCCCTATCGAACGCTGCGCCGATGAGGCGCAGTTTTCGTTTCTGCAATTTGTAACGTCCGATCCCGTATGGTGAGCGGCATACGCGCCCTGCCGAATCGGATGACGTGGTCGCGGCCCAGTGTCGCGAAACACCTGCCGATAGTGGCAGTTCCATGGAATCACGAAGGAAGACCAGCATGAGCAAACGACGCGTGGTAGTGACTGGCATGGGCATCATTTCACCGGTCGGCAATGATATCGCCACCGCTTGGGAGAACATTCTCAAGGGCGTCAGCGGCATCGGCCCGGTGACTCACTTCGACACGACCGGCTATGCCACGCGCATCGCCGGGCAGGTGCGGGATTTCGATCCGGCCCAGTGGATGGCGGCCAAGGACGTCAAGAAGATGGACCCGTTCATCCACTACGGCGTCGCCGCGGGCACCCAGGCGCTGCGCGACTCCGGACTGGAAGTGACCGAGGCCAATGCGCCGCGCATCGGGGTGGCGGTCGGTGCCGGCATCGGCGGCCTGTACACGATCGAAGCGACCACGCTGGAGCTGGCCGCGAAGGGTCCACGCCGGGTCTCGCCGTTCTACGTGCCCAGCTCGATCATCAACATGGTGTCGGGCCAGCTGTCGATCATGTTCGGCCTGAAGGGCCCGAACATCGCCTGTGTGACCGCATGCACCACGGCGACCCACAACATCGGTCTGGCCGCCCGCATGATCGAGCATGGCGACGCCGACGCGATGATTGCCGGCGGCGCCGAATTTGCCACCACCGGCACCGCCATGGCCGGGTTCTGCTCGGCCAAGGCCATGTCCACCCGCAACGACGAACCGACCCGGGCCAGTCGCCCGTGGGACAAGGACCGTGACGGTTTCGTGCTGTCCGATGGTGCCGGCGTGCTGATGCTGGAGGAGTACGAGCAGGCAAAGGCGCGCGGTGCCCGAATCTACGCCGAACTGGTCGGTTTCGGCATGAGCGGCGACGCGTTCCACATGACCGCGCCGAGCGAAGGCGGCGAGGGTGCAGCGCGCTGCATGCAGAACGCGCTGAACGATGCCCGCCTCGATCCGGCCGACGTGCAGTACGTGAACGCACACGGCACCTCCACGCCGCTCGGCGACCTGGGCGAAGTGATGGCGGCGAAGGCGGTGTTCGGCGAGCACGCCTGGAAGCTGGCGATGAGTTCGACCAAATCGGTGACCGGTCACCTGCTGGGTGCGGCTGGCGGGGTCGAGGCGATCTTCACGATACTGGCGTTGCGCGATCAGGTGCTGCCGCCGACCATCAACCTGGACGAGCCCGGCGAAGGCTGCGATCTGGACTTTGTGGCGAACACGGCACGCGACGCGAAACTCGACGTGGCGCTCTCCAACTCGTTCGGCTTTGGCGGAACCAACGGCACGCTGGCATTCCGCCGCATCTGAGCGTGGCCTGCCAGCACCGGATTCTTGCCGGCCGGCGCGATCTGCTCGTGCCGGCCGCAGCCTTTCCACAACGCTATCCGTGCCTGCTCGAAAGCGTGGTGCGCGGCACCGCGCAGGCACGCTACGACATCCTGTTCGCCTTCCCGCGGGATCGGCTTGCGTTGCACGCCGACGGCCGTTTGCACGATGGCGCCGGCCAAGTGCGGGACGGACGTTTCCTCGATGCGCTGGACCGCGCCTGGCAGGCCGAACGGCAGCCGCAGGGTGACGACGACGGGCTGCCGTTCCACGGCGGCTGGGTCTTGCTGCTGGCGTACGAGCTGGCGGGCGAGATCGAGCCCACGCTGCGGCTGCGGCCTTCAGCGACCCTGCCGGTGGCGCTGGCGCTGCGTTGTCCAGCGGCGATCGTCATCGACCACGCACGCGACTGCACGGTGCTGATCGCCGAGGCCGGTGACGAGGCGTTGCTCGACGTACTGCAGGCCGATCTCGCCGCCGCGCCGACGATCCCGCCACTGTCTCCGCCGACCGATTGGGACGAGGATGTTCCGCAGCGGTTTCTCGACGGCGTCGCGCGTATCCACGGACATCTGCAGGCTGGCGACGTTTTCCAGGCGAACCTGTCGCGCCGGTGGCGTGCGCGTTATGCGACGCCGCCCACGCCAGCGTCGTTGTATGCCATGTTGCGTGAGGCCAATCCGGCGCCGTTCGCCGGTCTGCTGCAGCAGCCGGCATGGTCGGTCGTGAGTTCCTCGCCGGAGCGGCTGGTCGAGGTGCGCCGGGGCATCGCGCAGACCCGGCCGATAGCCGGCACCCGGCCACGGCTGCCAGGCGACGATGAGTCGGCACGCATTCGCGAGTTGAGCGCGCATCCGAAAGAGCGCGCCGAACATGTGATGCTGATCGACCTGGAACGGAACGACCTGGGGCGCGTGTGCACGCCCGGGACGGTCGTGGTCGACGAGTTGATGGTGGTGGAGAGTTACGCTCACGTTCATCACATCGTATCCAATGTACAGGGTCGCCTGCGTGCCGGGGTGACGCCCGGCGAAGTCATCGCCGCCGTGTTCCCCGGCGGTACCATCACCGGCTGTCCCAAGGTGCGCTGCATGGACATCATCGCCGCGCTGGAAGACGCGCCGCGCGGCGCCTATACCGGCGCGCTGGGCTACCTCGATCGCAACGGTGACCTCGACTTGAACATCCTGATCCGCACCCTGACCCTGGCCGGCGACGAAGTCAGCTTGCGCGCGGGCGCCGGCATCGTCGCCGATTCGGTGGCCGAACTGGAACTGGACGAAACCCGCGTCAAGGCACGCGGCCTGCTGCGCGCGCTGGGAGTACCAGACTGACCATGCTGCCGATGCTGATCAACGGCGAACCGGCCGAGGTGTTGTCCGCGCTCGATCGCGGTCTGGCGTATGGCGATGGCCTGTTCGAGAGCATCCGCTTCGTCGGCGCCGCCGCCCCGCTGTGGCCGCGGCACATGCAGAGGTTGATCGACAGTTGCCGGCGCTTGCGCATGCCGGCGCCGGACCCGGCACAGCTGTGGCGCGAAGCGCTGGAGGTTGCGCGCGGGATGCCGCAATCGGTGGTGCGCATCACGCTGACGCGCGGCGTCGGCGAGCGCGGCTACGCCTTGCCCGTGCCGACGCAGATCGCCCGCGTGGTGGCGGCTTTCGCGCCGCCGCAACCGGCGCGTGAAGCGTATGCGCAGGGCGTGCGCATGCGGGTCTGCGAGATCCGTCTGGCCGAGCAGCCGTTGCTCGCCGGCATGAAACACCTGAACCGGCTGGAGCAGGTGCTGGCACGCGCCGAGTGGAACGATCCGGCCATTGCCGAAGGCGTGTTGCGCGACCAGCACGGTCGGGTCATTTCGGCAACCATGGCCAATCTGTTCGCCCGCATCGACGGCGTGCTGCTGACGCCGGCACTGGATCGTTGCGGCGTGGCCGGAGTTGCCCGCGCCGAGGTGCTGGAGGCATATCCGCAGGCGCAGACCGCCGAGCTGACACTGGATGCCTTGCTGGGTGCCGGCGAGATCTTTCTCAGTTCGAGCGTACGCGGCATCCTGCCGGTACAGTCGCTGGGTGACCGGGTCTATGCGCCCGGCAGCGTAACCCGCCAGCTGCAGCAGCATTGGCGCAATCTTGGATTTTCGATGGAGCACGGCGGATGAATTGCAGCTCGATGAGAGGACGCGCATGGCCACGTGTGCTGGTGCTGCTTGCCGTGCTGGCCATGTCTGGCGCGCTGCTCTACGGCTGGAACGATTTCAATCGGTTCAGCGGTGCGCCGTTGAACGTGACGCGACCGGGCGACAGCATCGATATCGCCCGCGGCAGCAGTTTCCGGGACATCGTCGGGGATTTGCGCCGGCACGGGCTGAGCACGGCCAACCCACTCTACTGGCGGCTGCTGGCTGGGCAGATGCAGGTGGCGGACAAGCTGCATGCCGGCGAGTACGCGCTGGAGCAGGGCATGACCCCGCGCCAGCTGCTTGCCAACATGGCCGCCGGCAAGGTGCTGCAGCACGATTTCACCATTGTCGATGGCTGGACCTTCGCCGAGTTGCGCCTGGCCCTGGCCAGGGCCGACAAACTCAGGCACGACAGTGCCGGCCTCGACGATGCGCAGATCATGCAAAGAATCGGCGCCGGTGGGGTGCCCGCGGAGGGGCAATTCCTGCCCGAGACCTACGCCTACGTCAAAGGCGACAGCGATCTGGGCCTGCTCAAGCGTGCGCACGCCGCGATGGTCAGGACCCTGGATGCGTTGTGGCCTGGGCGCGACAGCAACCTGCCGCTGGCCACACCCTACGATGCGTTGATCCTGGCCTCGATCGTGGAAAAGGAAACCGGCCGCGCGGATGAACGGGCGCGGATCGCCGGCGTTTTCGTGCGGCGCCTGCGCGATCACATGCTGTTGCAGACCGACCCCAGCGTGATCTACGGCATGGGCAGCAGTTATACGGGAAATATCCACAAGAGCGATCTCACCACCGACACGCCTTACAACACCTATACCCGGCCTGGCTTGCCGCCAACGCCGATCGCGCTGCCGGGCAAGCCGGCACTGCTGGCGGCGTTGCATCCGGCAGCCGGTACCGCGCTTTACTTCGTTGCCCGTGGCGATGGCGGGCATGTGTTTTCCGACACGCTGGAGGAACACAATCGCAATGTCGACTGCTACCAGCGGAAACATTGCCGATGAGTCACGCCCAGGGGAAATTCATCAGCATCGAGGGCGGCGAAGGTGCCGGGAAAAGCACCTTGCTCGCCGGTCTGCGTGCTTGCATCGAGCAACGAGGCATTGCTCTGGTGCAGACGCGCGAGCCCGGCGGCACACCGCTGGGCGAGGCGGTGCGCGGCGTCGTGCTCGATCCGGCGCAGCACGGGCTGGCCGCCGAGACCGAGTTGCTGCTGATGTTTGCCTCGCGCGCGCAACTGGTGCGCGAGGTGATCGTGCCGGCACTGCATGCCGGGCAATGGGTACTGTGCGATCGTTTTGCCGATGCCAGCTATGCCTATCAGGGCGCCGGCCGCGGCCAACCGGTCGAGCGCATCGCCGAACTTGAGCGCTGGGCCTGTGCCGGCATCAAGCCGGACCGAACCCTGCTGCTCGATCTGCCGGTGGCGACCGGTCGTGCCCGCGCGGCCGGTCGTGGCGATGCCGATCGCATCGAGGCCGAGGCCGACGCCTTCTTCGAACGCGTGCGCGCGTGCTATCGCGAGCGCGCAGCGGCCGAACCGGAGCGCTTCCGGGTGATCGACGCCAGCCAGTCGCCGGCCATCGTGCTGCAGGCAGCCACGGATGCGCTGGCCGAGCTGATCGGGGCGTCGCGGCCATGAACGGATTGCCGTGGCACAGCGAACACTGGCGGCGGCTGCAGGCGCGGCGCCAGCGCGAGGCGCTGGCGCACGCCTTGTTGCTGTGCGGCCCCGCGGGCCTGGGCAAGCGGGCGTTCGCGCAACGCTTCGTGCAAGGGCTGCTGTGCGCCCAGCCGGCGGATGGCGATGCCTGCGGGCAGTGTCGCAGCTGCCTGCTGCTGGCGGCCGGCACGCATCCGGATCTGATCCCTGTGAGTTTCGGCCTGCGCAAGGACGGTGTGCAACGCAGCGAGATCGTGGTCGAGCAGGTTCGCGAACTGTCGGCGCGACTGGCCATGAGCAGCCAGTTCGGCGGCTGGCAGGTGGCCGTCATCGATCCGGCCGATGCACTGAATTCCTCCGCTGCCAACGCATTGCTGAAGACGCTGGAGGAGCCGGCCGCGCAGACCATGCTGATCCTGCTGGCCGATGCGCCGTGGCGGCTGCCGCCGACCATCCGCAGCCGTTGCCAGCGGATCGGGTTTCATCTGCCTGCCGCCGCCGACGCACTGGCGTGGTTGCAGACGCAAGGAGTGAGCGACGAAGCGGGAGCGCTCGCGGCCGCGGCCGGCAACCCCGGACTGGCGCGTGCATGGGCGCAGCAGGGCGCGCTCGATCGACGCCTTGAAGTGCGCAAGGATCTGGCCGCGCTCGCGGCTGGTCGCGGCCAGCCGCTGGAGGTGGTCAAGCGCTGGCTGGACGGCGAGCCGTCACAGCGCCTGTGGTTCGCAGCTCAGGCTGTGGCCGATGAAATCAGGGCCAGGGCGAGGGCGGGCGTCGGGCCGCTGGCCAGCACGCTGGATGCCGAGGCGCTCGGCCACTGGTACGACGCGGTCAACCGTACCCGCGAGAGTCTTCGCGGCCCGTTGCGTGGTGACCTGCTGCTGCTCGAATTGCTGGCGCAATGGCGTTGACCGCCGGCGCCGCCAGCAAGGAGCGGGCAATCGACCCGGCGGCCGCGCCACCGACATTTTCCGCGCTCACCCGATTGCTGGTGGTGGCGCCACATCCCGACGACGAAACGCTCGCGACCGGACTGCTGATCCAGCAGGTACGGATGGCGGGCGGCGAGGTGCAGATCCTGCTGTTGACTGCCGGCGACAACAATCCGTGGCCGCAGCGCTGGCTGGAACGGCGCATCCGGATCCGCGGCGTCGATCGGCAGCGCTGGGGGCAGCGTCGCCTTGCCGAAATGCAGCATGCCGTGCGGCAACTCGATGTGTCGGCGCAGGCGGTGCGCCTCCTGGGGTGGCCGGACATGGGCATCACCGATGGCCTGCTGCAATCGGGGGGTGGCCTGCTGACCACACTGACCGAGGCGATCGGCGAGTTTCGTCCCAGCCTGATCGCCCTGCCATCGCTGCACGACCGCCACCCCGATCATGGCACGGCGCACGTACTGGTCCGGTTGGCCGTGGCACGGCTGTCCCGTCCACCGGCGATGCTGGCCTATCTTGTGCATGGCCGGACGCTGGGCGTCAGATTTGTCGAAATCTGCGGATCGGCGGGGCAACAGGCGTGCAAGCAGCAGGCATTGAGCGCGTACCGCAGCCAGATGGCCTTGAGCCGGAATCGTTTGCGGCGTCTGGCCGCTCTGCCCGAACGGTATGTGGTGGTACCGCCCCGGTCCGGGCCACCCGCGGCGGACCTGCCATGGCAGCCCCCGGCATGGCTGCAGCCATGGCTTCGACTGAGCGTGGTCAGCGGGCAGGGAACGCAATCCTGGCGCTGGCGGGATGCCCCGCTGCGACGCGATGGGGAAGGCATCTACCGGTTGACCCTGGCGAGTGGATTGGATGACATCCCGCGTTTCGTCAGATTGGCATGGGACCTGCATGCGCTCTGGATCTTTGACCATTGGGGTTGGCACGAACTCTGATGCAGTTCGCGCTGGTGATGTCAGCCGTGCGCTGACTGACTCGGGGCGGCAAGGGGATGCCGGTTGCCGGGCAGTGTATTGCCGGCGACGCCAGCGGCCAGTCCAGCAAGCAGCATCGTCATGAAACAACCGCAGTATTCATTCAACCAGCCGGCCACCTGAATGCAGCAAACGGATCAGACTTCGATGCAGGCCAATCCGGCACCGACGGTGTCGAGCGACAATTTCTGCACCGTGCTCTTCGACATTGGCCGGTTGCTGGTGCGATCCCTTGAGCCGCCGGCGTTGTACGAGGCGGCGATCGAAATTCTTGAAAGGCGGACCGGCGCCCGACTGGTGATGGTGGGCGAGTTGGATCGCGGTAGCCGGCGGTTCCATCGCGCAGCGCCCGCCAGGATTGCTCCCGACATGGGCGACAGCTACCCCGAGTACCTGCCGCTCTCCTTCGCGAGGCCGTCGTTCTGGCGCGGAGGGCCGCAGATCGAAGTCGATATCCGGCATGCGCCCGGTCACAATGTATTCCGTCAGGCCTGTGCGTGGCATGGAGTGGCCTCGGTGGCTGCCGTGCCGATCATGCAGTCTGGCGAAGTGCAGGCGGTACTGGTGGTGCGGTCAAGCCATGCCGGTTTCTTTTCCTCGCCGATGATCGAACTGTTGCAGCAAGTGGCGTCGAGTATCGGGTTGGGACGGGAGGCGCATCGGCAGCGGATGCTCCTGCAGCAAGCGGCGCAGCAGGAAGTCCGCCAGCGGCGTGCCATGCGACTGCTCAGCGAGACGGTCAGGATCGTCACGTGCAGCGTGGACGAACAGTCCATGCTTGCCGATGCGTGTAGCGCGGTGAAGGCCGTCGGCAACTACCCGTTTGCCTGGGTCGGCCTGAGCGGGGATGCCTGCGGCAGGACATTGCGAGTGCCGCTGCATGCCGGACCTGCCGGCGCGGTCGAAGCGGATGCCGAGTTCGCGTCAGCCCATGCCCGGCATGCCGATGCTGCCGTGGCGATCGCCATGTCGACCGGTCAACCGCAGCTCTGGCATCCGTCGCCGTCGGGCGGTTCGGGCTGGCCTGGCGCGGGTGGCGAGAATCTGCATGCCGTGCTGGCACTTCCATTGAGTGCGGACGGCCTCGTCGTGGGCGTTTTCGTCATCGGTGCGGTTGCGGTTGACGCTTTCAGCGCCACCGAGCTCCAGGTGCTTTCGGAAATGGCGGTCGGCCTCGGGCTCGGTCTCCAGATGCGGCGTGCACACGAGGCAAGGCATGCCGAACAGAAGGCGCGCGACGCTGGGGTCGAACGTCTGGCCTTTTACGATGTGGTTACCGGCTTGCCCAATCGGCGCCTGCTGTTCGACCTGCTCGAACAGGCGCGCACCCAGGCCATGCGGCAGCAGTCCCTGCTGGCCGTGGGCATACTCGATCTGGACCGGTTCAAGAGTGTCAACGACACGATCGGGCATGCGGGTGGCGACCAGGTGCTGGTGGAAGCGTCGGCGCGGATTCTGGGCATGTTGCGCGAGGCGGATGTCGTGGCCCGCTTTGGCGGCGATGAGTTCGCCCTGGTGATCTCCGGCCTCGACAGCAAGGAACAACTCGATGCGATCAGCCGATGCATCCTGCAGGCGCTGCGGACACCGTTCGACCTGATGGATGAACAGGTCAGCATCTCGGCCAGCGTCGGCTGGACACTCTTTCCGCTCGACGAATCCGACGCCGAAGGGCTGGTCCGGCACGCCGACCTTGCGATGTATGCGGCGAAGGAAGAGGGCAAGGATCGCGGCCTGTTGTACGAGCCGGCGATGGAGCTGGAGCAGTTGCGGCTGCAGGCGATGCGCGACCGGATCGCCCAGGCGTTGGTGCAATCGCGGCTGCAGCTGCTGTATCAGCCGATCGTGTATATCGACGGCTTGCCCGGTTTGCCGGGAGTGGCCGGCATGGAGGCGTTGTTGCGGCTGAAGGACGGTGAGCAGGGGTTGATCGAACCCGCCGATTTCATGCATGTGCTGGACGATCCGCAACTGGCACGACCGATCGGCCGCTATGTACTGGACGAGGCCTTGCGGCAATGCCAGACATGGGTGCAGGCAGGCATCTCGATCCCCGTCTCGGTGAACATCAGTACCCGCCATCTGCTGCATCCGGCATTTTTCAACGATATCGACGCCGTACTCGATGCCTATCCGCAGGTGATGGATGTGGGTTTCGGCATCGAGGTGACCGAGACCGGCCCTTCGATGGATCGCGCCCGCGCGAAAATCGTGATCGAGGAGTGCCGCCGTCGCGGAATCCGGGTGGGGCTGGATGATTTCGGTACCGGCAGCGCGTCGCTCAGCCATATCCAGCAGCTCGACATCGAGCACATCAAGCTCGATCAGAGTTTTGTGCGCGACATCCTCAGCGACGAACGCAACATGGCGATCGCGGCGGGCGTGATCACCACGGCGCGCATGTTGGCCAAGGCCGTCATCGCCGAAGGCATCGAGACGTTGGGGCAGGGCGATCTGCTGGCGTCCCTGGGCTGTCATCAGTTACAGGGCTTTTCGATTTCCCGGCCCATGTTCGGCAGTGCGGTGTCCGAGTGGGTCAACCAATGGGTGCCGCCCGCTTCGTGGGCACGGCTGGTCAACGAACGCCAGTCGTTGCTGGCCAGTTAGGCTCCCGGGTCGAACATGCCCATGGCGGGGGAGTGGTGCGGATGGGGCGCAGCACTTAAGATCGCCATTATCAGATCGGGCGGTTTGGCCGTCCGGCAGGAGTCAGGCATGAAACCCGTGGCCGCCCGTCAGGGCATCATTTCACTGAAAATCAAGGACGCGGCCTCGCTGTACAACGCCTACATGCCCTATCTGAAGCATGGCGGGTTGTTCGTGTCGACGGCGCAGCAGTATTCGCTGGGAGACGAGGTGGTGCTGCTGGTGACGCTGGCGGAGGAGACCGAGCGGCTGTCGGTCGTCGGCAAGGTGGCCTGGATCAGCCCGCCCGGTGCACAGGGCAACCGCATCCAGGGCGTCGGCATTCACTTCAATGAATCGAAAGATGCCGAGGTCGCCCGCAACCGCATCGAGAACATCCTTGCCGGTACGCTGAACTCCGAACGCGCCACGCACACCATGTGACCATCGGTCGCACCCACGGACACGGCAGATGCCCACAATCTCGCCGAGTTTAGCCGTCAAGGCTTGTCGCCTTACCCCCGCACGCTGATACAATGACGTGATTCGCGAGCCCATCTCGCGAAGCAGGGGACGCTGACGGTTGCAGCGTCTGCGGGCATGCTTGACGAGCCTCCGGGTTTGCCGGTTTGCCGAATTGAATTGCCGGCCGTGAGTTGGTGGGCTTCAGTCCACGCGGTCACTGATGCGCCTGATGGCGTGGAGGTACGTTGCATCGTGCTTGCCGAATATTGGCCCGTCCTGTTGTTCATCGGAGTTGCCACCGGTCTCGGCCTTGTACTGTTGGTGATCGGCCTGCTGGCAGGTCCCAGCCGCCCCGAAGCGGAAAAACTCTCGCCCTACGAGTGTGGTTTCGAGGCATTTGAAGATGCCCGCATGCGCTTCGACGTGCGCTACTACCTGCTCGCCATCCTGTTCATCATCTTCGATCTGGAAATCGCCTTCCTGTTTCCGTGGGCGGTGGTGTTCCAGCAGATCGGCATCATCGCGTTGATCGAGATGGCGCTGTTCCTGCTGCTGCTGATCATCGGTTTCGCCTACGTCTGGAAGAAGGGAGCACTGGAATGGGAGTGAGATGTTACCCATGCGCGAATCCGGGCATGCTGCCGCAGTTCGCGTGCAAACGGTCACGGCAAAACCGCGCCACGTTTGCCGCGGAAAGCGTTCGTGCGCTTCCCGCGTTGGCGCATCCATGCGCCAACCGCTTCGAGAGGACCGACGCATGGGTATGATTTCCGGCATCAGCAAGGTGATGCACAACCCGCAGCCGCTGAATCTGGTCGACGATATCCTGCGGCCGGCCGGCGACAATCCGGTGGTGCAACACGGTTTCGCCACCACCAGTGTGGATGCGCTGATGAACTGGGCGCGTACCGGTTCGATGTGGCCGGTGACGTTCGGTCTGGCCTGCTGCGCGGTGGAAATGATGCAGGCCGGCGCGTCGCGGCTGGATCTGGACCGCTATGGCGTGATCTTCCGCGGCAGTCCGCGGCAGTCCGACGTGATGATCGTGGCCGGCACCCTGGTCAACAAGATGGCGCCGGCACTGCGCAAGGTCTATGACCAGATGCCCGAGCCGAAATGGGTGATCTCGATGGGCAGCTGCGCCAATGGCGGCGGCTATTACCACTATTCCTATTCGGTGGTGCGCGGCTGCGACCGCATCGTGCCGGTGGACATCTATGTGCCGGGCTGCCCGCCGACGGCCGAGGCGCTGATCCACGGCATCCTGCAGTTGCAGAAGAAAATCCGCCGTACCAGCACCATCGCGCGTTCGTGAGGCCCTGATATGTCCGAACCACATCCGACCTCGCTGGCCGAGCGCCTTGTTGCGCGATTCGGCGACACGCTCGCGATCAGCACGGCGCGCAACGAGGTCACCGCCGAGCTGGTCGCCGCCGACCTGATTGCCGTGGCCACCGCGTTGCGTGACGAACCGGCTTTCCGTTTCAGCGAATTGATCGACCTGTGCGGCATCGATTACCTGGGCTACGGGCAGACCGAATGGGATACCGAGACGGTGTCCGGCACCGGCTTCTCGCGAGGTGTCGAGGGTCAGGCGCAGGGGCGTTTCAACTGGGCCGAGCGACCGCGCGACACGAACCAGCCACGTCGCTACGCCGCGGTGGTCCAGTTGCTGTCGATCGAGCACAACCGCCGTCTGCGCCTGCGCGTGTTCTGTGAAGACGACAGCCTGCCGGTGGTACCGTCGCTGACCCAGGTATGGCCGGGCGTGAACTGGTTCGAGCGCGAGGCGTTCGACCTGTACGGCATCATCTTCGAGGGCCATCCGGATCTGCGCCGGATCCTCACCGACTACGGTTTTGTCGGCCATCCGTTCCGCAAGGATTTCCCGTTGATCGGCAACGTCGAAGTGCGTTACGACCCCGAACTGAAACGGGTGATCTACGAGCCGGTATCGATCGAGCCACGCGTGCTGGTGCCGCGGACGATCCGCGACGATGTCGATCTGATGCAGGCCAAGGCCGAGGCCGCCGACCACTGGCGGGAGAATTGAGATGGCCCAGGAAATCCAGAACTACACGATGAATTTCGGCCCGCAGCATCCGGCCGCGCACGGCGTGCTGCGCCTGGTGCTGGAGATGGACGGCGAAACCATCGTCCGCGCCGACCCGCATGTGGGTCTGCTGCATCGTGGCACCGAAAAGCTGGCCGAGTCCAAGCCGTTCAACCAGTCTATCGGTTACATGGACCGGCTCGACTACGTCTCGATGATGTGCAACGAGCACGCCTACGTGAAGGCCATCGAGACCCTGCTGGGGATCGAGGCGCCGGAAAGGGCCCAGTACATCCGCACCATGTTCGACGAGATCACCCGCATCCTGAACCACCTGATGTGGATCGGCTCGAGCGCGCTCGATCTCGGCGCGATGGCCGTGTTCCTGTACGCGTTCCGCGAGCGCGAGGAGCTCATGGATGTGTACGAGGCAGTGTCCGGCGCGCGCATGCACGCGACCTACTACCGGCCCGGCGGGGTCTATCGCGATCTGCCCGACCGGATGTCGAAGTACCGCGAATCGCCGTGGCACAAGGGCAAGGACCTCAAGCGCGTCAACAGCTGGCGCGAGGGTTCCATGCTGGATTTCATCGACGCGTTCGCCGCCGATTTTCCCTCGAAAGTGGACGAGTACGAGGATCTGCTCACCACCAACCGGATCTGGAAGCAGCGTACGGTCGGCATCGGTGTAGTCAGCCCGGAGCTGGCCCAGCAATGGAGCATGACCGGGCCGATGCTGCGCGGTTCGGGTGTCGAATGGGACCTGCGCAAGAAGCAGCCCTACGCAAAGTATGCCGAGGTGGATTTCGACATCCCGGTCGGCGTCAACGGTGACTGCTACGACCGCTATCTGGTGCGTGTCGAGGAGATGCGCCAGTCCAACCGCATCATCAGGCAGTGCGTGAACTGGCTGCGTGCCAATCCCGGCCCGGTGATGGTGAAGAACTTCAAGGTGGCACCGCCTTCGCGCGTCGAGATGAAGGAGGACATGGAAGCCCTCATCCACCACTTCAAGTTGTTCACCGAGGGCTATTGCGTGCCGGCCGGCGAGACCTATTCCGCGGTCGAGGCGCCGAAGGGCGAGTTCGGCTGCTATCTGGTTTCCGATGGCGCCAACAAGCCGTTCCGTCTGCACATGCGCGCACCGGGCTTCGCCCATCTTTCGTCCATGGATACCATCGTTCGCGGCCACATGCTTGCCGACGCGGTAGCCATGATCGGTACCTATGACCTCGTGTTCGGCGACGTCGATCGCTGAGCCCGGAGGATACGCACACATGAAAGCCACCGGACATTTCGAGCAGGTCAGCCACGTCGATCCGCTCGTCGTTCTCAACGAACATACCCGTCATCACATCGACGAGTGGGTCGCGAAGTTTCCACCGGATCGCAAGCGCTCGGCGCTGATCCAGGCGCTGTTTGGCGCGCAAGAGCAGAACGGTGGGTTCCTCACCGACGAACTGATCGTGGCCGTCGCCCGGTATCTCGATCTGCCGGAGGTATGGGCGTACGAGGTGGCCAGCTTCTACTCGATGCTGGAGACCCGGCCGGTCGGCCGCAACAACGTGGCGATCTGCACCAATATCTCCTGCTGGCTCAACGGCGCGGAAGATCTGGTGCGCCATTGCGAGAAGAAGCTCGGCGTCAAGCTCGGCGAGAGCACGCCGGACGGTCGCGTGTATCTCAAGCGCGAGGAAGAATGCATCGCCGCCTGTGTCTGCGCGCCGGCGATGACCGTCAATGGGCATTATCACGAACATCTCACGACCGACAAGGTCGACGAGATTCTCGACGGACTCAAGTGAGGCATTGGTAATGGCAGTCGGTCCCGCACCGCAGGAACACCAGGTCGTCTACACGACGTTGCATTTCGACAAGCCGTGGTCGATCGACAGCTATACCCAGGTCGACGGTTACAAGGCCTGGCGCAAGATCCTTGCCGAGAAACCCGACCCGGCGACGCTGGTCGAGGAAGTCAAGAAGAGCAGCCTGCGCGGCCGCGGTGGCGCCGGCTTCCCGACCGGCCTGAAGTGGTCGTTCATGCCCAAGGGTACGATGCAAAAGTACATCCTGTGCAACTCGGACGAATCCGAGCCGGGCACCGCCAAGGATCGCGACATCCTGCGTTTCAATCCGCATGCGGTGATCGAGGGCATGGCGATCGCCTGCTACTGCACCGGCTCCACGGTGGCCTACAACTACCTGCGCGGCGAGTTCCATCACGAGCCGTACGAACATTTCGAGGAAGCGCTGAAGGAAGCCTATGCGGCCGGCCTGCTGGGCAAGGACATCGGCGGCAGCGGCATCGACGTGGACATCCACACCGCGCTGGGCGCCGGCGCCTACATCTGCGGTGAAGAAACCGCGCTGATGGAATCGCTGGAAGGCAAGAAGGGTATGCCGCGCTTCAAGCCGCCGTTCCCGGCCGGCTTCGGCCTGTACGGCAAGCCGAGCACGATCAACAACACCGAGACCTACGCCTCGGTACCGGCGATCCTGCGCAACGGTGCCGACTGGTTCCTCAATCTGGGCAAGCCGAACAATGGCGGCCCGAAGATCTTCTCGGTCTCCGGCCACGTCGCCAAGCCGGGCAATTTCGAGATCCGCCTGGGCACCCCGTTCAAGGATCTGCTGGCGATGGCCGGCGGCGTGCGTCACGGCCACCAACTGAAGGCGGTGATCCCCGGCGGCTCATCGATGAAGGTGCTGCCGGCGGCGACCATGCTCGAAGCCACCATGGACTACGACTGCCTGCAGAAGGCCGGCTCCGGCCTCGGCTCGGGCGCGGTCATCGTGATGGACGAGACCACCTGCATGGTCAAGGCCTGCCATCGTATCTCGCGGTTCTATTTCGCCGAGTCCTGCGGCCAATGCACGCCGTGCCGCGAAGGCACCGGCTGGATGTACCGCGTGCTGACGCGCATCGTCGAGGGCAAGGGCACCCCGGAGGACCTGCATCGACTGAAGGCGGTTGCCGGCCAGATCGAGGGCCACACCATCTGCGCGTTCGGCGAAGCGGCGGCATGGCCGGTGCAGGGCTTCCTGCAGCAATTCTGGGGCGAGTTCGAATACTACGTGGAGCATGGTCGTTCGATGGTCGATTCACGTGAGGAAGTGACGGCATGAACGCGCAGCCCACCAGTAACCCGGCTCCCGATCTGCTCAACATCGAGATCGACGGCAAGCCCACGCAGATCCGCAAGGGCGCGATGATCATCGAGGCGGCCGACGCGGTCGGCGTCGCCATCCCGCGTTTTTGCTACCACCGCAAGCTGCCGATCGCCGCCAACTGCCGCATGTGCATGGTGGACGTGGAGATGGGCGGCCGGATGATGCCCAAGCCGCAGCCGGCGTGCGCCACCCCGGTGGCCGAGGGCATGAAGGTGCTCACCCGCTCCGACAAGGCGCTGAAGTTCCAGCGCGACGTGATGGAGTTCCTGCTGATCAACCATCCGCTCGACTGCCCGATCTGCGATCAGGGCGGCGAATGCGAGCTGCAGGATGTCGCGCTCGGATACGGCCGCAGTGTCTCGCGCTTCACCGAGCGCAAGCGCACGGTGGCCGACGAGAACGTCGGGCCACTGGTGGCCACCGAGATGACCCGCTGCATCCAGTGCACGCGCTGCGTGCGTTTCACCAGCGAGATCGCCGGCAGTTATGAACTGGGCGGCATGAATCGCGGCGAGAACCTGCAGATCGGCACCTACATCGGCAAGACGATCGAGACCGAGCTGTCCGGCAACATCATCGATGTCTGCCCGGTCGGCGCCCTCACCAACAAGCCGTTCCAGTTCCGCGCGCGTGCCTGGGAGCTGATCGCCAAGCCATCCATCGGCTACCACGACGCGCTGGGTTCCAACCTGTGGCTGCATACGCGCCGCGGCGAGGTGCTGCGCACGGTGCCGCGCGACAACGAGTCGGTCAACGAGTGCTGGCTGTCCGATCGCGACCGTTACAGCCATCAGGGCCTGTACGCCGGCGACCGCATCAGCGCACCGGAAGTGAAGCGCAACGGCCAGTGGCAAGCCACCACCTGGGAAGATGCGCTGCAGTTTGCCGCCGAGGCGCTGAAGAAGGTACCGGGCAGTGAGCTGGGCATGCTGGTGCATCCGGCCACCTCGAATGAGGAGGGCGACCTGCTGATGCGGCTGGCCCGCGGGTTGGGCAGCGCGCATGTCGATCATCGACTGCGCCAGCTCGACTTTGCCGACAACGCCATGGCGCAGCCCTTCGCATTGCCGGTGGCCGAGGTCGATCGGGTCGGGTCGGCATTGCTGGTCGGTTCCGACCTCAGGCATGAGATGCCGCTGCTGAATCATCGCCTGCACCAGGCGGTGAAGAGGGGCGCGAAGGTCTACGCCGTGAACCCGGCGCATTTCGATTTCAATTACAAGCTTGCCGGCGAGTCGGTGGCGGCGCCGCAGGCGCTGGTCGATGCCTTGCTGGCACTGGCCAGGGCTGCCGTGAACGCCGGTGCGGCCGCGCCGGCGGCATTGGCTGCGGCGATCGATGCGGCGGCCAGCGACGCTGGCGACAACGATGCGATCGCCGCACTGAAAAAGGCGGCGGCCGAGCCGGGCAAGGCCGTAGTGATTTTCGGCGAGGCGGCGGCTACCCATCCGCAGGCCTCCTGGCTGCGTGCGATCGCCCGCTTCATCGCGCAGGCCACCGGCGCCGGCTACGACGAGTTGCCGTCCGGTGCCAACGCGGTCGGCCTGGCTCGGCTCGGTGTGGCACCGACTGGCGACGGGCTGGATGCGCAGGCGATGCTGGCGCAACCGCGCCGCGGTTATGTGCTGTACGGTGTCGAGCCACCGCACGATTTCGCCGATGGCAAGCTGGCCTTGCAGGCGTTGCGCGGCGCGGAACAGGTCGTGGCGTTCAGTGCCTACGCCAGCACGGCGTTGCGCGAGGTGGCCGATGTGATCCTGCCGATCGCGCTGCTGCCGGAAATCGACGCCACGCTGGTCAACGTCGACGGTCTGGCGCAGGCGGTGACGGCCGGGGCGAAGCCGCCCGGCCAGGCACGGCCCGGCTGGAGGGTATTGCGCGCGCTCGGTGGCGTGTTGCAACTGGCCGGCTTCGAGTTCGACGATCTTGCCGGCTTGCGCGCTGGCATCGCAGAGCGCGCGACGACCCCGCGCGACGGTCTGGCCGCACGTGCCATCGCGAGCGGTTTGACCCGCCTCGCCACCTGGCCGATCTATCGCGGCGATGCGGTATTGCGCCGTGCCACTGCGCTCAACGCCCATCCGCTCAACCGTGCCCCGGCGCTGCGCCTCAACGCGGCCGAGGCGGGGCGTCTGGGGCTGGTTGCGGGCGTCGAGGTGCGCGTCGATGACGCGTTGTTGCCGCTGGTGGTCGATCCTGCCGTGCCCGATGGTGCAGCGTGGATCGAGGCCGCCCAGGATCTCACTGCCACGCTGCCGCCGTACGGTGCAGCCATCACCTTGAGCAGGGCATAAGCGTCATGGCGGATCTACTCATCCATCAGCTCCTGATCCCGATCGCCTACATCGTGGCGATCGTGCTGCCGCTGATCATCGCAGTGGCGATGTTCGTGTACTGGGAACGCAAGATCATCGGCTGGATGCATGTGCGTCTGGGGCCGAACACGATTGGCCCGTTCGGCCTGCTGCAGGCGTTCGCCGACGTGGTCAAGCTGTTGATCAAGGAAGTGATCTTGCCGACCAATGCAAACCGGTTCCTGTACTACATGGCGCCGTTGCTGGCGCTGATCCCGGCACTGGCGGCGTGGGCAGTGGTTCCGTTCAGCAGCAAGATGGTGCTGTCCAATGCCAACGCGGGCGTGCTGTACCTGCTGGCGATGACCTCGCTGGGCGTCTACGGCATCATCCTCGCCGGCTGGGCCTCCAACTCGCGCTACGCGCTGCTCGGCGCGATGCGTTCGGCCGCCCAGGTGATTTCCTACGAACTGGCCATGGGCTTGTGCCTGGTCTGCGTACTGGTGCTGGCCGGCAGCCTCAATCTCTCCGACATCGTCAATGCGCAAGCGGGCAGCAAGGGCTTTCTCGACTGGTTCTGGCTGCCGCTGCTGCCGGTATTCGTGATCTATTTCATCTCCGGCGTCGCCGAGACCAACCGCGCGCCGTTCGACGTGGCCGAGGGCGAGTCGGAAATCGTCGCCGGCTTCCACGTGGAATATTCCGGCTCGGCATTCGCGATCTTCTTCCTGGCCGAATACGCCAACATGATCCTGGTCAGCTTCCTGGCCTCGATCCTGTTCATGGGTGGCTGGCTGAGCCCGCTGCAGGGCTGGATCCATATCGACGCACCGGGTTGGATCAACTGGATCTGGACCGGCGGCTTCATCTGGCTGTTCATCAAGGCGTTCCTGTTCGCCTTCATGTTCCTGTGGTTCCGCGCCACCTTCCCGCGCTATCGCTATGACCAGATCATGCGGCTGGGCTGGAAGGTGCTTATTCCGATAGCCATCGTGTGGGTGCTGGTCGCCGGCTGCATGAAGTATTTCGGCTGGGTCAGCATTGGAGGATGAGATGAGAGGTCATCACGAGCACCCGCCACTCATCCGCCCTGACCGGCGCCCTCTCCCCGGCGGGGGGAAGGAAAGCATGCAGAGAGCTTTTTCATGAAACGCGTAACCAGCTATCTCAAGAGCCTGTTGCTGCTCGAACTGCTGCAGGGCATGGGTTTGACCATGCGCTACCTGTTCAAGCCGAAATACACCATGCGTTACCCGAGCGAGCACATACCGAAGTCGAACCGTTTCCGCGGCCTGCATGCGTTGCGCCGCTATGCGAACGGCGAAGAGCGCTGCATCGCCTGCAAGCTGTGCGAAGCGGTCTGCCCGGCGCTGGCGATCACGATCGATTCGGCACCGCGCGAGTCCGATGGCCAGCGTCGCACCACGCGTTACGACATCGACCTGTTCAAGTGCATCTACTGCGGTTTCTGCGAGGAGAGTTGTCCGGTCGATTCCATCGTCGAGACCAGCATTCATGAATATCACTTCGAGCAGCGCAGCGAGAGCGTGGTGACAAAGACGCAACTGCTCGCCATCGGCGATCGCTTCGAGCAGCAGATTGCCGCCGACCGCGCGCAAGATGCGGCGTACCGCTGAGGCCCACGATGAATCCCCAACTGTTCCAACTCATCTGTTTCTACGGCTTCGGCTTCGTCACGGTGGCGGCCGCGCTGGCGGTCATCACGCTGCGCAATACGGTGCATGCCGTGCTGGCGCTGGTGCTCACATTCTTCAGCACCGCCTGCCTGTGGATGCTGGCCGAGGCCGAGTTTCTCGCACTGGCGTTGATCGTGGTCTACGTCGGCGCCGTGATGGTGCTGTTCCTGTTCGTGGTGATGATGCTCGATATCGACCAGGAAAAGATGCGCGAGGGCTTCGTGAAGTTCCTGCCGGTCGGCCTGATCGTGGCGATGGTGATGCTGGTGGAAATGCTCGGCCTGATCGGCGTGCGGGCGATGCATGCGCAGCTCATGGGCGCCAATCCGGCTGCTGCCGCGGGCGTGTCCAACACGGCCTGGCTGGGCCGCGCGCTGTATACGCAATACCTGCTGCCGTTCGAGATCGCTGCGCTGATCCTCACTGTGGGCGTGGTGGCGGCGGTGGCGCTGACCCTGCGCCAGCGCACCGACGCACGGCACGAGTCGGCCAGCCAGCAGGTCAGCGTCAATCCGCGCGACCGCGTCCGTATCGTGAAAATGGCCGCCGAGCGTCCCGCTGAACCATCGTCGGTCCCGCCGCAGGAGTCCCAACCATGATCACGCTCGCGCACTACATCGTGCTGGGTGCGGTGCTGTTCTGCATCGCCGTCGCCGGACTGTTCATCAATCGCAAGAACGTGATCGTGTTGCTGATGTCGATCGAACTGATGCTGCTGGCGGTGAACACGAACTTCGTGGCGTTCTCGCGTTTTCTCGGCGATGTCTCGGGGCAGGTGTTCGTCTTCTTCATTCTTACCGTGGCCGCGGCGGAAGCCGCCATCGGCCTGGCGATCCTGGTGCTGCTGTTCCGCAATCGCAGCACGATCAACATCGCCGACATCGACAGCATGAAGGGCTGATCACATGAGTCTTTCGACCTCCATCCTGCTGACGATCGCACTGGCGCCGCTGGTCGGTTGCCTGCTGGCCGGCTTCCTGGGCAAATTCATTGGCCGAGCCGGCGCGCACAGCGTCACCATTCTGGGCGTGGCGATCTCCTGCGCGCTGTCGTTCTACGTGCTGTACCAGCTGACCCTGGGGGGTGCCGAGGTCTACAACCAGAACATCTACACCTGGTTTCAGATCGGCCCCTTCAATGCCAGCGTCGGCTTCCTGGTCGACCGCCTGACCGCGATGATGCTGGTGGTGGTGAGCTTCGTGTCGCTGGTGGTGCATCTGTACACCATCGGCTACATGAGCGACGACCCGGGCTACAAGCGCTTCTTCAGCTACATCTCGCTGTTCACCTTCTCGATGTTCATGCTGGTCATGAGCAACAACTTCATGCAGCTGTTCTTCGGCTGGGAAGCGGTGGGCCTGGTGTCGTACCTGCTGATCGGCTTCTGGTACAAGCGGCCGAGCGCGATCTTCGCCAACCTGAAGGCATTCCTGGTCAACCGGGTAGGCGATTTCGGCTTCCTGCTGGGCATCGCGGCGGTGCTGTATTTCCTGCATACGCTGGATTACGCCACGGCGTTCGGTGCCGCCCCCGGTCTGGTCGGCAAGACCCTGCAGATCACCGCCGGCACCCATTGGGATGCGGCCACGGTGATCTGCATCCTGCTGTTCATCGGTGCGATGGGCAAGTCGGCGCAGGTGCCGCTGCATGTGTGGCTGCCCGATTCGATGGAAGGCCCGACGCCGATCTCAGCGCTGATCCATGCGGCCACGATGGTCACCGCCGGTATCTTCATGGTGGCGCGCATGTCGCCGCTGTTCGAGATGTCGTCCGCCGCGCTGAGCTTCGTGCTGGTGATCGGTGCCACCACGGCGCTGTTCACCGGCATGATCGGCATCGTGCAGAACGACATCAAGCGGGTGATCGCGTATTCCACGCTGTCGCAGCTGGGCTACATGACGGTGGCGCTGGGCGTGTCGGCGTACAGCGGTGCGGTGTACCACCTGATGACCCATGCGTTCTTCAAGGCGCTGCTGTTTCTCGGTGCCGGCTCGGTGATTATCGCGATGCACCACGAGCAGGACATGCGCTACATGGGCGGCCTGCGCAAGTACATGCCAGTCACCTGGATCACCATGTGGATCGGTTCGCTGGCGCTGTGCGGCGTGCCGTTCTTCGCGGGCTTCTATTCGAAGGACGCGATCATCGAGGCGGTCGGCCTGTCGCACCGCTGGGGCGCGAGCTACGCCTATTTCTGCGTGATGGCCGGCGTGCTGGTGACTGGACTGTATACGTTCCGCCAGATGTACCTGACCTTCCATGGCAAGGAGCGCTTCACCGTGGTGGCGTCGTACGGCCACGAGGACGACCACGCTCACCACGAACCGGGCGTGCTGAGCCATGCGCCGAAGGAATCGCCGTGGGTGGTCACGGTGCCGCTGGTGCTGCTGGCGATCCCCTCGCTGCTGATCGGCTACGTCACGGTCGGACCGATGCTGTTCGGCAACTGGTTCGGCGGCTCGATTCATGTGAACGAGGCGAACAACGTGCTGGCCGAACTCGGTCAGGAATTCCATGGTTCGCTGGCGATGGCGCTGCATGGGTTTACCCAGCTGCCGTTCCTGCTGGTGCTCACCGCGTTTGCGATCAACACCTACATCTACCTGTTCAATCCGGCAATGGCCGATCGGATCAAGAACGTGTTGAAACCGCTGTGGACGGCGCTCGACCGCAAGTACTGGGTCGACGATGTGTACTTCGCGGTATTCGCTCGCGGCGGCGTCATGCTGGGTCGCGGGTTCTGGAAGGCCGGTGATACGGCGCTGATCGACGACACGATGGTCAATGGCTCGGTGAGCGTGGTCCATCGCATCGCCGCGGCCGTGCGTCGCCTGCAATCGGGCTATCTGTATCACTACGCCTTCGCGATGATTCTCGGCCTGATCCTGCTGCTTGGCGGGTACTGGCTGATGGGTTCCGGGTTCACCGGGCAATAAAGGAAACGGGATCGATGTTCAATCACTTGCTCAGCCTGCTGATCTGGCTACCCGTCATCGGTGCCGTACCGGTATTGCTTGCCGGTTCGAACCGGCCCGACACGGCGCGCTGGCTGGCGCTGCTGGTGGCGGTTGCGACCTTCGTCGCCAGCCTGTTTCTGCTGGTCCAGTACCATCCGGACGTCGGCGGCATGCAGCTGACCGAGAGCCATCTGTGGATCGCCGCGTGGGGCGTTCATTACAGCCTGGCGGTCGACGGCATCTCGGTGGCGCTGATCCTGATGAGCACCTTCGTCGGCATCCTGGTGATTGTCGGTGCGTGGGAGGTCATCCAGGACAAGCCGCACCAGTACATGGCCGCGATGCTGATGCTGGAAGGCCTGCTGATCGGCGTGTTCTGCGCCACCGACGCCTTGCTGTTCTATGCGCTGTTCGAGGCGATCCTGATTCCGATGTTCATCCTGATCGGCATCTGGGGCGGACCGCGGCGCGTGTATGCGACCTTGAAGTTCTTCATCTACACATTCTTCGGCTCGGTCTTCATGCTGATCGCGCTGCTGTACCTGTATCAGCAGGCCGGCACGTTCGACATGGCCACGCTGGCGGCGTTGCCGCTCAGCATGAAGGCGCAGACCTGGGTCTTCTTCGCGTTCCTGATCGCGTTCGCGATCAAGGTGCCGATGGTGCCGGTGCATACCTGGCTGCCGGACGCGCACGTCGAGGCGCCGACCGGCGGTTCGGTGGTGCTGGCGGCGGTGATGTTGAAGGTCGGCACCTACGGAATGCTGCGCTTCATCCTGCCGATCGTGCCGGATGCCGGCGGCCATTTCGCCTGGCTGATCATCGTGCTGAGCCTGGTCGCGATCGTCTACATCGGCTATGTCGCGCTGGTGCAGGAGGACATGAAGAAGCTGGTGGCGTATTCCTCGGTAGCCCACATGGGTTTCGTCACGCTGGGCATCTTCATCGCTTTCCTGCTGGTGCGTGAGCAGGGCAATGTCGAGATGGCGCGGCTGGGCATGCAGGGCGCGATGGTGCAGATGATCTCGCACGGCTTCGTGTCCGGCGCGATGTTCACCTGCATCGGCGTCATGTACGACCGCCTGCATTCGCGCCAGATCAAGGATTACGGCGGCGTCATCAACGTGATGCCGTGGTTCGGCTTCTTCTACGTGCTGTTCGCGATGGCCAACTCCGGACTGCCGGGCACCAGCGGGTTCGTCGGCGAGTTCATGGTGATCCTGGCCAGCTTCACCGCCAATCCGTGGATCGCGCTGTTCGCCGCGTTCACCCTGGTCATCGGCGCGGCCTACACGCTGTGGATGGTCAAGCGCGTGATGTGGGGCGACATCACCAATCCGCACGTGGCCGAGATGAAGGAAATCAACGGTCGCGAGACGTTCGTGATGATCGCCTTTGCCGCTGCGGTACTGGCGATCGGCATCTGGCCACAGCCGCTGGTGCACCTGATGGACACCTCGGTGTCGCAGCTGGTGCAACAGCTCGCCATCCACAAGATTTGATCGGGACCGAACATGCCGAATTTCAATGACATCCTGGTCCTGCTGCCTGAGTTCTATCTGGTGGCGGCGGCATGCGTGCTGCTGCTGGCGGACGCCTTCATGACGCCCGAACAGCGCCCGCAATTGCACTGGATATCGATCGTCGTGCTGCTGGTGGCAATCTATCTGGTGATTGCCGGACAACCGGCGCAGACGGTGACCGCGTTCGGCGGCATGTTCGTGCGCGACGGCGTGGGTGAGATCCTGAAGATCTTTGCGCTGGGTACCACGGCGATGGTGCTCGTCTATGCGCGGCCCTACCTGATCGACCGCAAGCTGCCGATCGGCGAGTTCTACACGCTGATGATCTTCGCGGTGATCGGGATCATGCTGCTGGTCTCGGCCGGCAACCTGGTGACCGTGTACCTGGGACTGGAACTGCTTTCGTTGTCGTCGTATGCGCTGGTTGCGCTGAACCGGGACGCGCGCCTGCCTTCCGAAGCGGCGATCAAGTATTTCGTGCTGGGTGCTTTGGCTTCGGGCATGCTGCTGTACGGCATGTCGATGGTCTACGGCGCCTCCGGCATGGGTGGCACGCCGGGTCTCGGTCTGGCGCAGCTGCACCAGGTGATGGCGTACACCACGGCGCCGAAGCTGCTGCTGTTCGGGTTGATCTTCATGATCGTGGGCATCGGCTTCAAGCTGGGCGCCGCACCGTTCCACATGTGGATTCCCGACGTTTACCAGGGTGCGCCGACGCCGGTCACCGCGTTCATTGCCGCGGGCTCCAAACTGGCCGCGTTCGGCATGGCGTATCGTCTGCTCGATACCGGCATGGGCGATCTGGCGCATCAGTGGCAATTGATGCTGGCGGTACTTGCGGTGGCGTCGCTGGCGATCGGCAACCTGGTCGCGATCGTGCAGACCAATCTCAAGCGCATGCTGGCCTATTCGACCATCTCGCACATGGGCTACCTGCTGCTCGGCCTGTCTGCCGCGGGGCCGGAAGGCTATGCCGCGGCGATGTTCTACGCGATCACTTATTCGATGATGAGCGTGGCCGCTTTCGGCGTGATCCTGGCGCTGGCGCGCTCGGGCTTCGAGTGCGAGGAGATCGCCGACCTGAAGGGCCTCAACCAGAAGTCGCCGTGGATGGCGTTCCTGATGATGCTGGCGATGTTCTCGCTCGCGGGCGTGCCGCCCTTGTTCGGTTTCTGGGCCAAGGCGCTGGTGCTCGAGGCGGCCATCCATGCCGGCATGATGTGGCTGGCAATCGTCGGCATCGTGTTCGCGATCATCGGTTTGTACTACTACCTGCACGTCGTCAAGGTGATGTACTTCGACAAGCCGGACGAGGGCAGTGTGCTGCAGGCCAAGCCCGACGTGTCACTGCGTGTGGTGCTGTCGTTGAATGCGTTGTCGCTGCTGGCGCTCGGCCTGTACTGGGGGCCGCTGCTGGGCTGGTGCCGGCACGCCTTCGGCTTGTGAAGTTGTCAGGGCAGGCGAGGGACGGAGAGACCGCTGCAAGCTGAATCGACCGGCGGCAGCGGAGATCAAGGCTTGCAAGAAACCGGCCATCCCTTTAAACTCCTTGGACTCTGATGCGGGGTGGAGCAGTCTGGCAGCTCGTCGGGCTCATAACCCGAAGGTCGCAGGTTCGAATCCTGCCCCCGCTACCAGATCTTTCTTGATGCAAGAAAGCCTCCTCGTGAGGCTTTTTTGTTGGACGCAGGGACGCACCGCGGTCAATGGCGTCGGCTGCAGGTCGCATCAGGCGGAACATCGGCGATATAGGGAAATGGGCCGTTGGAGCCCATTTTTTGTTTCTGCCGCCCGGATAACGGGTGGTCTGGCAAAGCGGACCCATGGATACATACGCACTGGCACAACGCTTCACCGAGGTACTGGCCGATCTGGGCCTGGTATGCCTTGGCGTGGAGTTCACCCCGTCGCACGGGCAGAGTACCCTTCGCGTTTACCTGGACTTGATCGACAAGAGCGGGCTTGACCAGGAAGGTGCGCGTCGCGAGGTGGGGATCGAGGATTGCGAGAGCGCCAGCCGCGAGCTGTCCGCGCTGCTGGATGTCGAGGATCCGATTCCGGGCCACTACGTGCTGGAGGTTTCCTCGCCGGGCCTCGATCGGCCGCTGTTCACGGTCGTGCAGTTCGCGCAAGCCATCGGGCAGGAAGTGAAGGTGCTGCTCAAGGCGCCGATCGAAGGACGTCGTCGCCTGCGCGGCAAGTTGATTGCGGTGGAAGGCGAGCGGGTGACCCTGGAAGGCGAAGGCAGGATATTCGAATTCGAGCATGCGGCGGTGGAAAGCGCGCGTGTGGTGCCGGATTGGGAAGCGCTCGGTTACGCGCCGCAGCCCAAGCGCGGCGGCAAGCCCCCGGCCAGGAAGGCCAAGTAAATTGAAGAGTGCGGCCATGGATGGCCGCTTCTTGACCTTCGCGTTCATGGATGAACGCAAAAAACTAAACAGTGCGGCCATGGATGGCTGCTTCTCGACTCTCGCGTTCAAGGACGAACGCAAAAAACGAACAGTGCAGTCATGGATGGCTGCTTTTTGAACCTCGCGTTCATGGATGTACGCAAAAAAATCTGAAGAGTGCGGCCATGGATGGCCGCCTTATGATCCTGGCGTTCAAGGATGAGCGCAAAAGTCAACATTTTGGACGCCGTTTGGCGCCTACGGAGTTGTTGCAATGAGCAAAGAACTTTTGCTGGTCGTCGATGCGGTCGCCAATGAAAAAGGCGTGCCGCTGGAAGTGATTTTCGAGGCGATGGAGGCCGCGCTGGCTTCGGCCGCCAAGAAGCGCTATCCGGAGGAGGAACCCGACATTCGCGTCTCGATCAACCAGGACACCGGCGAGTACACGACCTTCCGCCGCTGGGAAATCATCACCGACGATGGCGAGATGGAATCGCCGTCCTACCAGCTGCGCCTGATGGATGCGCTGGACGAGCGTGCCGACGCCAAGGTGGGCGAATACATCGAGCAGCAGGTCGAGAATGCCGAATTCGGCCGCATCGCCGCGCAAGCCGCCAAGCAGGTGATCGTTCAGCGGGTGCGCGAGGCGGAGCGCCAGCAGGTGGTCGATGCGTTTGCCGATCGCGTCGGTGAACTGGTGACCGGTATCGTCAAGCGCGTCGAGCGCGGCAACATCTACCTCGATCTGGGCAGCAACGCGGAGGCCTTCATTCCGCGCGACAAGACGATCCCGCGCGAATCGGCCCGGGTCGGCGATCGCGTGCGCGGCTACCTGTACGAGGTGAAGTCGGAAGTGCGCGGGCCGCAATTGTTCGTGTCGCGTGCCGCGCCGGAGTTCATGATCGAGCTGTTCAAGCTCGAGGTGCCGGAAGTCGGCCAGGGCCTGGTCGAGATCAAGGGTTGCGCACGCGATCCGGGCGATCGCGCGAAGATCGCCGTGCTGGCCCATGACAGCCGCACCGATCCGATCGGTGCCTGCATCGGCATGCGCGGTTCGCGCGTGCAGGCGGTCTCCAACGACCTCAACGGCGAACGCGTCGACATCATCCTGTGGCACGAGAACCCGGCGCAGTTCGTCATCAATGCGATGGCGCCGGCCGAAGTGCAGTCCATCATCATGGACGAGGAAAAGCACTCGATGGACATTGCGGTGGCCGAGGACAAGCTGTCCCAGGCGATCGGCCGGGGCGGACAGAACGTGCGTCTGGCCAGCAAGCTGACTGGTTGGCAGCTCAATGTGATGACCCAGGACCAGGTTACCGCCAAGAGCGAGTCCGAACAGGAGGCCGCGCGCCAGCTGTTCATGGACAAACTTGAGGTCGATCAGGAAATTGCCGTTATCCTTGTGCAGGAAGGTTTTTCCAGTGTCGAGGAAATCGCCTACGTGCCCAGTGCCGAGTTGCTGGCGGTGGAAGGCTTCGATGAGGACATCGTCGAGGAATTGCGTGCCCGTGCCCGCGATGCCTTGCTGACCGAGGCGCTGGCCGTGGAGGAAGGTGTCGACGAGCACCAGCCGTCCGAGGAACTGCTGGCACTGGCAGGCATGGACGAAACGACGGCTTATGCATTGGCAGCGCGCGAAGTCAGTACGGTCGATGATCTGGCGGATCAGGCGGTGGATGACCTGATCGATATCGAAGGAATGACCGAGGAACGCGCTGCAACGCTGATCATGGCCGCACGCGCACCCATGATCGAACGGCTGGAGAAAGGCGGCTAACCGCGGACGGCAGCATCCTGGATGGATGCGCCGAGGAAGGCTCGTCGAGTCTTCCACCACGGATGGAGGTGGCTGTGCAGACAAATGTCGTACAGACGATAAGCGCGGGAACGGCGGAGCTAAGAACACGATGTCGGACGTCACGATCAAACAACTCGCCCAGGTACTGGGCCTGCCGGTCGACAAGTTGCTCACGCAGCTTGGCGAAGCGGGCATGAAATTCTCCGACCAGGAGCAAGTCATCAGCAGCACCGAAAAGGTGAAACTGCTGGGCTTCCTGCGGCGCACGCACGGCAAGAGCGAAGCGCCGGCGGAGGTCGATGACAGTGCGCCGCGCCAGATCACGCTCAAGCGGCGTACCGTCGGCGAACTCAAGGTGGCCACTCCCGGCGCGCGTGGTGCTGCCGGCAGTGCCAAGACGGTCAATGTCGAAGTGCGCGCCAAGCGCACCTACGTCAAGCGCAGTGTGATCGCCGAAGAAGCCAGCGTTGACAGCGAGCGTGAAGATGCCGTGCGCAAGCTGCAGGAATCCCGGCTGCAGCGCGAGCAGGAAGAACGCGAACGCGCCGATACCGAGCTTCGTCGCCAGCAGGAGGCGCAACAGCGTGTCCTGGACGAGCAGCAGCGACTTGAGGAAAAGAACCAGCGCCAGGCCGAACCGGTCGTTGCAGCCGAACCGGCGACAGGGATCCCGGACGAGTCCGCGGCAACCACGGAGCCGGCAGCCGACACCGTTCCAGCGGTAACGGTCGACGATGAATCCAATGCCGTGCAGCGGATGGATCAGCGTGATCTGGGCATGATCCTGCCGCGCATCCACGAGCCGCGCAAACGCGAAAAGTTGGTGAAACCGGTGCCGGCTCCCGCCGCGGCGCCGACGCCGGTGGCGACCCCGGCGACGCCGGCAGCACGGACCGGTCCGGCCAGCACCCCGGCGGCGCCCGCGCCTGCCGGCGACGCCAGCCGCAACAAGCCCAAGCATGCTCGTGGTGAGCGCAACGAGGGCGTGGGCGGCAAGGAGAGCCGGGATGGCGGCGGTGCCGGCAAACGTTTTGCCGGTGGCCAGATGCACCTGAGCGAGGCTGAGCGGGCGCGTCGATCGTCCAGCAGCAAGCGCGGCGGCAAGGCCGGGCGTGGCGGCAAGGAGATGTCGCGCAGCAGCAATGCGCCGACCGGCCCGCACGGGTTCTCGCGCCCGACGGCTCCGGTGGTCCGCGAGGTGGTCGTTGGCGATACGAACATCGTCGCCGATCTGGCGCAGAAGATGGCCGTCAAGGGTTCCGAGGTGGTCAAGGCGCTGTTCAAGATGGGCGTGATGGCAACCATCAACCAGACCATCGATCATGACACCGCCGTGCTGGTAGTGGAGGATCTGGGCCACGTGCCGGTCGCCGAAAGCCAGTCCAACGCCGAGGACACGCTGGCTGCGCATACCCAGAATGTCGAGCTGGAAGGCGACAAGATCACGCGCCCGCCGGTGGTGACCATCATGGGCCATGTCGATCACGGCAAGACCTCGCTGCTCGACTACATCCGTACCACCAAGGTGGCTTCCGGCGAAGCCGGTGGCATCACCCAGCATATCGGCGCGTATCACGTGCAGACGTCGCGAGGCGTGATCACCTTCCTGGATACCCCTGGACATGCCGCGTTCACCTCGATGCGCGCCCGTGGTGCGCAGTCGACCGATATCGTGATACTCGTGGTGGCTGCCGATGACGGCGTGATGCCGCAGACGGTGGAGGCGGTGAAACATGCCCGCGCCGCCAAGGTTCCGCTGATCGTCGCCGTCAACAAGATGGACAAGGAGGGCGCCAATCCCGACAACGTCAAGCAGGGGTTGGTGAAATACGACGTGGTGCCGGAAGACTGGGGCGGTGACGTGCAGTTCGTGCCGGTATCGGCCAAGACCGGTGCCGGCGTCGAAGACCTGCTCGATGCGATCTCGATCCAGGCCGAGGTCATGGAACTGAAGGCCGTCGTCGATGGCCGCGCTTCCGGCGTCGTGATCGAATCCAGTCTGGATCGGGGCCGTGGCCCGGTGGCGACCGTGCTGGTGCAGCAGGGTACCCTGAAGAAGGGCGATTTCATTGTCTGCGGCATCGAATACGGCCGCATGCGCGCGCTGATCGACGAGACCGGCAAGCAGGTGGCCGAAGCTGGCCCGTCGATTCCGGTGCAGGTGCTCGGTCTGTCCGGCGTGCCGGAAACCGGCGACGACTTCGTCTGCGTCGAAGATGAGCGGCTGGCCCGCGAGGTGGCGCAGGAGCGTGAGCAGAAGCGTCGCGAAACGCGCATGGTCAGCAAGAGCAACCGGCTCGAGGACATCATCGCGAAGATGGGACAGGGCGTGGAGCAGCAGACGCTCAACATCCTGGTCAAGGGCGATGTGCAGGGTTCGGTCGAGGCGCTGCGCGAATCGCTGACCCAGATCGGCAACGAGCGGGTCCGGGTCAACGTGGTCTCCTCCGGTGTTGGCGGCATCACCGAATCGGACGCCACCCTGGCTGCCGCATCGAAGGCCTTGATCATCGGTTTCAACGTGCGTGCCGATGCCTCGGCGCGCAAGGTGATCGAGACCGCCGGTCTGGACGTGCGCTACTTCTCGATCATCTATGACGTGATCGACCAGGTGACCCAGGCGGCTACCGGCCTGCTCGGCATGGAAGTGCGTGAGGAGATCATCGGTACCGCGCAGGTTCGCGATGTTTTCCGCAGCTCCAAGTTCGGTGCCGTGGCCGGCTGCATGGTCACCGAAGGCACCGTCAAGCGCAACAAGCCGATCCGTGTGCTGCGCGACAACGTGGTGATCTTCGAGGGCGAGCTCGAATCGCTGCGCCGCTTCAAGGAACTGGTCGACGAAGTGCGCAACGGCATGGAGTGCGGCATCGCGGTCAAGCAGTACAACGACGTCAAGGCCGGCGATCAGATCGAATGCTTCGAGCGCACGGAAGTGGCGCGGACGTTGTGATCTTGAGCCCCTCTCCCTTTGGGAGAGGGTTGGGGTGAGGGTTCACGGCTTGCGTGAGATTCATGCAGGGCCGTGAACCTTCATCCGCCCCTAGCGGGGCGCCTTCTCCCGCAGGGAGAAAGGAAATTGTCTTCGGAGTTCTTTATGCCCTCCCGTGATTTCAAACGTACCGACCGCGTAGCTGCTGAATTGCGCCGCGAACTGGGTTTGCTGGTGCATGCGGCTGTGCGCGATCACGGTCTGCCGTCGGTCAGCGTGTCCGACGTGGAAATCACCCGCGATCTGGACTGGGCCACGGTGTGGGTAACCGCGCTGGTGCCCGAGCAAGGCTTGCCGGCGGTAAAGGCCTTGAACGAGATCGGTCACGAAATCCGTCATGCGCTGGCGCGCGGGGGCATGCGCATGCGGCGGGTGCCCGAACTGCGGTTCAAATACGACGATTCGGTCGACAAGGGCGAGCGTATCGAGTCGTTGCTGCGCGGGCAGGCCCGCGATCTGGCGCCGCCTGCCGACGACGAGCAGGATTGAACCGCGAGCGTGGGGCGCCGCTGCTTCGATGAGCCTGATCCGATGAACCATCCTGCGCGCATCCGTTGGCGTGACCTGCACGGCATCGTTTTGCTCGACAAGCCGATCGGATTGAGCTCCAATCAGGCGCTGCAAGCCGTACGGCGCTTGTTGCGCGCGGCCAAGGGCGGCCATGCCGGCGCACTCGACCCGATGGCCACCGGACTGCTGCCGCTGTGTTTTGGCGAGGCAACCAAGCTGGCCGGCAGCCTGCTCGGTTCGCGCAAGGCCTATGTCGCCGATTGCCGGCTGGGCATCACCACCGATACCGCGGACAGCGAAGGCGACATCGTGCGACAACGCCCGGTGCCGCTGCTGGACGAGGCCGCGATCGAAACAGCGCTGGCCAGGTTGCGCGGACGCATAGCCCAGGTGCCGCCGGTGTATTCGGCACTCAAGCAGGGCGGCGAGCGGCTGTACGTCAAGGCGCGCCGCGGCGAAGCCGTCGAGGTGCCGCCACGCGAAGTCGAAGTCCACCGGCTCGATCTGCTGGCGCGCGACGGGGATACGTTGCAGCTGTTTGTCGAATGCGGCTCCGGGACCTACGTGCGTTCGCTGGCGCGGGATCTGGGCGAGGATCTGGGTTGTGGTGCGCATCTGACGGCATTGCGCCGCTTGTGGGTGGAGCCGTTCCGCGAGCCGCGCATGGTGACGCTGGACGAGCTGCAGCGGGCGGCTGAACAGGGCGACGAAGCCCTGCTCGCCTGGCTGTTGCCGGTATCGGCGGGTTTGTCGGATCTGCCCACCGTTCAGCTTGACGAGCCGCAGAGCCTGGCCATTTCCCGCGGTCAGACGATCCAGCTCAACCCAGTGCCGGTGACGGGTCGTTGCGCTGCGTCAGCCAGCGATGGGACACTGCTGGCGCTGCTTGAACTCGATGCCGATGGGCATACGCGCATCCTGCGCGGCTTCAACCTGCCGCCGGACTGACGGATTCTGGGCCAATCGCCGGTTGCGCACTTGTTGTAACCGCACTCCCATCAGTAGAATAGACAAGTTATTTCAACACTTTCATTCATCTAGGCGAAGCTTGCGCTTGCGTCATCGCGGTGACGCAAGCGCAAGCTTCGCATCGCCTTTCAAGGAAACACATACTCATGTCTCTTACTGCAGAACAAACCGGCAAGATCGTTGCCGATTTCGGCCGTGTACCGAACGATACCGGTTCGTCGGAAGTCCAGGTGGCGCTGTTGTCCGCCCGGATCGATCATCTCACCGGCCATTTCAAGGAACACAAGCAGGATCACCATTCCCGCCGTGGCCTGCTGAAGCTGGTCAATCAGCGAAAGCGCCTGCTCAGCTATCTGAAGGATCGCGATCTTGCGCGCTATCAGGCACTGATCGAACGCCTCGGCCTGCGGCGATGATTCTTGCGTCCATCCGGCGATGATTCTTGCGTTCATCCATGAACGCGAAGATCAAGAGGCGGTCATCCGTGGCCGCACTATTCGATGGTTTTTGCGTTTGTCCATGAACGCGAAGGTCAAAAAGCGGCCATCCGTGACCGCACTATTCAATTTCTGCGTTCGTCCTTGAACGCAAAGGTCAAGAAGCGGCCATCCATGGCCGCACTCCTCAAATTTAGGACATAACCCGTGGCGAAAGTAACCAAGTCATTCCAGTACGGTAATCATGAAGTCACGCTGGAGACGGGCGAAATTGCCCGCCAGGCGTCCGGTGCGGTCATGGTCAGCATGGGTGGCACCGTGGTGCTGGTCACCGCGGTGGCCGCGACCAAGCAGAAAGAAGGTCAGGATTTCTTCCCGCTCACCGTCGACTACGTCGAAAAGTTCTACTCCGCCGGTCGCATTCCAGGCGGCTTCTTCAAGCGCGAAGGCCGCCCGACCGAGAAGGAGACGCTGACTTCGCGCCTGATCGATCGCCCTGTACGCCCGCTGTTCCCGGATGACTTCAAGAACGAAGTGCAGGTGATCGCCCAGGTCGTCTCGCTCAACCCCGAGGTTGACGGCGACATCGTCGCGCTGCTGGGCGCCTCTGCCGCGTTGAGTCTGGCCGGTATCCCGTTCAAGGGCCCGATCGGTGCGGCGCGCGTGGGTTACGCCAACGGCAAGTATCTGCTGAACCCGACGGCGACCGAACTGAAGACCTCCCAGCTGGATCTGGTCGTCGCCGGCACCGCTGGCGCCGTGCTGATGGTGGAATCCGAAGCGCAACTGCTGTCCGAGGACGTGATGCTGGGCGCGGTGATGTTCGGCCACCAGCAGATGCAGACCGCGATCCGCGCGATCGCCGAGCTGGCTTCCGAAGCCGCCAAGCCGTCGTGGGACTGGCAGGCGCCGGCCCGCAACGAGTCGCTGGTCGCCGCGCTCAAGGGAGCCGTCGGCAACAAGCTGGAAGAAGCCTTCCAGGTGCGCGACAAGCTGCAGCGCCGCGACGCGATTTCCGCGATCAAGGCCGACGCACTGAATGAGCTGAAGGCACAGGCCGAAGCGAACGGCTGGTCGTCCGCCGAACTCTCGAAGGAATTCGGCGAGCTCGAATACCACACCATGCGCGACAGCGTGCTCAAGACCAAGGTACGCATCGACGGTCGCCAGCTGGACGACGTGCGCGCGATCACCGCTCGTGTCGGCGTGTTGCCGCGTACCCACGGTTCGGCGTTGTTCACGCGCGGCGAGACGCAGGCGCTGGTTGTGGTCACGCTGGGCACCACGCGCGATGCGCAGATCATCGATGCGCCGGGAGGCGAGTCGAAGGATCCGTTCCTGTTCCATTACAACTTCCCCCCGTTCTCGGTGGGCGAGGCGGGGCGCTTCGGCGCGCCGAAGCGCCGCGAGATCGGCCACGGCCGCCTCGCCAAGCGCGGCGTGCAGGCGGTCAAGCCGACCATCGAGGAATTTCCGTACGTGCTGCGCGTGGTCTCGGAAATCACCGAGTCCAACGGCTCCTCGTCGATGGCCTCGGTATGCGGTTCTTCGCTGGCGATGATGGACGCCGGCGTGCCGCTAAAGGCGCCGGTGGCCGGCATCGCGATGGGCCTGGTCAAGGAGGGCGGCGACTTCGTGGTGTTGTCCGACATCCTGGGCGACGAGGATCATCTCGGCGACATGGACTTCAAGGTGGCCGGCAGTGCCGACGGCATCTCCGCGTTGCAGATGGACATCAAGATCGACGGCATCACCGAGGAAATCATGAAGGTGGCGCTGGAGCAGGCCAAGCGCGGTCGCCTGCACATCCTGGGCGAAATGGCCAAGGCGATCAGTACGGCCCGTTCGGAAATGAGCGAGTATGCCCCGCGCCTGATCACCATCAAGATCCATCCGGACAAGATCCGCGAAGTGATCGGCAAGGGTGGCGCCACGATCCGCTCGATCACCGAGGAGACCGGCACCACGATCGACATCAGCGACGACGGCACGATCATCGTCGGTTCGGTCAACCGCGAGGCAGGCGAGGCGGCGAAGAAGCGCATCGAGCAGATCGTTTCCGACGTCGAGCCGGGCCGTATCTACGAGGGCAAGGTCGCCAAGCTGATGGATTTCGGCGCGTTCGTGACGATCATGCCGGGCAAGGACGGTCTGGTGCACGTGTCGCAGATTTCCGACGAGCGCGTGGAAAAGGTTTCCGACAAGCTCAAGGAAGGCGACATCGTCAAGGTCAAGGTGCTCGAAGTGGACAAGCAGGGCCGCATCCGTTTGTCGATGAAGGCAGTGACCGAGGACGAGCGCGCCAGCGGCGCCACAGCCTGATCTCCAAGTTATGGTGATTCCACAAGGCCCGGCTCATGCCGGGCCTTGTGCATTCTGGCGCCGGCGATCTTGTGCAACACGCTTTTGCTAGGATGGGTGAATCTTGCACGAGGATGCACCGATGGCCGACCCGGCAAACGATTTCATCAGGGACTACCAGGCCTTGGCCAGGCAATCATGGGAAACATGGGCGAAGCAGCTGCAGCAGCCGGCAACGAACGATTTTTTCAAGTCGCCGCCGTCACCGGTGGCTTCGTCCTCCAGTGATGCGCTGGAGCGCACGCTGGCGGGTTTGAAGGGATATTTCGACTGGATGCAGGGCGTCGCCGCTGCCGGCAGCCAGGACCCGGCCGGCGATTGGCATCAACAGCTGCAGCAATACTTCGGCGGTGCCAGTCAGCCATTCGCCCAGGCGTTTGGCGGTATCGACAGCGCGGGCGCCGAGGGGTTCATCCGGCAATGGCAGTCCTGGCTGCAGGGTGCGCAGCACGGTGGCTTCGGCGATCTGCCGGGGGCCAACGGGGCCACGCCGGCATTCGGGCTGAACCGCGAGCAGCAGATGCAGCAGCAGACCATGGCGGCTGCCGTGCTGGAATCGGTTCAGGCCTCGGCGCGCTACCAGGGGTTGATCCAGCGTGCCAATACGCAGGGTATGGAACGGCTGCAGGACAAGCTGGCACTGCATGCGGAACCGGGGCGTCAGATCGATTCGCTCAAGGCGCTGTATGACCTGTGGGTGGATGCAGCCGAGGAGGCGTACGCCGAGATTGCGCTGTCGGACGAATTCCGCGAGGCCTATGGCGAAATGGTCAACAGCCAGATGCGCGTGCGGCACCTGCAGCAGCAGCAGACCGAGCAGATCTGCCAGCAACTGGGTGTGCCGACGCGTACCGAAGTGTCGAGCCTGGGCGAACGGTTGCAGTCGTTGCGCCGCGAGTTCCGCGCGGGCCATGCGCCTTCGCCGCACGACCTTGCCGGCGAGATCGCCACATTGCGTCAAGAGCTGGCCGAGCTCAAGCGGCAGCTGGCCGACGGCAAGGAACCGGCATCCGCGGCAACGAAGCGAGCCGCTGCCGAAGGAGATCGCGATACCTCCGCAACCCGCAAACCCACGGCAAGGGCCGCGGCTTCGCCGGCAAAAAAAGCTGGCACCAAGGCCATCGCCAAGGCGGCGCGCAAACCCGCGGCCCGCAACGCCACCGCTCCATCTCCGTCCCGCGGCAAGTCGGTGAACCGGGCCAGCTCGCGCAAGCGCAAATAAGGAGATCAGGTCATGTACACGCCATTGCGCATCGAGCCCACCAGGGCGCTGCTCGACATCGCCACCTTCCAGCGCAAGCTCGCCGCCGGCATCGGCCATCTGCGCAACATGCGCGAGCCCGAATACGCCAATACGCCACGCGAACTGGTCTACAGCGAAGACAAGCTGAAAGTGTGGCACTTCACCGGCCACGACAAAACGTCCTCGAAGACGCCGTTGCTGATCGTCTATGCACTGGTCAACACGGTCTGGATGACCGACCTGCAGCCTGATCGCTCGATGGTGCGCAATCTGCTGGCACAAGGTGAGGACGTCTACCTGATCGACTGGGGCTATCCGGACTTTGCCGATCGCTGGCTGACGCTGGACGATTACATCAACGGCTACCTCGATCGCTGCGTGGACATGGTGCGCCAGCGGCACGGGCTGGATGCGATCAATCTGCTGGGTATCTGCCAGGGCGGTGCGTTCTCGCTGTGCTACACGGCTTTACACCCGGACAAGGTCAGGAACCTGATCACCATGGTCACGCCGGTGGACTTCCATACGCCCGGCAACATGCTGTCGCACTGGTGCCGCAACATGGATGTGGATCTGTTCGTCGACACCATGGGCAATGTCCCCGCCGGGCTGATGAACTACGTCTACCTCACCCTGAAGCCGGTGCGCTTGAACCAGCAGAAATACATCGGCATGGTCGACATTCTCGACGACCCGGTCGAGTTGGAAAACTTCTTGCGGATGGAACGCTGGATCTTCGACTCGCCGGACCAGGCCGGCGAGGCGTTCCGTCAGTTCATCAAGGATTTCTACCAGGGCAACAAGCTGGTCAAGGGCACGCTCACGATCGGCGGCAAACCGGTGGATCTGGGCGTGCTGACCCAGCCGGTGCTGAACATCTTTGCCGAGCAGGACCATCTGGTGCCGCCCGACTCGTCGCGTGCGCTGGGCGAGTACGTGGGCACCGACGACTACACCCAGCTGGCGTTCAAGGGTGGCCATATCGGCATCTACGTGTCCGGCCGCGCACAGCGCGAAGTGCCGCCGGCGATCCACCAGTGGCTGCGCGCCAGGGCATAGAGCGAAGAGCGAGAAGTGAGTGCAGAGAAGTGAGAAGTGAGGGAGAGCGGTACTACTCACTTCTCTGCACTCACTCCTCGCCCGCCTCTCTTCGCTAAAATGCGCGGATGACCGAGACCAGCATGCACTCCCACGATTCCATCCGCGCCGTGCAATGGCGGGGCGATTATCTGCGCCTGCTCGATCAGCGCCGCCTGCCGCAGGAAGAATCCTGGCTCGATTGCCGCGATGCCGCCCAGGTCACCCAGGCGATCCGCGACCTGGCCGTGCGCGGCGCGCCGGCGATCGGTATCGCTGCCGCGTGGGGTGTGGCGATGGCGGCAAGGCAGAACGCGCCGATGGATGCCGCGCTGGCGATGCTGCGTGCGGCGCGACCCACTGCGGTGAACCTGATGTGGGCGCTGGATCGCATGAAAAAGCACATCGCGGCAGGTGCCGATGCCGGCGCGCTGGCGGCGGAAGCGCAAGCGATCCAGGACGAGGATCTGGCCGCCAATCGCAAGATGGGCGAATTGGGTGCTTCGCTGATCGCTGCGCATGCCGGCGTGCTGACCCACTGCAATACCGGCTCGCTGGCCACGGCCGGTTACGGCACCGCGCTGGGCGTGATTCGCGCCGGCGTTGCCGCGGGGCGGATCGAGCGCGTGTATGCCGGCGAAACCCGGCCGTGGCAGCAAGGTGCACGGCTGACCATGTGGGAACTGGTGCGCGACGGTATCCCGGCCCAGCTGATCGCCGATTCCGCCGCGGCGCACCTGATGAAATCCGGTGCCGTGCAATGGGTGATCGTCGGCGCCGACCGTATCGCGGCCAATGGCGACGTGGCGAACAAGATCGGTACCTACCAGTTGGCGATCGCGGCGAAGTATCACGGCGTCAGGTTCATGGTGGTTGCCCCGTCGTCCACGATCGACATGGCTACCGGCACCGGTGAGGAAATCGAGATTGAGCTGCGTGATCCCGGCGAATTGCTGCATGCCGCCGGGCAGCGAACCGTAGTCGAGGGGGCGCACGCATGGAACCCGGTCTTCGACGTGACGCCCGCGGAATTGATCACGGCCATCGTGACCGAACGCGGCGTGATCGAGCGGCCGGGCAGCGTCGCGATGCAGGCGATGTTCGGGTGGTGAAGCTTTCGCGCGAGATCATGTTGTTCGCGGTGGGCGGCGTGCTCGGACTGCTGGTCGACGCCACCGTTGTGCAGACGCTGGTGGGTGCGGCCGGCTGGGACCCGTATCTGGCCCGCGTGCTGTCGTTTCTGCTCGCGGCCACGGTGACCTGGTGGTGGAATCGGCGCTACACCTTTGCGGCACGCCGCAGCGATCGCGCCGCGCATGCCGAGTGGCTGCGCTGGCTGGGGCTGATGAGCTTCGGTGCCCTGATCAATTACGGCGTGTATGCGCTGTTGCTGCTGAATTTCGCGACATTGCACCGCTGGCCGGCGGTGGCTGCGGCAGCCGGTTCGGCGGTGGCTGCGCTGGTGAATTTCGCGACCGCACGCGGGATCCTTTTCAAGGGTCCCAAGACGTCGACATAAGTTGTTGATTGGAAAGAACTAAAACCTGTGTTTTTGAAGCGGTTCGTGGTACACTTCGACGGTTGTTTTCGGGTCGCTCGCGCATGCGCTTGAGGCATGCGCACCAGCGTCCTTTTTTCGTTTCCAGGGAAGTCGCTTGATGGCAGAATTCGCCAAAGAAATCATCCGCGTCAATATCGAAGACGAGATGCGCCAGAGCTATCTCGATTACGCCATGAGCGTGATCGTGGGCCGCGCACTTCCGGATGTTCGTGATGGTCTGAAACCGGTGCATCGTCGCGTGCTGTTCGCGATGAACGAGTTGGGCAACGTCTGGAACAAGCCCTACAAGAAATCGGCCCGCGTGGTCGGTGACGTGATCGGTAAATACCATCCGCATGGCGATCAGTCGGTGTACGACGCGATCGTGCGCATGGCGCAGCCGTTCTCGCTGCGCTACATGCTGGTCGACGGCCAGGGCAACTTCGGTTCGGTCGATGGCGACAACGCCGCCGCGATGCGCTACACCGAAGTACGCATGTCGCGCCTCACGCACGAGCTGCTGGCGGACATCGACAAGGAGACCGTCGATTTCGGCCCGAACTACGACGAGAGCGAACACGAGCCACTGGTACTGCCGTCGCGCGTACCGAACCTGCTGGTCAACGGGTCGGCCGGCATCGCGGTGGGCATGGCCACCAATATCCCGCCGCACAATCTCAACGAGGTGATCGCGGCGACGATCGCGCTGATCGACGAGCCGACGCTCGGTGTCGACGATCTGATGCAGTACATCCCGGGGCCGGACTTTCCCACCTACGGCATCATCAATGGTTCGTCCGGCATCATCGAGGCGTATCGCACCGGCCGCGGCCGCATCCTGGTGCGCGCGAAGGCCGAGGTGGAAACCGAGGCGAACGGCCGCGAGACGATCATCGTCCACGAACTGCCCTACCAGGTGAACAAGGCGCGGCTGATCGAGAAGATCGCCGAGCTGGTGAAGGAAAAGAAACTCGAGGGCATCAGCGAGCTGCGCGACGAATCCGACAAGGACGGCATGCGCATCGTCATCGAGATCCGTCGCGATGCGATGGGCGACGTGGTGCTGAACAATCTGTTCCAGCAGACCCAGTTGCAGGTCACCTTCGGCATCAACATGGTGGCGCTGCTGGATGGCCAGCCGCGCCTGCTGAACCTCAAGGACATCCTGGAGGCGTTCATTCGCCACCGCCGCGAGGTGGTCACCCGCCGCACGATCTTCGATCTGCGCAAGGCCCGCGCCCGGGCACACATCCTCGAAGGCCTCACCGTCGCGCTGGCCAACATCGACGAGATGATCGAGCTGATCAAGACGTCATCGTCGCCGGCGGAGGCGCGCGAACGGATGATGTCGCGGCGCTGGGAAGCCGGCTTGGTGCGTGCGCTGCTGTCGGCCACCGGCGCCCATGCGTCGCGACCGGAGGACATGGACCCGCGCGATGGCCTGAAGGACGACGGATACCAGTTGTCCGAAGCCCAGGCGCTGGAAATCCTGGCGATGCGCCTGCATCGCTTGACCGGACTGGAGCAGGAAAAACTCTCCGACGAATACCGCCAGGTGCTGGAAACCATCCGCGGGCTGATCGAGATCCTGGAAAACCCCGAGCGGCTGCTGGATGTGATCCGTGGCGAGCTGGCAGCGGTCAAGGCCGAGTTCGGCGATGCCCGCCGCACCGAGATCCAGCATTCGCAGGAAGATCTCAACGTGCTCGACCTGATCGCGCCGGAAGACGTGGTGGTCACGCTGTCGCACACCGGCTACATCAAGCGTCAGCCGGCCAGCACGTATCGCGCGCAGAAGCGTGGCGGCAAGGGCCGCTCGGCATCGGCACTGAAAGACGAGGATGTCGTCGAGCAACTGTGGGTGGTCAACACGCACGACACCTTGTTGACGTTCACCAGCACCGGCCGCGTCTACTGGCTCAAGGTCTACCAGATGCCCGAGGCGGGCCCGGGCGCGCGCGGCAAGCCGATCGTCAACCTGTTGCCGCTGGGCGAGGGCGAGAAGGTGCAGGCGGTGCTGCCGGTGCGCGAGTACAGCGACGACCGCTTCGTGTTTTTCGCCACCCGCCAGGGCACGGTGAAGAAAACCCCGTTGACCGAATTCGCGTTCCAGCTGCAGAAGGGCAAGCTCGCGATCAAGCTCAACGAGGGCGACGCGCTGGTCAATGTCGAGCTCACTGACGGCAACAGCGACATCCTGCTGTTCGCCTCCAACGGCAAGGTCAACCGTTTCGACGAGAACACCGTGCGTTCGATGGGCCGTACCGCCACGGGCGTGCGCGGCATGCGGCTGGCCGAGGGTGCACACGTGGTCTCGCTGATCGTGGCCGCGGAAGGCGACATCCTCACCGCCACCGAGCGCGGCTACGGCAAACGCACCTCGCTGAGCGAATTCACCAAGAAGGGCCGCGGCACCCAGGGCGTGATCGGCATCCAGTGTTCCGGACGCAATGGCGCGCTGGTCGGCGCCGTGCAGGTCACCGAGGCGCACGAGCTGATGCTGATCTCCGACCAGGGCACGCTGGTGCGTACCCGGGTGGCCGAGGTCTCGCAGCTCGGCCGCAATACCCAGGGCGTCACCCTGATCCGGCTCCCTGCCGACGAAACGCTGGTCAGCGTGATGCGGCTGGATGCGGAGGAGGACAACGGCGAGGAAGGCGAGACCGCCGACATCCAGCCACCCGCCGAAGGCGACAGTTCCGGCGTGGTTGAACCGGCGCCCGCCGGAGAGTGAAATCGAGGCTGTCCCGAACAGAAAAACCCCGGTCATGCCGGGGTTTTTCTGTTCGGGAACCTGTGCCGGCCGGCCAAAGCCCGACAGGCTCCCGGGTGCCTGGGGAAAGATCTCAGGCGCAAGCCGAGCCTGTCGCCAATTCCCGCAGCTCCACCCCTGCGTCCGTCACCCGCAATACCGACCCGTGTTCGTACCAGTCCCCCAGCACGATCCGTTCGGCCGCCTTTGCATCCAGCACGAACGAGTGCACCGCGGGGCGGTGGGTATGCCCATGAATCAGTCGCGTCACGCCTGCCTTTCGCATTGCCGCAGCCACTGCCCCGTGATTCACGTCCATGATGCTCTCCATCGTGCTGCCGGTATGTGCGCGGCTGTCTTCGCGTGCCTTGGCGGCGAATGCGCGACGGGCCTCCAGCGGCATCGACAGGATCTGCGCCTTCCACTGTGGCGTACGGACCTGCCGGCGCACGGCCTGGTAGGCGACGTCGTCGGTACATAGCAGGTCGCCATGCATCAGCAGGGTTGGGCGGCCATGGATGTCATGCACCGTGCCATCGTCGAGCAGGGTCATCCCGGCCCGGCGGGCGAATGCCTCGCCCAGCAGAAAGTCGCGGTTGCCGGCCATGAAATACACCGGTACGCCGGCGTCGTTCACGGCGTGGATCGCGTGGGCAATGCGTTGCGGCAGTTCGGCATCGTCGTCGTCGCCAACCCAGGCTTCGACCAGATCGCCCAGGATGTACAGCGCAGAGGCGTGGCGAACTTCATCGCTGCCGAGATAGTTCTCGAACAGCGCGGTTATCTGCGGCCGGCCGGGATCCAAGTGCAGGTCGGCGATGAACAGGGTGGCCATCGCGGCGCTCAATGATTGTGGTGGGCAGTTTTCTTGCCGTGTCTGGCGACAGCGGGAGCGACGGCCGGCGCCTTGTCGCTGGCGGTATGGCTGCTGCTTGCTGTGGCGGGCGCTTCTTCGCCGATCACATGGGCGCTCAGGATGACCACCAGCGGGTTGGGTACGTCGCCGGCGAAGGGCCCGAGCGCGCGGGTGGGCAGCGCGGCAATCTTGTCGATCACGTTCATGCCGGCGATCACCTTGCCGAACACGGTGTAGCCCCAGGTCAGGCCACTCTGGTTGCCGACGAAATCGAGCCGGCGGTTGTCGACCAGGTTGAAGAAGAACTGCGAAGTGCCCGAGTTCGGGTCGGCGCCGCGTGCAACCGCCACCGTGCCGCGCAGATTGGACAGGCCGTTGTCGGCTTCGCTGGCAACGGCAGGGCGGGTCCGCTTCGGCTGCAGGTCGCGCGTGTACAAGCCGCCCTGCACCAGGTAGCCGGAAATGACCCGATGCAGCACCGTGCCATCGTAGAAACCGTCACGCACGTACTGCAGGAAATTGGCCACGCTCTTGGGCGCCTTGTCCGGATAAAGCTCCAGCGTGATGTCGCCCTGCGAGGTATGCAACAGCACCTGCGGAGGTGCCGCAACGGCCGCCGCAGCGGGTTTGGCGGTCTGTGCCGTCAGGGTCAGCGGCAGGGTCAGCAGCAGCGTGGCAAGCAGGGACTTCAACATGGGGATCAGATGGTCTGGGCGTGGGGACATGATACGCGGCCACCATGACGATGTGGTTGGAACAAATTGAGAAGTGCGGCCATGGATGGCTGCTTTTTGATTCTCGCGCTCAGGGAAGAGCGCATCGGGAACCGTCAGCTGCTGGACACGTCGAGTTTGAGTGCCAGCTCGACCATCGGCGATTGCTCCTGGCGCAGATCGGCTTCGCTCAGCGGGTGCTGGTCGAACCACGCGATCGGCAAGGTCAGTCGCAAGGACTGGTTGGTGGCGGTCAACCGCATCGGCGGCAGCGATTCGGCGCGTCGGGCACGGCGGAACAGCACGGCCAGTCGAAGCAACGCCGTGATGTGGCGCGCCAGCTGACGATAGCGCTGCGGCAGTGCCGAGATCACTTTCTTGTCCGGTTTGCGCCGGTGCATCTGGATCACCGCAGCCAGCAGTTGCTGCTCCTGCCGGGAGAAACCGGCGAGATCGGCGTTGCGCAGGATGTAGGCGCCGTGTTGATGGTGCTGGCTGTGGGCGATGGCGAGGCCGATTTCGTGCACGCGCGAAGCCCAGGACAGCCATTCCCGTGCACCGGCATCCAGTTTCCAGGTCTGCGCAACCTGGTCGAACAGCATCAGCGCGGTCGATTCGACCCGGCGAGCCTGGGCACGATCCACGCCGTAGCGGGTAGCCAGCGCCTCGATGCTGGCGGTGCGCGGATCGCTGCCGCCTGCGCGGCCGAGCAGGTCCCACAGCAGGCCTTCGCGCATGGAACTTTCGCAGATGTGCATCCGTTCGATGCCGAGCGCGGCAAATGCAGCCTCGAAGATGACCACGCCGCCGGCGATCACCAGCTTGCGTTCCTCGTGCAGGCCGGGCAGTTTCAATGTGCTGATCTGGCCCTGTTCAAGCAACGCGTCGCGCAGCGAGGCGAGCGATGCCGGCGTGATGCCGTCATCGGAAAATTTCATGGCCTGCACAACCGAGCCGATCGACTTGGCGGTGCCGGAGGAGCCGTAGGCATCCTGCCAGCCCGCCTCGCGATAGTCTTCGTCGAATTGTTGCAGCAGGACCCCGATTTCGCTCCTTGCATGTTGCCAGCGCTTGCGGGTGATCTTGCCGCCGGGGAAAAACCGCAGGGTCGAGGCAATGCAGCCGGCCTGCACGCTCTCCGTATGCATCGGCGCCAGCCCGCAGCCGATGATGAATTCGGTACTGCCGCCGCCCACATCGATCACCAGCCTTGGCTCGCGCGAAGTCGGCAGGCCATGTGCCGCCCCGAGAAAGATCAGGCGGCCTTCCTCGCGACCGGAAACGATTTCTATGGGATGACCCAGCGTGGCCTCGGCGGCGGTCAGAAAAGCCTGCGGCGCGGTCATCCGGCGGACCGCGTTGGTAGCCACGGCGCGGACCCGCAACGAAGGAAGTCCGGCCAGGCGCTGGCCGAAACGGGCCAGGCAGTTCAGTGCGCGGGCGCGACGCTCGGGGTCCAGTGTGCCGTCGGCACGCTGGCCTGCCGCCATGCGCACGGTGTCGCGCAGACGGTCGATCACGCGCGGCTCGCCGTGCTCGACGCGTGCAACCACCATGTGAAAACTGTTGGAGCCCATGTCGACGGCGGCGATCAGTTCACCATCGCGGATCGGTATCGGATCGGCTGGACTCACGCCCGAGCTCCCTGCATTGCGAAGCGTGGATTCTCGCATGCCTGCCCGCGCCTGAAGAAACGCCGACTCACTGGCTGAAGCGCTCGAGCAATCCCTGCTGCGCGCTGTAGGGTGGGTTTTCGCCCGGTTCGATGCGCGTATACCGGCCATCGCTGTCGAGCAGCCACGCCTGGGTGTTGTCGGCCAACCCGTTGGCCAGGGTTTCCTCGAACACCCGCTTGGCCAGTGCCGGATCGAGTATCGGAAATGCCACCTCGATCCGCCGCATCAGGTTGCGCTCCATCCAGTCGGCACTGGCGCAGTACAGCTCGGACTCGCCATTGTTGGCGAACCAGTACACCCGGCTGTGTTCAAGGAAACGTCCGATGATGGAACGTACCCGGATACGCTCCGAGACGCCCGGCAGGCCGGGTCGCAGGGTACAGGCGCCGCGCACGATCAGGTCGATCTCCACCCCTGCCTGCGAGGCGCGATACAGTGCCTCGATCACGTGTGCCTCGTTCAGTGCGTTGAGTTTGGCGACGATGCGTGCGGGCCGCCCGTTTCGCGCGTGCACCGTCTCGCGCTCGATCTTCGCCAGCACGCTGGTGTACAGCGTGAACGGCGAATGCAGCAGGCGTTTGAGCTCGATCATCGGTCCCAGCCCGGAAAGCTGCTGGAAGACCTTGTGCAGATCCTCGCCGATTTCGGGGTGCGCAGTCATCAGCCCGATGTCGGTATACGTGCGGCTGTTGACCTGATGGTAATTGCCGGTGGACAGGTGCACGTAGCGGCGCAGCCCATTGCCTTCGCGGCGCACGATCAGCATCATCTTGGCGTGGGTCTTGTAGCCGACCACGCCATACACCACCTGCACTCCGGCTTCCTGCAGGCGGGTGGCCAGGCGGATGTTGGCCTCCTCGTCGAAACGTGCGCGCAACTCGATCACCACCGTGACGTCCTTGCCGTTGCGCGCGGCGTCGATCAGCAGGTCGACCAGCGGGGTGTCTTCGCCGGCGCGATACAGGGTCTGCTTGATCGCCAGTACCTGCGGGTCGGCGGTGGCCTGGCGCAGCAGGTCGATCACCGCCGCGAAACTCTGGTACGGATGGTGCAGCAGCACGTCGCGCTGGCTGATCAGGTCGAACTTGTTCTTGCCGCTTTCGAGCGCTGCCGGCAGTTGCGGATTGAAGCGCGGAAATTTCAGCTCGGGTCGATCCAGCCAGTCGTAGATCAGCCCCGCCCGGATGATGTTGACGGGGCCGTCGCAGCGATACACATCGGTTTCTTCCAGCTCGAAATTCCGGATCAGCAGCGAGGTGATCGACTTGGGGCAGTCGTTGGCGATCTCCAGCCGCACCGGGCGAGCATAACCGCGCCCGACCAGTTCCTCGCTGAGTGCGAGGGCCAGGTTGTCCACCTCGGCCTCCTCGACGATCAGCTCGCTGTTGCGGGTGACCCGGAACTGGTACGTGCCGACCACCTTGAAGCCGGGAAACATCATGTCGGCGAACGCCTGCAGCAGTTCGGCCAGGAACACGAAATGCTCGCCCTCAGCGCAGACTTCGGCCGGCACGCGGATGATGCGAGGCATCGAGCGCGGCGGTCGCACCAGCGCCATGTGGCCTTCGTGGCCGAACGCATCGCGTCCCTTCAGCACCACCGCGATGTTCAGGGTCTTGTTGAGGATGCGCGGAAACGGATGTGCCGGATCCAGCCCCAGCGGCGACAGCACCGGCAGCACCTCATGCTCGAAATAACCCTGCAGCCAGCGCCGCTGGCGCGGACTCCATTGCCTGCGGCCGAGGATGTGGATGTGCTCGGCCTCGAGTTGCGGGCCGATCAGTGCCTGCCAGATCGCGTATTGCTCGGTGACCAGGTCCAGGGCGCGGCTGCGGATGCGCGCCAGCAGCTCGCCGGAGGGCAGTCCGTCCGGCCCGGGCGCAGCCGAACCATAGGCATGGTGGTGCTTGAGCATCGCCACCCGCACCTCGAAGAATTCGTCGAGATTGTTCGCCACGATGCTCAGGTAACGCAGCCGCTCCAGCAGCGGAACGGCGGGATCGCGCGCCATCGCCAGCACACGGAAATTGAATTCCAGCGCGGAGAGCTCGCGGCTCAGATACAGACCGGGTGCAGTCAGGTCGGGGATGTCGGGATGGGCGGCGGTTTCACGGTGCATGATCCCCATTCTGGGCCATGGCGGGGGTCAAATACACGCCGCAGCGCCGCGCATGTCAGCCGTGATCGTCGCTGCCACCTGGTGCCAGCAGCCGCGCCTTGCCGAAATGGCAGGCGAAGGTGGAGCCCACGCCGGGAGTACTCTGGATTTCCAACTGTGCCTGATGCAGATTCAGCACATGCTTGACGATCGACAGGCCCAGGCCGGTACCGCCGCTGTCGCGCGAGCGGCTGGAGGAGACCCGGTAAAAACGCTCGGTGAGCCGGGCCAGATGCGCGGCTGGAATGCCGAAACCGGTATCGCTGACCGAGTACACCGCGCCTTGCGGCGTGCGTTGCCAGCGGATCGCAATGCTGCCCCCTGCCGAGGTATAGCGCACCGCGTTGCTGACCAGGTTGGACAGGGCGCTGTGCAGATCCTTGGGCGAGCCGAGCAGATCCGCCTCGGCGGTGGATTCGAGCGTGATCGTGTGGCGGCCCTGGCTGAGCGCTTCGGCCTCCTTGCGCACGGTGGCCAGCAGTGCTGCCATCTGCACCCGTTCGTCGGCGACTTCGTGCTGGGTTTCGAGCCGCGACAGGGTCAGCAGATCCTCGACGATCTGGCCCATCCGCTTCGATTGCGCGCGCATCTCGTCCAGTACGGGCGCCAGTTCGGGCACGTCCGCCGGGTCGATCAATTCGAGGTAGCCATGGATCACCGTCAGCGGCGTGCGCAATTCGTGCGAGACATTGGCGACGAAGTCGCGGCGTATCTGTTCGAGCCGATTCAGATGGCTGATGTCGCGTGCCAGCAGCAGGTGCTGACGACGACCGAACGGCAGCAGGCTGACATTGAGCTGGCTGCCGGGTTGCCCGGGTGCGGCGATATCGTTGAGCGGTTCCTGCGCGCCATCCTGCAGCCAGCCCGCCAGCTCCGAGGGAGCCATGCGCTCGTGCAGGCGCACGCCACGATCCCTGGGCCGACGCAGCCCGAGCAGGTTTTCGGCGGCGTGGTTGAACCAGCGGACCTGCTGTTGCTGATCGAGCAGCACGACCGCGTCCGGCAACTGGCTTGCGGCGTTGCGCAAATCGCGAAGGCTGGAGGCGATGCGGCGGGTGCGTGTCATGAAACGGTCATGTTGCAGCGGACTGATAGTCGTGGTTGCTGTCATCATGGCCCGGGCTTGATGACGGCTTCGAGTCAGCAGCAAGACCACTTCCGCCACGGCGACCAGCGCTACCCCGGTTGCGACCTGCCCACCGGCAAGCCAGCCCAGCAGCGCACCTGCCAGCAGGGCGGCGGCGAGTGCGGTCGGCCATTTCCAGGTGGGGGGTGCAGGCTGGGCCATTCAGGCGGATTGCCGGTGGGCATGAGTCAGGAGGAGGCCAGCATCCGCAAAAGCCGGTCCAGCCGCAAGCCTGCGCCTGGCATGGCGTTCATGCACTCATCGAGAATCGGTAACCGGTGCCACGAACTGTCTGCACCATGGCATCGAGTTTCCACGGCTCCAGCGTCTTGCGCAGACGGCGGATGTGCACGTCGACCGTGCGCTCCTCCACGTACACGCTGCCGCCCCAGACGTGGTCGAGCAGTTGGGTACGCGAATAGACGCGTTCGGGGTGGGTCATGAAGAAATGCAGCAGGCGATATTCGGTCGGTCCGATCGATACCTCGTCCTCGCCGGCAAACACCCGGTGCGCCGGGCCGTCGATGCGCAGGCCGCCAAGCTCCACCATGCCGGAACCGTCGTCGCCCTGGCTGCGCCGCAGTACGGCCTTGATCCGTGCGATCAACTCACGGGTCGAGAACGGCTTCACCACGTAATCGTCGACCCCGGCTTCCAACCCGTTGACACGATCCATCTCCTCGCCACGGGCGGTGAGCATGATGATCGGGATTTCGCGGCTGAGTTCTTCCTTGCGCAGGCGTCTGGCCAGTTCGAGTCCGCTGGTGCCCGGCAGCATCCAGTCAAGCAGGATCAGGTCCGGTACCTGCTCGGCTATCGCCAGCTGGGCGGCGCGTGCGTCGGCTGCCTGCATCGCGTCCATGCCGGCCTTGCGCAGGGCAAAGCCGATCATCTCGCGAATCGAGGCTTCGTCTTCAACGATGAGGATGCGCTTGTGCACGCGGTGGTCCGCCTATGGTCCGTGACCGGGGTATTGCAGCGCATGCATATTACCTGTCGATGACAGACGATTGGGTGTCGTGTAGTCGATGTGCCACCGGACTGACACAGACGATCGAACGGCAGCAAGCCGGAATTGGCCGGTTCAGCCGTTGCCGGCGCCAAAGCAGAGATGGGCGTCGCAATTGGCATCATGCTGAAACTGCTGGTGGCCGTCCGGATTGTCCGCGGTCTTCACCCTGCGCTTCTGCAGCTCCAGCACCAGCGGAGTCAGTTCGGTGATGCGTGCCTGGATGCGTACCCGGGCGTAATAATCCAGATCTTTCCGCTTGAGCAGCCGTTTGAGCTGCTCCATCGCATCGAACGGTCGCCCCGAGTAATAGCTGGCATCGGCAAATGCTTCGCCGGCCCGCACCGTATCACCTGCCGCATCGCTGGCACGGGCGTAGGCATCGTAGATTTCCGGTTCGGAGGCGTTTTCCACCAGCGGCCGCAGCAGGTTTGCCGCGAGAGACGCCTGAGCCTTGTCGCCGCCGTCGGTGAGCGCCCTGGCATAGGCCAAGGCCACCGCGCGGTTGCGCGGCGACTGCCGGTTGAGTTCGTCGTAGATGGCCAGGGCCGCCGCGCGCTGACCTGCCTGCAGGCGGGCACCGGCCATCGCCAGCTGCAGGATCAGATTGTCCGGGTGCGCTTTCACCAGTGGTTGCAATTGCACGATCGCCTGGGTGCCACGGCCGCTGCGGGTGAGTGCCAGCGCATAGCCGTAGCGGTGCGCCGGGGTGTCGAACGCACGCTGCCGCAAGTTGGTGCGGTAATAAGTGGCCTGCCTGGTGGCATCGTTGACCAGCACATCGACGCGTTCGCGCATCAGCTGATAGGTGCTTGGGTTTTCGGCAACGGAGGCCTGGAGCAGTTTGGTGGGATCCTTGACGAAGGGGATCGGTGCCGTGCTCTTTGCCCACTGGGCCTTGTCCAGGATGGTGCCGGACGGGTGAAGCTTCTGCTCGGCGATCAAGGCGCCAGCGCGTGCCTTGGCATCGCTGATGCGCAGGGTGGTTACCGGGTGGGTCTTCAGCAGTGCCGGCACGTCCTCGCCACCGGCATTGGCGCTCATCATGTCTTCCATGCGCTCGAAGAAATCAGCCATCGCATTGGGATTGAAACCCGCTTTGGCCAGTGTCTGGATGCCAGCGCGATCGGCTTCGATTTCGTCCTTGCGGGTGAAGTTGATCGACTTCTGCGCCAGCAGGCCTTGTCCGCCGGCCAGCACTGCCATCGGCGCATCGCCACTGCCGCTGCCGGCGCCGGCGGCGATCGCCCCAAGCAGCACCAGGGCCATCAAGGGCGCATCCTTTTTGGACGCCTCGAAGGCGCGCTCCAGGTGGTGCTGCGTGATGTGGCCGATCTCATGCGCAATCACGCTGGCCAGTTCGCTCTCGTTCTGGGTGATCGCGATCAGACCCGAGTTCACGGCGATGTAGCCGCCGGGTGCCGCAAAGGCATTGATTTCGGGATCTTTCACGATGAAAAACGCGAAGTGATCCTTCGGTTTGTCGGAGCTGGCGACCAGCCGGTAGCCCAGGTCGTTGATGTAGTCGTCCAGCAGGGGGTCGTCGACGACCATGCCCAGCGCACGCATCTGGCGCAGCATGGAGGCACCATAATCCTGCGCTTCCTGGGGGCTGATCAGCGCATCGGCCGAGCTGCCCAGATCCGGCAGGCGGATACCTTCCTGTGCGCCCGCGGCAAACGCCAGCCCGGCGGTGAGCAGGGTCGTCAGGAGGCGCGTCGGGAGTCTGCGTGGGGCCATGGACATTGCTGGGCGACAATAGCACTCAGACCGTATTTTGCCGCGTCGGTTCACTGCGGGAGCTTGCTTGAGCTTCGGGCTGTGCGCACCCATTTGCTGGTAATATTCGTCCATTTTACGGAGCGTTGCGATGTCCAAGATCGAGGTCTATTCCACCGCCGTCTGCCCGTACTGCGTGGCGGCCAAGAATCTGTTGAAGTCCAAGGGGCTGGAGTGGACCGAAGTGCGTATCGATATCGATGCGGCACAGCGCAATGCCATGCTGACACGCAGCGGCGGGCGCCGCACGGTGCCGCAGATATTCATCAACGATCAGCACGTGGGCGGTTTTGACGATCTGGTGGCGGCCGACCGCAGCGGCAAACTGGCGAAGTTGCTGGAGCAGGCTCCGTGAGCGAGCGGCACACCGAATTCAATGCGTTCCGCCAGCGCATGAACGAACGCATACTGGCCGAAGACAACCAGGTCGTGCGACGTTTCTTCGCGCTGGACACGCAGACCTACAAAGCCGGTGCACTGGATGTGAAGACCAAGGAGATGCTCGGCCTGGTGGCCTCGCTGGTGCTGCGCTGCGACGACTGCATCAGCTACCACATTGCCCAATGCAAGGAGGCCGGCGTCGAGCGCGATGCCTTCTTCGAGGTGTTCAGCGTCGGGCTGGTGGTGGGCGGCTCGATCGTGATTCCCCATCTGCGGCGTGCCGTGGACCTGCTCGATCAGCTGGAATCCGGCACGGTCGACGGTGCAGCCGGCTGTGTCGATCACGCCTGACGGCGTCGTCAGCGGCGTACTGCCTGACGACAGTCGCACAGATGCCGGGTGCGCTGGCGTGCAGTTTTTTGTCATGCAGCGTGCAGGTATTTTCAACGCTTTGCGGCACTCCCTTGCTGTCCGCATGGCATTACATCGGCGATAATTGACGGGTTTCAGCCTGCGTCTGGTGCGAGTGACTTCTCCCCCGCCGTACGCGCTGCTCGTTGTTTCCCTTCTTAGGAGTTTCCCCATGAGCAAGACGATTGCCGTGATCCCGGGCGATGGTATCGGCCCGGAGATCATGACGGCCACGCTGCGCGTGCTCGACGCGCTGGATTGTGGTCTGACCTACGATTTCGTGGACGCCGGCATGGTGGCGCTGGATCGCCACGGCGATCTGCTGCCCAAGGCCACGCTGGACAAGATCGCCGAGCACAAGGTGGCGCTGAAGGGGCCGCTGACCACGCCGATCGGCGGCGGGTTCACCTCGATCAACGTGATCTTGCGCCGGCATTTCGACCTGTATGCGAACGTGCGTCCGGCGATCAGTTTCCCGGGTACCCGGTCGCGCTACGAGAACATCGACATCATCACCGTGCGCGAGAACACCGAAGGCGCCTATCTGGCCGAGGGCCAGACGCTGTCCGAGGACGGTGAGGTCGCGCAGTCGATCATCCGCAACACCCGCAAGGGCAGTACGCGCATCGTGCGCTATGCCTTCGAGCTGGCCGTGAAAAAGGGTCGCAAGAAGATCACGGCGGTGCACAAGGCCAACATCCTCAAGACCAGCACCGGCCTGTTCCTCAACGTGGCGCGCGAGATTGCCAGGGAATATCCGCAGATCGAATTCAACGAGATGATCGTCGACAACGCCTGCATGCAGCTGGTGATGAGGCCCGAGCAGTTCGACGTGATCGTCACCACCAACCTGTTCGGCGACATCATCTCCGACCTGTGTGCCGGCCTGGTCGGCGGCCTCGGTCTGGCGCCCGGCGACAACATCGGCGAGCACGCGGCGATCTTCGAGGCGGTGCACGGTTCGGCACCGGACATCGCCGGCAAGGGCGTCGCCAACCCCTGCGCGCTGCTGCTGGCCGCGGCCGACATGCTCGACTACCTGGACATGGTGGAGAAGGGCAGCAAACTGCGTCAGGCGATCCGCGATACCATTGAAAAGGATCGCGACCAGGTGACGCCGGACCTGGGCGGCAAGGGCAGCACAGAGAGCTTTGGTGAGGCCATCGCCAGGCGCGTCAAGGCGTAAGCCAGCCGCCTGCGATGATGAAAGGCCGCGGCGGCGTCCGCGGTCTCTTTCGCAGGGGAAGCGGGTGGACTCCATGCCGCTGGTCGTGTCTCCGATGCTCTTTACTCTCTGGACCTACCTCTACGTCGCCGCCGCCGTGCAGGCCGGACTGCTTGCCCTGGCGCTGTGGCATCGTCCGGCCAATCGCGAAGCCAACCGCCTGCTTGCCGTCTGGGTGGCGCTGACCGGAGTGGATCTGGCGGTGAAGGCGATGTACTGGCATCTGCTGTCGCCGGAATGGTTTCGCGCCTACCGCTTCGTCGCACTGTTTCCCTTTCTCTACGGCAGTCTGTTCTACCTGTACGTGCGTGCGCTTACTCGGGGGCGCGGGTTCCGGCCGCGCGACATCGTGCATCTGGCTGGCTTCGCCGTGATGCTGGCGCTCAATGCCTACGTGCTGACCATGGACGAGGCCGGGCTGCAGGCGATGTCGGCGCGCTGGCTCGCCGGCGAGCGCAACATCGGCGCCTGGTTCGACCTGCCGCTGTTCCTCTACAGCCTGTCCTATGTGATCGCCGGGCTGGTGCGGGTGCATGGTTACCGGCGGCAGCTGCGCCAGCGGCGTTCCGACGCCGACCGCCTTTCGCTGCGCTGGATCGACGCGATGGCCGCCTTCCAGATCGCGATCTGGTGCCTGGCCGTCGTGCAGGCGCTGGTCTACCTGCCGGTATTCAACTACGGGTTGCTGTTCGGCCTGGTCGCCGCCTGGGTATGCATGGTGGGCTGGTTCAGCCTGGGCCAGCCGCCGGTACAGGCCGAGCCGGGGATATCGGATACGCCGGCTGCACTGGAGGTCGACGGCGGCGGGTCGCCGTCGACCGATACCTCGCGCTACGCCGAGGTCGAGGCGCGACTGGCGCAGCTGATGGGCGGCGACGCTCCGCTGTACCTTGAACCGGCGCTGGCCATCGGCCAGGTGGCCAGGCGCAGCGGCTATCCGGAATACCTGGTCTCGGCAGTGATCAACCGGCGACTGGGCGGCAGTTTCTGGGACTACGTCAACCGCCTGCGCGTGGAAGCGGTGCGCGAACGGCTCACCGATCCGGCCGAGACGCGCACCATCCTCGAGCTCGCCTATGCCTGCGGGTTCACCTCCAAGTCGACCTTCAACGCGGCGTTCAAGCGGCAGGTGGACGAAACACCCAGCGGCTACCGGAGGCGCCATGTCACCGCGGGGGCGCCGGCAGGCCCAGTGTCGCCTGGCGGTGCAAGGCGGCGATGATCGCGGCCGTCGCCTCGCCGATGCCGGTGCCGCCGCCCTGCACGGTCAATCCCAGCCGCACCACTACCAACTGCTCGGACGGCACGATGATGATGTACTGGCCGAAGGCGCCGCGCGCGTAGAACATGTCCTTCGGCAGCTGCGGCATGCCCCAGGGCGCGTCCCATACCGGCACGCTGCCGGTGTTCACCAGGTTGGTCCAGAAGCCGGCACCGTAGCCGGTATCCAGGGTCTGCGAGCGGCTGTACGCCGCCCAGCCCTCGGGCAGGATGCGGTGGCCGTTGGCCACGCCGTCGTCGAGGTAAAGCTGGCCGAATCGGGCGAAGTCGCGGGCGGAGGCGTACATGAAACCGGCGCCGAGCAGGGTGCCGGTGGCGTCCGTCTCGATCACCGAATGATGCATGCCCAGCGGCGCGAACAGCTCGCGGCGGGCGAAGGCCTCGCTGCCGACGGCGGTGCCGCCGGTGGCATCGCCGACCAGCTTCGACAACAGCGCGAAACCGAGGTTGCTATAGCCCCACGCAGTGCCGGGCGGATGCGCCAGCGGCATGCGCGCCGCGTAGGCGGCCGAGTCGGCCTCGCGGAACCACATGTGGGTAGCCGGATTGACCGGTCCGTCGGTCTCGTCGAAGGGCAGGCCGCTGTCCATGCGCAGCAGCTGGTCGACGGTGATGGCGTGGTGTGGATCCGTCGGCGAGGCCCAGGCGGCGAGCGGGGCGGGCTGGTCCAGTCGCAGCCTGCCCTGGCGTACCAGGATGCCGATCAGCGCCTGGATCACCGACTTGGTGACCGAATGGCCCCAGATCGGCGTCTCCGGTCCGTAGCCGGGGGCGTAGCGCTCGGCGACCAGCTTGCCGTCGTGCAACACCACCACGGCCTTGGTCAGCCGCGGATGCGCCGGATCGGGCTCGGCGAAGGCGAGGTCGAGCGCGCGGCGCAGCGCCGGATCGACGGGCGTGACGACCGGCGGCCCGGAACTGTCGGGTTCCGCGGAGTCGGCCAGGCCGTCCGCCTCGGGCAGCGGGCCGTTGCCGTGGACGACCAGACAACCGAGGCCGGGCCGGTACGCCGCCCGCGCGGGGAACAGGCCCAGCACGCTGGCGCGCACCTCGCGGTGCGGCCGGTCCACGGTGTAGCGCACGGCCCAGCCGATGCTGGCCATCAGCGGCAGCTGCTCCTCGGCAAAGACCCGCGCGGGATCGACCCGGGAAACGAAGGCTGCCGCGCACAGCGAGCTGCTTACCGAGCCGGTGGCAATGTGCAGCGCCTCGCGGTTGAAAGCGACGCCGCCGATGACGGTCGCTGCCGCAAGAACAAGCAGAGCGCCGGTCAGCCGGCGCCAGAGGGTGGATGACAAACGGGGCATGGGCCTTCCTCGATGCATGGTGAGGAAGGCAGGATTGCGCGGCAGCGGCGACCGGATCGTCCGATCCGGCCGATTCGTACGTGTCGGGCCTTCGCCGGCGTGCGATCCGGCCGATCCGTACGCGCTTGTCGGGATGCTGCCGTGGTTCAGCCAAGATCGCAGCGGTCGTCCGCACAGCCGGCGAACTCCCGCTCGACCGCCCGGCGAACCCGGGGCAGGCGCAGCAGGGGCAGCAGCGGCCAGTAAGCAGGGATCTGTCGGCACAGCAGCGCAGAGGCGTCGGCGCCCCGCAGCGTATGGCCGCTGCGCAGATCCTGCACCACCACCTCACCCATTCGCAGCGGGCTCACCGGCGCGATGCCGGTGGAATCCTCGAAGCGGTGCAGCCAGTCGAGTCGGCGATGCCACCGCGCGAAGCCGGCGCACTTTGCGCAGTCCGGGTGGCGGTACAGCCTGATCGAGGCCATGGCGGTGGCCGCTCAGTGCTTGCCTGGCCGGTAGTGGCCAGGCTCCGCGCGCGAAGGGATCGCGATGCGGTTCCAGCCGTTGATCAAGATCACCACCATGTTGAGGTCGATCAACTCTTCCTCGCTGAACTCGGCGCGGGCCTGCTCGTGGACCTCGTCCGGCACGCCATGGATCGGATCGAGCCGCGTCACTGCCTCGCACCAGGCCAGCGCGGCACGCTCGCGCGCGCTGTAGAACGATGCCTCGCGCCATGCCTGCAGCACGTACAGGCGCTGTTCGGTCTCGCCGGCGGCACGGGCGTCCTTGCTGTGCATGTCCAGGCAGTAGGCGCAGCCATTGAGCTGTGAGGCACGCATCTGCACCAGTTCGATCAGGCTTTGCTCGATGCCGCTGCCCCTGACGTATTCGGCCAGGGCGAATAGCGGCTTCACGGCTTCGGGACGTTTGTTGACATTGAAACGGGGCATGGGGTTCTCCGTGGGTCGGCCGGGATGGCCGTTCAATGCAAGGACGTGCGCGTCGTCGATTTCGTGACAGCCGCCAGCCGGGCGAGTTTTCCGGGGTGGCGCAGGCCATGCATTGCCGTGATGCGTTCGCCGTCGCATTCGACCCAGATGACCGAGTTCAACGCGTCGCCCGTCCACATCAGCAGCGCCGGTGCGCCGTTGAGTGTCGTCATTTCGTAGCGCGCGGCGCTGCTGTCGACGTTGCGGGCGATCTGCAGGTAGAGGCGGGCCAGCCGCTCCGCACCGTACAGCGGTCGCAAGGTGGCGCGGACCACGCCGCCGCCGTCGCTGATCTGGATCGCATCCTCGGCAAACAATGCGCGCAGCGCCTCCATGCTGGGCTCGGCCATGGCGGCGACGAAGTGCTCCAGCATGCGCCGCTGGGCGCCGGCGTCGACGCTGAAGCGCGGTCGCCCTTCGCGCAGGCGCGCCTTGGCGCGATGCGTGCGCTGGCGGCAGGCGTCTTCGGCAATGCCAAGGATCGCGGCTGCTTCGGCATGGTTGTAGTCGAACACATCGTGCAGCAGGAACGCCGCGCGCTCCTCCGGGCTCAGCCGTTCGAGCAACAGCAGGAAGGACAGGGTGATCGTCTCGCCGCGTTCGAGTTCGGCCTCGGGCTGCTCGGCGTCCGGTACCAGCGGCTCGGGCAACCAGGGGCCGGTGTAGTGTGCGCGCTCGGTCCTGGCGCGGCGCAGGCGATCGAGCGCGATGCGCGTGGTCACCGTGACCAGCCAGGCTTCCGCGTCGTCCAGCGCCGCGGTGTCCTGTGCGTGCCAGTGCAGCCAGGCGTCATGCAGCACGTCCTCGGCGTCGCTGGGCGTGCCGAGCATGCGATAGGCCAGCCCGAACAGGCGCTGGCGGTGCTGCTGGAACAGGGCAGTTTGCGGATCCATGGGACGCTCCGAGGGAATGCCCAGCCAGGACGCGCCGCTGTCGCGAAACGTGACAGCTCAGCGGAAGATCGGCCAAGGCGCCAGGAAGATCAGCCAGATCAGCAGCACGATGCCGACGTACTTGCCGGCCTTGTACAGCCTCCTGTGGCGTCTCTTGAACGCGACCTTCCATGCGTGTGCGGCACCTTTGCGGCGCTGACTGAGCGCGAACAGGCGATTGACGAAGCCGGTCTTCTCCGTCGCGCCGTCGGTATTCGGCGAGGCGGTGATCTTGCCCATGAAGGCGCCGACCCGCTGGTTGATCGCGTTCATCCAGCGTGTGCGCAGCGGTCGTTCGACGTCGGCGAACAGGATCACCCGGGTCTGCCCGGTCCTGTTCTCGGCCCAGTGCACATAGGTTTCGTCGAATACCACGTCCTTGCCGTCGCCCCAGGCGTGCTCCTCGCCGTCGACGAAGATGCGGCAGTCGGGTGAATTGGGTGTGATCAGCCCGAGGTGATAGCGCAGCGACCCGGCGAACGGGTCACGGTGCGGGTTGAGCTTGCTGCCCGGCGGCAGCAGCGCGAACATCGCCGCCTTGATGCTGGGGATCGCCTTCAGCAGTGCCACGGTCTGCGGGCACAGCGCTTCGGCCGAAGCCAATGGCTCGCCGTACCATTTCAGATAGAAACGCTTCCAGCCCTGTTTGAAGAAACTGTTGAAGCTGGCGTCGTTGTGCTTCTCGGTGGCCCGGATGTGACCCTCGTCGAACAGGCGTGTCGCCTCATCGCGAATGACCTGCCAGTTGGCCTGCAGCAGATCGAGTTGCGGAAAGCCGCGGCGATCGAGAATCGGTAGCGCCGGCACCGCCGAGAACGCGTACATCAGCAGGTTGTACGGTGCGAACACGGCCGAATGATCGACCAATTGGCGATCGAAACGCAGTCGCGCGCGGCCGCGCAGATGGACCAGCAGCACGCACAGCGTGAACAGCAGAAGCAACAGCAGCAGGAACAGGCGGGGGGCGATAATCATGGGCGTCTGAACCGGGAACGGCGGATGTCCATTCTACGCTTCCCGCAGGATGCCGATGGCCAGGTAACCCAGGAGCATCGTGGCTGAGGCCGCCCACAAAAGCTGCCTGTCCGGTAGGAGCCCGCTTGCGGGCGATGCTCCTTGCGGGAATCGGGACTCGAAAAGCAAAGCATCGCCCGCAAGCGGGCTCCTACCGGGCAGGGAGGCTGGGCGGGAGCTACAGCACCTCCGCCGCGAAATCCGCCAGCCGCGAACGCTCGCCGCGGCGCAGGGTAATGTGTGCCGAGTGCTCCCATTGCTTGAAGCGGTCCACCGCGTAGGTGAGGCCGGAAGTGGTCTCGGTGAGGTAGGGCGTGTCGATCTGTTCGACATTGCCCAGGCAGACGATCTTGGTGCCCGGGCCGGCGCGGGTGACCAGGGTCTTCATCTGCTTCGGGGTGAGGTTCTGCGCCTCGTCGATGATCAAGTAGCGCGACAGGAAAGTGCGTCCGCGCATGAAGTTCAGCGAGCGGATCTTGATGCGCGATGCAAGCAGGTCGTTGGTGGCCTGACGGCCCCAGCTGCCGCCGTCCTCGGGGTTGGCCAGCACTTCCAGGTTGTCGGTCAGCGCGCCCATCCACGGTGTCATTTTTTCCTCCTCGGTGCCGGGCAGGAAACCGATATCCTCGCCTACCGAGACGGTAGCGCGGGTCATGATGATCTCGCGGTAGCGCTGCTGGTCCATCACCTGCGCGAGGCCGGCCGCCAGCGCCAGCAGGGTCTTGCCGGTGCCGGCGTTGCCGAGCAGGGTGACGAAGTCGATGTCCGGATCCATCAGCGCATTGAGTGCGAAGTTCTGCTCGCGATTGCGTGCGCCGATGCCCCACACATGGTGGTTGGCGTGCGAATGATCGTCCAGCAGCACCAGCGTGGCGCTGGCGTCGTCGATGTGCAGCACACGCAGTTCGACGTCATTCTCGCCCGGCAGGTACAGGCATTGGTTGGGGTGCCATTCTTCCTCCTCGCGCCGATCCACCTGGTAGAACGTGCGCCCTCGCTCGCTCCACGATCTCACCTCCGGGTGCAGGTCCCAGAAATCTTCGGGCAGCTTGGCGGCGCCGGTGTAGAGCAGGGAGAAATCATCCAGCGCACGGTCGTTTTCGTAATCCTCGGCGATAATGCCGTAGATGCTCGCCTTGATCCGCAGGTTGATGTCCTTGCTGACCAGGATGACCTCCCGCTCGGGGTGCTGGTCGCGCAGTTCGATCACGCCGGACAGGATCTGGTTGTCCGCCTTGCCATGGCCGTTGCTGACGCGCTGCTGGAAGTACAGGCGGCCGACCGCGGCACCGTGCTTGAGGGTGATGCCCTGGGGGTTGGTCAGCGCCAGTCCGTCGCGCAGATCGTGATGCTTGCCGCGTTCGATCAGTTCGTTGAGAAAACGGCTGACCTGACGGCCGTTGCGCGAGACTTCCGAGGAACCTTTCTTTTTTTCGTCCAGTTCCTCCAGCACGGTCATCGGGATGAAGACATCGTGTTCCTCGAAGCGGAACAGCGAGGTCGGGTCATGCAGCAGGACGTTGGTGTCCAGGGCGTAGATGCGCTTGCTTCCGGTCATGCGGAAGAATCCTCGCGGGTAGTTAGGAGCCTGTCGGACTTTGGTCTCGCCTCGACCACCAGAGTCCGACAGGCTCCTAGGTGGAAGAATCGCGGTGCAAGGGCGGGTTGCCGATGCGCCGTGGCGGTGAAAGCCATGAAGGAGATGGCGCTCACTGGGTGGGGATGGCATCGAGCACGCACTGCGCGTGACCTGGGACCTTCACGTTGCGCCATTCGCGAGCCAGTTTGCCGGTGGGGTCGATCAGGAAGGTGCTGCGCACGACACCCATGTGGCGCTTGCCGTACAGCACCTTCTCGCGGATCACGTCGAATGCCTGGCACCAGGTTTCCTCCGGATCGGAGACCAGCGGGAACGGCAGGTTCTGCTTCAGGGCAAAGTTCGCATGCGATTTCACCGAGTCGCGCGACACGCCGATGACCTGCGCGCCACGCCGGCGAAAATCGGCATACAGGTCGCGGAAGTCCTTCGCCTCGCTGGTGCAGCCGGGTGTGCTGTCCCTGGGATAGAAATACACCACCACCCATTCGCCGCGCAGACTGGCGAGATCGAGTTCGCTGCCATCCCCTATCGGGCCGCCGATCGGGCCCTTGAGTCGGGGAATCATCTGGCCGATGTCAGGCATGGCGGCTCCGGTGCGGCGGCCGGGCGCTGCACGTGCGGGTGGAAAGGGGGAGTCGGGAATCTGCCGGGGTTGGCCGGCGTGGCTGCCGGAACCGCGGAACGCGTCAGCGCAACGGTGATGGTCAGCATGGATCGATGAGCCGTCTGCAACGTCGGGTACCCTCGACAGGTGTCGGGAGCAAGACTAGCGCGTGAATGGCCGTGGATAACAGCCCTTGCCAGGCAACCGTTATCGCGCGATCCTCAAAATTTGACCGGATCCATGATCGCGTCGAGATTCAGCCCGTCGCACAGCTCGAGAAAGTCGTCGCGCAGGGCGGCAATGTGGATCTCTGCCGGGATGCCGATGGTGAACTGCGCCTGGAACATCTCGGCGCCGGTCTGCATCGCGTGGTAGCGGGTGGAGTTCAGTTGTTCCACGCTGATTCCGTGCTGGCTGAAGAACTCCACGATCCGTACCACGATGCCGGGTCGGTCGGCAGCTACCACTTCCACCAGATACGGCAGCAGGTGCGAGCTGTTTTCGCGCGGGCCGGTGCGGTAGTGCACCAGCCGCAGGCTCTCGTCCCGAGCCAGCTTGGTCAGGGCGGTTTCCAGTTTTGCCAGCGCATCCCACGTGCCACTGGCCAGCAGCATCAGCGAGATTTCCGTGCCGATGGTCGAGACGCGCGATTCGGAGAGATTGCAGCCGGCATCGGCGATCCGTTTGGCCAGCGCCAGCAACGGTGATTTGGCCGTCGGGGTGAGTACCTGGATCAACAGCTGGTTGTCGCTGCCCGAACGCGCCGAGGTCGAAGAGGGTTTCAAGAGGGCCTGCCTGTGACGTCATTACGCGCAATGCGGACGCATGAGACTACTCCAATCAAGTCTACTTGCCCGTCCGCCAAGGCGGCAAGTAACATGTCCGGCTTGCCATGTTGCGGAATCGTGCCTTGAACATTCGCGGAAGCATCTGCGCGCTGGTCACTCCGTTCACGGCCGACGGTGCACTCGACCTGCCCGCCTTTGGCCGATTGCTGGACTACCAGCTGGCCGGCGGCACACAGGCGCTGGTGGTTGCCGGCTCGACCGGCGAGGCCCACATGCTCGAACACGACGAGTTCGACCGGTTGCTGGCGTTTGCCCTCGAACGGGTGGCTGGACGGGTGCCGGTGCTTGCCGGTACCGGCGAAGCGGGCACCGCCAAGACCATCGCCATGACCCGTCGTGCCCGGGCGCTGGGCGCCGCTGCCGCGCTGGTGGTGGTTCCGTTTTACGTGCGCCCGACCCAGGAAGGTCTGCGTCGGCATTACCTGGAAGTGGCCGAGCATGGCGGCCTGCCGCTGCTGCTGTACAACGTGCCCAGCCGCACTGGCTGCGATCTGCTGCCGGCAACCGTGGCCCGGTTGCGCGAACACCCGGCGATCATCGGCATCAAGGAGGCGCGCAGCGATCATGAGCGGATTCGGGCCCTGGCGGAACTTGTGCGCGAGGATTTCGTCTATCTGTCCGGTGACGACAGCAGTGCCGGCGAGGCCATGCTGGCCGGTGCGGCCGGTACCATCTCGGTGGTGGCCAACCTGGTGCCGAAGGCTTTCCGCCAGTTGTGCGATGCCGCCACTGGTGGCGACACGGCTGCCACGGCGCATTTCCGCGCCGAACTCGAGCCGTTGTTGAAGGCACTCGACTGTGCGCCGAATCCGATCGCGGTCAAGGCAGGACTGCCTCCGCTGGGGCTGGGTTTGGCGCTGCCGAGGTTGCCGCTGGTCGAACTGGAAGACGGCCCGGATCGCATCCGATTACACCAAGCGTTGTCCAGTCTGGCATCCTTGGCGACTGCAGCCGGTTGAAGGTTGCCCGACTTATCTCACGGAATCTGCTTACATGAAAAAAACCTCGTTCCTCCTGGCCCTGCCTGCGCTTGCCATGACCGGCTTGCTGCTTTCCGGCTGTGGCATGTTCCGCTCGCACAAGGCGTGGAACACCGCCAAGCAGGAGTCGCCGCTGGAGATTCCGCCGCAGATGGATCGGCCCGCGACCAGCGATGCACTGGTGATTCCGCCCCCCGGAGCGAACCAGCCGACGGCGAACGGAGCCACTGCCAACGTGGGTCCGGCGGCCAGTCAGCTCGCCGATGGTTTCGTCCTGGCCGACAGCGTCGACAACACGTATCACCGGGTGGGCGAGATACTGGAGAGCGGCAGTCTGGGGCAGCTCGTCAGCCATGACGATGCCGCGCACACTTACGTATTGAACGTTTCCAACGTTGCCGCGCAGGAAAAGAAGAGGGGCTTTTTCGGCCGGCTGTTCAGGTTCGGCAGGCATGATTCGGCCAACGCGCCGGGCGGTGCTTCGCATCAGGTGCAGATCAGCATCAGCAGCAGCGGAACGAGTGCCAGCGAAGTGCGGGCGCAGGGCAATGCGGCCGCCGTGGCCAAGGTGATCGATACGCTGAAATCGCGTCTGGGCGGTTGAGTACGACAGACGTTTCCAAGCCACCCGGCAGTCTGCCGAACTTTACTGCCAGGCATCTGTTCGTAGGAGCTCGCTTGCGGGCGATGCTCCGGCCATGCGCCCCTTTCGAGCATCGCCCGCAAGCGGGCTCCTACAGGCACGACACTACCGGACGGATGCCTCTGCCCAAACCATTGCCGAATTCTCGCCTCGACCAGCGACAGGCCACTAGCGGTTTCCAGCATTCATTCGCACAAACGCCGCCTCATGAGGCGGCGTTTGTGCGGGCTTGATGGGCGTGAATTCAGCGCTGCAGCAGTTTGAGCTTGTCCGGCTTGCTTTCCCAGTCCTTGGCATCGGACGGGGCATCCTTGCGCTCGGTGATCACCGGCCAGCCCTTGGCCAGCTCGGCATTCAGCGCCACGAAGCTCTCCTGGCCGGCAGGAACATCGTCTTCGGGATAGATCGCGTTGATCGGACACTCCGGTTCGCACAAGGTGCAGTCGATGCACTCGTCCGGATCGATCACCAGGAAATTGGGGCCTTCATGGAAGGCGTCGACCGGACACACCTCGACACAATCGGTGTATTTGCACTTGATGCAGTTATCGATGACGACAAAAGTCATGGGCGGCTTTGGCGTGCTTGTGAGAAGTGTGTCAGACGGCCCGGTAAATCAGCGCGTCGGCTCTTGTGAAAAGTGCGGCCATGGATGGCCGCTTTTGATCCAGCCAACGGCGCCGAGCTGCACGTTGGCGCTGGCCGGCCCAACTGGAGCAATCACGGAAGATTGCAAAAGCTAATGGTGCTCCCTACGAGACTCGAACTCGTGTTCCCGCCTTGAGAGGGCAGTGTCCTGGGCCACTAGACGAAGGGAGCGTTATCCTGCGAGGCGCGCTAGTATAACGGAATTGTTTCGTGCGGCAATGCTGGCCATGGATGACCTGCGCCGATCGAAGCAGGCCGTGGCCGGGCTTGCACAGCCCGTACCGGCAGGCAATTCGTGGTGCCCGATACCACGACCGACTGCAATCAAGGGCGATCACGCCCCACCAAGGATTCTGACCGCTTGAACCTCGAAGCAAGGACCGACATCACGCCAGCGCTGCGGATCATTCCGCGCGACCAGCACATCATCTCGCGCAAGAACATCAGCAAGGCGGCGCTGCGGGTGCTGTATCGACTGAACGAGGCCGGCTACACGGCCTATCTGGTCGGCGGCGCGGTGCGCGACCTGCTGCTTGGCATGCAGCCGAAGGATTTCGACATCGCCACCAGCGCGACCCCGGACGAGGTGAAAAAGCTGTTCCGCAACTGCCGCCTGATCGGCCGCCGCTTTCGTCTCGCGCATGTGGTGTTCGGCCCGGAAATCATCGAGGTGGCGACGTTCCGCGGCCTCGGCGAGGAGGACGGCGAAGGCGATCGCCACATCGTCGACGGCCGCATCATGCGCGACAATATCTGGGGCACGATCGAGGAGGACGCGGTGCGCCGCGACTTCCGCGTCAACGCAATGTATTACGACATCAGCGATTTTTCGGTACGCGACTATGTCGGCGGCATGCAAGACCTCGAAGACCGCATGCTGCGGCTGATCGGCGATCCGGCCACGCGCTACCGTGAGGACCCGGTGCGCATGCTGCGTGCCGCGCGACTGGCAGCCAAGCTCGAATTGCGCATCGACGCAGAGGCCATGGCGCCGTTCCAGACGCTCGGGCCGCTGCTGGCCGAGGCGGCGCCGGCACGCTTGTTCGATGAATCGTTGAAGATGTTTTTCAGTGGCCACGGGCTCAAGAGCTTCCGCATGCTGGAAAAATGCGGGCTGCTGAAATTCCTGTTTCCGGGGACCGCGCGAGCGCTGGAACGCGGCGACGCCGCCTTGCGTTCGCTGGTCGAACAGGGCCTGGCCAACACCGACGCGCGCATCGCCGAAGGCAAGTCGGTCACCCCGGCGTTCCTGTTTGCGGTGCTGCTGTGGGGCGAGGTGCGCGACTTGGCGCATCACTGGATCGGGCAGGGCATGGATGCCAACGAAGCGTGGGAGCACGCCGCCGGCAAGGTGGTCGGAGAGCAGTGCCAGCGGGTGGCGATCCCGCGCCGGTTCACCTTCACCATGGAGGAAATCTGGTCGTTGCAGCCGCGCTTCGAACAGATCCAGCGCAAACGGGTTTTTCGCCTGATGACGCATCCACGCTTCCGTGCCGCTTTCGATTTTCTGCTGCTGCGGGCGGATGAGTCGCCCGCGGTCCGCGAGCTGGGCCAGTGGTGGGCACATGCGCAGCAGTTGCCGCAGGACGTGCTGGCGGCTGCGTTGCCGGCCAGTGGCGGCAGCAAGGCGAGCGACCATCACGTCACGACAGCAAGCGGCGCTCCCCCGCGCCGGCGTCGGCGCCGCTCCGGCGGCAAATCGGGTTCCGTGTGACGCTGGCCTACGTCGCGCTGGGCAGCAATCTGGGCGATTCGCGGCAGCAGGTGCTCGACGCCATGGCGGCGCTGGCGGCGTTGCCGGATACCCGCCTGCTGCATCGCTCGCACCTGTACCGCACGCCGCCGTGGGGCATGCTCGAGCAGCCGCCGTTCGTCAATGCCGCCGTGCAACTGGATACCGGATTGTCCGCGCACGGGTTGCTCGATGCCTTGCTGGAGATCGAACGCAAAGCCGGCCGCGTGCGTGCCGAGCGCAACGGTCCGCGTACGCTGGATCTGGATCTGCTGCACGTCGATGGCGTACGGGTCGACGATGCGCGACTGAGCCTGCCGCACCCGCGCATGGCCGAGCGTGCCTTCGTGTTGCTGCCGCTGCACGATATCGCGCCCTCGCTGCAACTGCCCGGGCACGGCACGGTAGCGCAGTTGCTGGCCCGGCTCGATCTTGCCGGCTGCGAAAGATTGCCTTGAGCCAGTATCCTAGGAGCCTTTCGGGCTTTGGTGGTCGAGGCGAGAAGTCGGCTGTGCGAGGACAGATTTTCGGCGCTTCGCCGGCCCATAGTGGTGCTATGGGCCAAGAAGCGGCGGAAATATGGACCGCACAGACGGATTCGCAGCCCGGCCAACCAAAGTCCGAAAGGCTCCTGGCGCGCCGGATAATCGTGCGCTCGCCATCACCGAAAGGAATTGCCGTGTACGTGCAGAACGCCAGTGTCCCCGACCGCAAGCCGGTTACCGTGCCGGGCCTGCAGGCAATGAAGTCGCAGGGGCGGCGTATCGTCATGCTCACCGCCTACGATGCCAGTTTCGCCTGGCAACTGGAGGCTGCGGGCGTCGACGTTGCGCTGGTCGGCGATTCGCTCGGCATGGTGGTGCAGGGACATCGCAGTACGCTGCCGGTGACCCTCGAGCACATGGTCTATCACACCGCCGCGGTCGCCCGCGGGTTGTCGGCGACGTTGCTGGTGGCCGACCTGCCGTTCATGGCCGATCGCGATACCGCGCACGCACTGGAAGCCGGCGCACGGCTGGTGGGCGAAGGTGGCGCGGCGATGGTGAAGATCGAGGGCGCTGCCGCGCATATCCTGGAGGCCATCGCCGCCCTGGTCGCGCGGGCGATCCCGGTCTGCGCGCATCTGGGGCTGACGCCGCAATCCGTGCACAAGTTCGGCGGCTTCCGCATCCAGGGGCGCGAACAGGCCGCCGCCGATCACATCGTGGACGAGGCGCTGGCGGTGCAGGCCGCCGGTGCGGACCTGCTGGTGCTCGAGGGCGTGCCGGTCGAGCTGGGCCGGCGGGTGACCGCGGCGGTCAGGATTCCGGTGATCGGCATCGGCGCCGGCCCGCATTGCGACGGGCAGGTGCTGGTGATCCACGACATGCTCGGCATCACGCCGGGCAAGCGGCCGAAGTTCAGCAAGGATTTTCTGGCCGGACGCGACTCGGTGGCGGCGGCCATCGCGGCCTATGCCGAGGATGTGCGCAGCGGCGCGTTCCCGGCCGCCGAACACAGTTTCACCTGAGCGCACCACCATGCAGACCGTACAAGACGCTCCCGGCCTGCGCGCCGCGATTCGCGGTTGGCGCAGCAAGGGCCAGACGGTGGGTTTCGTGCCGACCATGGGCAATCTGCATGCGGGCCACCAGTCGTTGGTCAAGCTGGCGCGGGCGCGCACCGACCGGGTGGTCGCCAGCGTGTTCGTCAATCCCACCCAGTTCGGCCCCAACGAAGATTTCGAACGCTATCCGCGCACGCTGCTGCAGGATCAGGCCGCGCTGGCCGAGCAGGACTGCGACCTGCTGTTTGCGCCGGATGTGGCGACGGTCTACCCGTTCGGTGCCGAACACAGCATCAGTCTGCGCGTACCCGTGATCACCGACATGCTGGAGGGCGCGCACCGGCCGGGGCATTTCGACGGCGTCGCCACGGTGGTGTGCAAGCTGTTCAATCTGGTGCAGCCGGATCTGGCGGTGTTCGGACAGAAGGATTTCCAGCAGCTGAAGGTGATCGAGCGGATGGTGCGCGATCTGTCGTTGCCGCTGAAGGTCATGGCGGCGCCGACCCTGCGTGCCGACGACGGCCTGGCATTGAGCTCGCGCAACCAGTACCTGTCCGCCGAGGAGCGGGCACGGGCGCCGTTGATTCACGACAGCTTGCTGAAGATGCGCGACCTGCTGCAAAAAGGCCATGCCTGGCGGGTGATCGAGCAGGCGGCCGCGGCGCGATTGATGCGCGCGGGGTTTGCTCCCGATTACGTGGTGATCCGCCGCGCCGAGGATCTGGCCGAACCGGCCGCAGACGAGCGCCACGGTCTGGTCGCGTTGATTGCCGCGCGACTGGGCAACACCCGCCTGATCGACAACTTGTTGTTCGATTGAACTGCCCGCATATCGGCAACGAGCCCGCCATTGTTGCGGTGCAGTGTCATCGGCTCGATAATGGCCCACTTTGCAGGCTGTCCCTGCTGGAAAGAACGTCATGCACCTGAACATGCTCAAGGCCAAGATCCACCGGGCGACCGTGACCCATGCCGAGCTGCATTACGAAGGCTCGATCGCGATCGACGGCTTGTTGCTGGATGCTTCGGGTATCCGTGAGTACGAGCAGATCCACGCGTGGAACGTCAACAGCGGCCAGCGTTTCGTCACGTATGCGCTGCGCGCCGAGGAAGGTTCCGGCATCATCTCGGTCAACGGCAGTGCCGCGCGCAGTGCGCAGGCCGGCGATCTAGTCATCATTGCGGCATTCGCGCAGCTGAGCGAAGCCGAGCTGGCGCAATACCTTCCGACCATGGTCTACGTGGACGCGCACAACCGCATCAGCCACACCAACCGCACGATCCCCAAGCAGATGGTCACCGCCTGAGTCTGCCCGGCTTGGCTTGCCCCCTCTCCTGCAAGCAGGAGAGGGCGGGGTGGGGACGCTCAGCCGTGTTGGCGCGCCAGTGCCCAGGCCACATGCTCGCGCACGACCGCCGAAGGGTCATCGGCGCGCGCCATGAGCGCATCGCGTACCGCCATTGAGCGCGGTGCGTTGCCCAGCGCCACCGCGATGTTGCGCAGCCAGCCCTCGTAACCGGTGCGGCGGATCGCCATGCCTTCGGTGCGCCGGAGAAACTCCTGCTCGCTCCAGCCGAACAGCTCGACCAGTCTGGCGCCGTCGAGGCTGTGGCGGGGGGCGAAGTCGGGCTCCACCGTGTCCTGCGCGAACTTGTTCCACGGACAGACCAGCTGGCAGTCGTCGCAACCGAAGATGCGGTTGCCCATCGGCGCGCGCAGGTCTTCCGGGATACTGCCCTTGAGCTCGATGGTGAGATAGGAAATGCAGCGCCGTGCGTCGAGCCGGTATGGCCCGAGGATCGCCCGGGTCGGGCAGATCTCGATGCAGCGGCTGCAACTGCCGCAGTGCGCGCTGGCCGGCGCATCGACCGGCAGCGGCAGGTCGGTGTAAAGCTCGCCGAGGAAAAAATACGAACCGGCACCGCGGTTGATCAGCACGGTGTGCTTGCCGATCCAGCCCAGGCCCGCGTTGCGCGCCAGCGCCTTCTCCAGTACCGGCGCGGAATCCACATAGGCGCGATAGCCGAAGTCGCCGACCACGGCATGGATGCGTTCGGCCAGCCGCTGCAGGCGACTGCGCATCAGCTTGTGGTAATCGCGGCCCAACGCGTAACGGGAGACGTAACCGGCTTCGGCATCTGCGAGCACGCCCCACGCATCGCGGATGCCGGGCGGGATGTAATCCATGCGCACCGAAACGACTCGCTGTGTGCCGGGTTCGAGTTCCGCCGGTCGACTGCGCTTGTCGCCGTGGCGGGCCATGTAGCTCATCTCGCCGTGATGGCCATGCTCGAGCCAGCGCTTGAGATGCGGTTCGTCGTCGCCCAGACCGGTGCCGCTGATGCCGGCCTGGGCAAAGCCCAGCTCGACGGCCCAGCGCTTGATGTCGCGGGCCAGCGCCGCGTAATCGGGGGCAGGGTGGGTGTCGGCGGATGGCATAGGCCTATTGTAGGCGTTGGCCATGTCCAGGAGCCCGGCCAACCAACGGTCCGACAGGCTCCTATAATCCGCGCATGCCAAGCCATCCGCACAGTCGTGATCTGTATACCGTCGAGCAGTTGCGTGCGATCGAACGCGCGGCGCTCACCGCCCTGGGGATTTCCGGCGAGGAGTTGATGCGCCGGGCCGCGAGCGCGGCGCTCGGCAGTTTGCGCCGGCACTGGCCGCAGGTGCGGCAGCTTCGGATCTACTGCGGGCCGGGCAACAACGGTGGCGATGGATTCCTGCTCGCCGTGCTGGCCCGCGAGGTCGGGCTGCAGGTCGAGCTGGTGGCGCTGGACGCCAGGGCGCATGGCGATGCGGCGCTGGCACGCTCCGCGTGGGAAGCCGGTGGTGGTCATGTGCAGCTGTGGGATGCGCAGTGCGATCTTGGCGAAACCGAATTGCATGTGGATGCGCTGTATGGCATTGGCCTCAATCGCGCACTCGAGCCCTCCGTCGCGCAACTGGTCGAACAGATCAATGCCAGCGGTCAGCCGCTGCTAGCGCTGGATGTACCGTCCGGACTGAATGCAGATAGCGGCCACTGTCCCGGCGCGGCGATCCGTGCCGACGTCACGGTGACCTTCATTGCCGGCAAGCGCGGGCTGCATACCGGCCGTTCGGCCGATCACGTGGGCGTGCTTGAGCTGGCCACCCTGGGGGTGCCCGAGCACGTGTACGCCGGCGTGTGTCCGGACGCACAGTTGCTGGTCGCCGCCAGCTTGCCGCCACGCGCCCGTTACGCCAACAAGGGCAGCTACGGCCACGTGCTGGTGATCGGTGGTGACCATGGCATGGCGGGCGCGGCGCGCATGACGGGCGAGGCGGCGTTGCGCGCCGGTGCCGGTCTGGTCGGCGTGGCCACCCGCAGCGGGCATGTGATGGCAATGAATGCCGCGCGCCCGGAGATGATGGTGCAGGCAGTCGATGAACCGCCGTTGCTGGAACCGTTGCTTGACTGGGCCAGCGTGCTTGCCGTGGGGCCGGGACTGGGAAAAGGCACATGGGGGCATGCGCTATGGCTGATTGCGCTGGGTGCGGACAAACCGCTGGTGCTCGATGCCGACGGGCTGAATCTGCTGGTCAGGGAGCCGCGGAAATTCGGCGTGCCGGCCGTTTTGACCCCCCATCCCGGCGAGGCTGCCCGCTTGCTCGGCGTGACCACGCCCGAGATCGAACGGGACCGTTTCGCGGCCGTGCGCGAACTGGCCCGCCGCTACGCCGCGGTGGTGGTATTGAAAGGCGCCGGCAGCCTGATCGCCGACACGGATGGACGTCTGGACGTCTGTCCATGGGGCAACCCCGGCATGGCTTCGGGCGGCATGGGCGATCTGCTCACCGGCATCATCGCCGCGTTGCTGGCGCAGGGCTGCAACGCGTGGCAGGCGGCCTGCCTCGGCGTGGGCCTGCATGCGCGCGCCGGGGACCATGCCGCGCAGCAGGGGGAGCGCGGCCTGCTGGCCAGTGACCTGCTGCTGCCCTTGCGTGCCTTGGGCAACGGCCTGCCGGGTGCAGAGTGCGAGCATGAGTGAGCGGCCCCCGACCGGGCGCACATGGAACCTGCCCGACGAAGCGGCCACCGGCGCGCTGGCCAGGCGTGTGGCCGGGGCGCTGCAGGGAGGTGGGCTGGTAATCTATCTCGACGGGCCGCTGGGCGCCGGCAAGACCAGTTTTGCGCGTGCCTTGCTGACCGCCTGCGGCGTGGGCGAACGCATCAAGAGCCCCACCTACAGTCTGGTCGAAGGCTACGCGGCGCAGGGGCGGCCGGCCTGGCATCTGGATCTCTACCGGATCGCCGATCCCGGCGAGCTGGAATGGCTGGGCCTGGACGCCCTGGCCGAACCGGCGGCGTTAGTCCTGGTGGAGTGGCCGGAACGCGGCGCCGGTGCGTTGCCGGCAGCCGATCTGCAGCTGCAATTGAGCTATGCCGGCACAGGTCGCCAGGCGCTGTTGCAGGCCTGCACGGCGCGTGGCGAACGACTGTTCGAGCAACTGTCTTGATCGGCTTGCGGGGCCTGCGGACGCGCCTAAGTATTGATTCCCCTTGAAAATTCCCGCTCGCTGACTTCGGCGACAGATCCTTTCGGAATGCGTGACTTGAAGTCGATAACTTGATTCGGCCTGATGAATGATCCGCAGGTTATGGATATTCAAGGGAAAATGGCCTTGCATTCGTCGATTGACTGCGCTTCAATGCGGCCCATGAGGGGTTACCTGAACAGCTGGCTCGGGTTCGCCGCTGTCGCGATCGCGGCAGCGGCCCCGCTATGCGCTGCCGACGCGGCACAGATACAGGCTGCGCGGGTGTGGGCCGGTCCCGAATACACACGCGTGGTTTTCGATGCCTCCGGCGAGCTGAACTACAGGATCAGTCAGGCGGGAGATCGGCTGACTGTGGATCTGGGCGACAGTCGGGTCGCCGATGGCTTTACCGCTCCCGGCGCCCAGGGGCTTTACCGCGGCATGAGCCATGCTCGTGTGCACGGCCATCTGCAACTGAGCGCCAGGGTGGCGGCGGACAGCCGGTTGAAAAGCTTCGTACTCAAACCCGTCCATGGCACGAATTACCGGCTGGTGCTGGATCTGTACCCGGGCCGCGACAATGTTGCTGCGCAAACGAAGGCGGTCGACCCCCGCAGTGAGCGGGTGAGAGCCCGTCATCATGCGGTGCCCACACACGGCAGCCTGGCGTCTGTGCAGCAGGCGGCGGCCTTGCTCGACGGCGAGCGCAAGGTGGTGGTCTGCATCGATGCCGGTCATGGCGGCAAGGATTCCGGTGCTCGCGGCCCGGATGGCACGCTTGAGAAAAATGTCACGCTGGCCGTGGCGCGTGATCTGGCGGCGCAGATCGATCGCCAGCCGGGCATGACGGCCGTGCTGACCCGCAACGGCGACTATTACATTCCGCTGAAGCAGCGTTACCAGATCGCCCGCGAGAACAACGCCGACCTGTTCGTGTCGATCCATGCCGATTCCTTCATCAACGACGACGCCCGGGGTTCGTCGGTCTGGGTGTTGTCGCCGCGCGGCAAGACCAGCGAAGCCGCACGCTGGCTCGCCGACAGCGAAAATCGCGCCGACCTGATCGGCGGCACCACGCTGGACGACAAGGACGACGGCCTGGCCAAGGTGCTGCTGGATCTGCAGCAGGGCTGGGCCATGCAGGCCAGCGACGTGGTGGCCGGCAATGTACTCAAGGCGCTGGCGCGGCTCGGGCCGACCCATCGGGGTTATGTCGAGCGCGCGAACTTTGTGGTGCTGCGTTCGCCGGATGTGCCCTCGATCCTGGTCGAGACCGCCTTCATCAGCAACCCGGCCGAAGAGCACAAGTTGCGCGACCCGGCGCATCAGAAGCAGCTCGCCAAAGCGATCATGGGTGGCGTGAAAAGCTATTTCGAATCCACCCCGCCGCAGGGGACCTGGTTCGCCGCCCAGGCAGCGGCCAGAAACGGCACAGTGCTGGCATCGCGCAGCGCGCGCAGTGACGACAGGGGCGCTCGCGGCGAGACGCTGGCCAGCAACCGGTCGACGCACGCGAGTCGCCGGGCGCATGACGTTCACCGGGTCAGCCGTGGCGAAAGTCTGGGCAGCATCGCCCGGCACTACGGTGTCAGCATCGGCGCATTGAAAGACGCCAACCGGATCGACAGCAACACGGTACGCGCCGGCACCGTCCTCACCATTCCGACCAGCTGAGCCGCATATCGCTGGTGGGTGGTCGATGCGGGCCGGGCATCGTTCTGCAGCCCGATCGCTGAACTTGTCTCGCGATTCCCTTAAGCTTGCCGGATGTCCGCCATCCGCCTGCTGCCGCCCGAACTCATCAATCAGATCGCCGCTGGCGAAGTGATCGAACGACCATCCTCGGTGGTCAAGGAACTGGTGGAGAACAGCCTCGATGCCGGCGCCAGCCGCATCGAGGTGGATATCGAGGCCGGCGGCTCCCGCCTGATCCGGGTGCGTGACGACGGTGGCGGCATCGCGCCCGATCAACTGTCGCTGGCGGTGGCCTCGCATGCGACCAGCAAGATCGGCAGCTTCGACGACCTGGAACACGTCGCCAGCATGGGTTTCCGCGGCGAGGCGCTGGCCTCGGTCTCGTCGGTGTCGCGGTTTGCGCTGACCTCGCGCGCGCGCGGGCAGGATGCCGCCTTCCGCATCGAAGTCGATGGCGGCAGGTTGCAGGTGGCGCGCCCCGCGCAGCATCCAGCGGGTACCAGCGTGGAAGTGCGCGACCTGTTCTACAACGTGCCGGCACGGCGGAAGTTCCTGCGTGCCGAGCGCACCGAATTCGCACATATCGACGATCTGCTGAAGTCGCTGGCACTGGCCCGCGGCGCGGTGGAGTTCCGGCTCAGCCACAACGGCAAGCCGGTGCGGATATGGAAGGTGGCCGGCGACGACCAGGCCGCGCTGCAGCGGGTGGCCGAGGTGCTGGGCGAGGAGTTTCCCACGCAAAGCCTGCATATCGATCACGCCATGGCGGGCCTGCACCTGTCCGGCTGGGTGGGCTTGCCGACGGCATCGCGCGCGCAGGCCGATGCGCAGTACTTCTACGTCAACGGCCGGCTGGTGCGCGACCGCATCGTGGCCCATGCCGTGCGTCAGGCGTATGCCGACGTGCTGTTCCACGGGCGGCATGCCGCGTTCGTGCTGTATCTGGAACTCGACCCGGCCGGCGTGGACGTGAACGTGCACCCGGCCAAGCACGAAGTGCGCTTTCGCGAGCAGCGACTGGTACACGATTTTCTTTTTCGCACCTTGCATGAGGCGTTGGCGCAGACGCGTGCCGGACAGCGTGCGGATGCGATGCCGGCCGCGGGCGAGTCACATGCGGTACCGGTGTCGTCGCCGATGGCGTGGCCCGCTCAATCCAGCCAGAGCCGGCTGAATCTCGGCGTGCGCGATGCGCCGCTGGCCGGCTATGCCACCTTGCTCGGTGAAGTACCGTCGGCATCGGGCAGCTTTGCGCCGATGCCCGAAACGGATGCGGGCGAAGCGCCACCGCTGGGTTTCGCGATCGCCCAGCTGAAGAACATTTTCGTATTGGCCGAGAATGCGCAGGGCCTGGTGCTGGTGGACATGCATGCGGCGCACGAACGCATCACCTACGAAAGGCTGAAGTCTGCGCGTGCCTGCAGCAATCTGCGTTCGCAGATGTTGCTGGTGCCGCTGAGCGTCGCGGTGAGTGCGCGCGAAGCCGCCGCCGCCGAGGAGCATGCCGAGGCGCTGGCCGACTGGGGTCTCGAACTGTCGCGCAGCGGCCCGTCGACGATCGTGGTGCGACGCATACCGGCACTGCTGGAAGGCGCGGATGTCGGCCAGCTCAGTCGCGACGTACTGGCCGAGCTGGCCCAGCACGGCACTTCGCGGCGCTTGCAGGAATTGGAGAACGAATTGCTCTCGACCATGGCCTGCCACGGCTCGGTGCGTGCCGGACGTCGTCTGACCCTGCCTGAAATGAATGCCCTGCTGCGCGAGATGGAGGCGACCGAACGCTCCGGCCAGTGCAACCACGGTCGCCCGACCTGGACCCAGCTGAGCCTGGGTGAGCTCGACAGGCTTTTCATGCGCGGCCGCTGACCTATGCGCTTGCGGTGCGCGCAAACGGACGGCCATACTTGGCTCACGCCACGCGCGAGGCCACATTCGAATAACCCGGTTGGCAGGAGCGCACCTTGTGCGCGATCACGGATCGCATCGCAGCATGTTTTCGCCCACAGGGTGGGCTCCTACCGGAGTTGTCGCCGTGCATGACCAAACCCCGGCTGCTACCGCCGCGACGCCCGCGTACATGCGGCAAATCGAGCAATGGCGCGCCGACCGGGTCGCGCGGCTCACGGCACCCGACGGCTGGCTGAGCCTGATCGGGCTGGAATGGTTGAAGGAAGGCGACAACCGCGTTGGAACCGCCATCGACAACGACGTCGTGCTCAAGGCCGGGCCCGCGCATCTGGGCAGCGTGACCCTGGACAAGAGCGGCGTCGTGCACATCGTGCTGGCCCGGGACAGCGGCGCCACGATCGACGGCAGGCTCGTGAATGAAGCCGTGCTGATCGACGACATGCACGCCACCGGCGATGCTGCACCGACCATGGTGAGCTTCGGCAGCGTGAACTTCCATGTGATCGACCGCGACGGCCGCAAGGCGCTGCGGGTGAAGGACAGCAACGCGGTCGCGCGCAAGGATTTCCTCGGCATCGACTACTTTCCGATCGATCCGTCGTGGCACGTTGTTGCCGACTGGGTGCCGTTCGATCCGCCGCACGCACTGGAGTTAGGCACGGCGATCGGCACCATCGACAAGGTCGCCGTGCCGGGCAAGGCGGTGTTCCAGCGCGATGGCCACACTTGCGAGTTGCTGCCGTATCAGGAGGAGCCGGGCGGCGAGCTGTTCTTCGTGCTGGCCGACCGCACATCCGGCACGGAAACCTATGGCGCGGCGCGTTTTCTCTACGCGGCCTTGCCGAAAGACGG